>BNUX01000077.1 GCA_025997675.1 Spirochaetia bacterium | reverse complement strand
GATGCGGCGGAGTTTGTTATGTACGGCGGGACTATCACCGGCAATACATCCGCCACCCTCGGCGGCGGGGTGATTGTCGACGGGGGCACTTTCACCATGAGCGGCGGCACGATCAGCGGCAATACCGCTGACGTAGTGGGCGGCGGGGTGATGGTCTACCAGGGCACTTTCACCAAAACAGGCGGAACCATCTACGGCGGCGGCTCCGGCGAGGCCCCCGACAACAACGCCGGGATCGGTCATGCGGTATTCTGGCTCGACGAAAACGGCGACAACTGGAAAGTTGACGCCACGGTTACGGGAGCCCTTTCCACCGCCAATACGGATGCCCCCTGGGAGGCTGTCCCCCCCCCCTCATCATAAGCGGACCCCTGCGGGGGCAGTAGGCGGTATCCGGTTTACCGGATATCGCCTGCTTACGGCATGTACCATATCGGGCAATATATGCTATGCTGACATGGCGAAGGAGCTTATATGACCGTTTATGAAGATTTAGTAGTCAGGAACCTTGATGATGTATCTGATTTCAGCCGGGGGCGCATCAAAGAATCGGAAGTACGCCAAACCACCGTGCATTTCAAGGTTGACACCGGAGCGCACCGGAATGTCATCACCAGAGATGTTTTTGAGCGCCTAGGGCTTCGCAAGAAAGGCGAGCAAATGTTCAAGCTGGCCGGCGGTCAGAGCGCCCAAATGGACGTGTCCAGCCCAATGGAAATCATCTGGCATGACCGCAGAATCGAGATGGACGCCGCCATCGCGCCCCCCGGTGCAAGCAACCTGTTTTCAATCACCGCCATGGAACTGCTTGACCTTATGCCCAACCCTGTTGAGGGCTGTCTCGTCGGTGTTCACGGCGATGAATACCTCAACGAACTGGACTGAAGAAAACGCAAAAGGGCTGCCGCCCCATAAGCGGACCCATGCAGGGGCAGCAAGCGGTCTCCTGACCGCGCCTGTTCTCTTGTGAATTTCCCTGTCATAGGGTATAATTCGGGTTATGTTTATTACCTATGTCTTCAATGAGTCTTCGTTTAAACATGGCATTGCGGAAACCGACATTCGCTATTTGATGGACTCCTTGATGGATACGACAACAAGTATCTTCTGACTGGTTTTGATAGCCACGGTAATGTACTTGAAATCATGTATAACCTTATTGATGAACAAACCGTTCATGTTTTTCACGCCATGCGGTGCCGTAAGGCTTTCCGCTTGCTGCGAAACCAAGATTAGGAGGAACTTATGGCTGCTATGACTGAAGAAGAAGCCGATGCTCTCGATGAATTGTTGACCCGGACTACGCCAAACGTAAACCCTGCCATACGGGGAATAACTGCCCGGAAGGGCTTCAAAATGGTACCGGTGGACGATTTCTCTGTCGAATACATCACCGCCAAAGCGCTTGCCACCCGGCAGACACCGGAGGAGATTATAGCCGCTTTGGTTCGTAAAGAACTGGCTGCCGCCATGTGATGGGAGGTTAAATGATGACCATTAGGATTATCGTAACGGTTGTTCTTTTTGCTACGGCGATCCTCTCTTTAGGGCGTTACGCCGCCGATAACCGTAAGGCGTCCGTCCGTTGAGGGGGTAATGATACCGCCCCGAGAGCGGACATACTCAACCACCACGTAGGACAGAAGCAGCGAGGCGTTGAAGGGGTTTTCCGACTTGGTCAGGACCGCATAGCCATCGCCGCCGCCCTGGAGGTAGTCATTGGTGCAGAAGCGGTATATCCTGCCGGGATCAACCGGCGCGCCGCCGATGGTCAGGTTCTTGACAACCCCGTCCCCCTCGGTCTTGTCAATGGTGTACCGCACTTCCTGTGAGAACTGGGGGAAACCCCCGGCGCCCTGGGGGATAGTGCCGATAAACTTAAAGAGTTCCAGAATGTCGGAGCCCTTAAGGGACACGATGTAGAGGTAGTTCTCGAAGGGCAGCACCGTAAGTATCTGCTCCCGGGTTATCGGACCCTTGGGAAGGCCGGCACGGATATTACCGCCGTTATGAAAGGCAAAATCTATCTGCTGGTTATACAGGGTCTTGAAGTACCACACATTGGCATCGGTGATCAGGTTCCCAATGGCGGTTTCCTGGTAGCGGGTAAGCCGCTTACCAAAGACGAATTCCTCGGCGGCTTCCCCCACCACTTCCTTAAGGCCGGCGTTGGCCTTTTCAATATAGGGGGCCAGCATCCTGACCACATCCCTGTCCGGTTCGATGGCGATAGGAGCCCAGGTAAAGGTCAGGAGCTTCCCGTCCCGGACAATAAGTTTTCCGTGGCCCACATATTTTCCCCACTCGTTGGCGGAAACAATATACGTGGAACCCACCTTTACGGGCGCTTCCATATAGGTGTGGGAATGGCCGTCCACGATGATGTCGATGCCGGGAACCGCCGCCGCCAGTTCCGGGGATATGACATGATCCGGGGCTTCTTTCACATTTCCGATATGGGAAACCCCGATCACAATATCAACCTTTTCCCGGTTCCGCAGAATGTCTACCACTTCACGGGCGGCTTCAATCTCGTCGATAAAGGTCAGGCTCTTGTCGGGACTGGCAATGATCTTTGTCCGCAGGGTGGTAAGGCCGAAGATCCCCAGGGTAAAGCCGTCATATTTTTTAATCAGGTACTGGTGGCCCCCCAGGTACGTTCCATCGGAAGTTTTGATATTGGAGGAGACAAAGGGGAATTCGGCCCAGCCTATCTGCCTGAGCAGCTTTTCCTGATTGCCGTCGAATTCATGGTTGCCGAAGATCCCCGCGTCATAACCCATGATGTTATAGCCCAGGATATCGGGCTCGGCGGAAAACATATTGGAAAGGGCGCTGCCGGTATTGATGTCCCCGGCGTCCACCAGAAGAACCTGGGGATTGGTTGCCTTTACCGCCTTGATATAGGCCGCCACTTCCGCAAGGCCCCCCTGCCCGCCGTTGGGAAGGATGGAACCGTGGTGGTCGTTGGTATGGAGCAGGGTCAGTTCATAGGTTACCGGCTCGGCAAACAGGGGAAAAACTGCCAAAGACAGCAGCGCCGCTATGGATAAAAGTTTCGCTATGGACTTCATGATCCTCTCCTTCTAATGCAGGGAACTCTTCTGCCGTTTGTCCCGATGTATCTGTATCGCCATGACGATGGCAAGGATAACCACGGTGATGAAATAGGGAATGGCCAGCACAAACTGTGAGGGGAATCCGTAGGGCTGTAAGCGGGAGCCGGTGGAATCAAAGAAGCCGAAGATGTAGGCCCCCAGGACCGTATACACCGGATGGGCGCCGCCGAACCACATGGCCGCAACCCCCATGAACCCCCGGTTATTGGTCATGCCCTGGACAAACATATTACTGTAGCCCAGGGAAAGGTGCGCCCCGGCGAGCCCCCCTAAAAGGCCGGACACCAGGATCGCCTGGTACTTATAGGACTCCACGTTGATCCCCGCCGTTTGAGCCGCCAGTTCCATCTTCCCCACCGAGCGTACCCGCAGACCCCAGGTGGTTTTGAAGATCACAAACCAGGTGAGGGGAACAATCACCAGCACCAGCCATTCCGTAAGGCACCAGTTATTGAAATAGTTACTGAGGATAGGGATATTGTCGAATTTGATGCGGGGAATAGAGGGTATCCGGGGGCTGATAAAGGTCCCCTGTACCTTAAAGAGGGATTCTAAGAGGAATCGGGTAAAGGCGAGGACAAAGAGGTTCATGCCGGTACACACGGCGGGCATAAACGCCCGGTACCGCAGATTTGCCACCGCAAGCCAGCCCGCAATGAACATCCCCCCCATCATGGCGGCGAATATACCCCAGAGCCAGCTTCCCGTAAGATACCCGAAGGCCACCGCTAAAAAGGCCCCCATGAGCATGATCCCCTCGGTGCCCAGGTTCAGTATCCCCGCCTGCTGGGTCATGGCGGCGCAGAGCCCCGCATACATAATTGGCGTTGAAACCCGCAGGGATGCATAGAGCAGGGAAGGGGAAAAGACATTGGTGATAATCTCAAGGGTCCGGCTATCCATGGGCATCCCCCTTAGCGGCGGAGGGCTTTTTTTTACGCTTGTCAAACAGAAACAGTGTTTCCATGGTGGCCAGGATGATGAACAGGGCGGTGAGGGTATCCGCCAGGGATTTGGGAACCTTGGTCATTGCCTGCATGGTAATCGAACCGGAGGACAGGGCGGCGATGAAGAACGCGGCAATAGGCAGGAGCCATATATTACAGCGTACGATCAGGGCGGCTAAAAGCCCCCGTGAGCCGAGGCCGGAGGCAAACTCGTTGAGGAAGTACCCGTAGTTACCCAGGATCTCAATGCAGCCGGCGAAACCGGAAATGGCGCCGCTTATCATCATTGCCTTGAGGCCGCTCATTTTGTAATTGAAACCTGCGTATTGGGCGTGCAGGGAGTTCTGTCCCAGGGTTTTAAGTTCATACCCCAGGGTAGTTTTGGTGATTACCCAGAGGACCAGTATCCAGATTAGGATTGCAAAAAATATACCGATATTAAGACGGCTTGGGGGAAGGATCTGGACAAAGCGCACCGCCACGTCCTTGGACTGGGGTACGGTCTTTCCCGCGGATAGGGGGCCCACCACAAAGAAGTTACAAATATAATTGGCCACCGAATTCATCATGATACATACGCAGATAACGTTGGCGTTGAGGTGCACGTTCAGGAGCCCCGGAATCAGCGCCCACAGCATCCCTGCGGCAAGGGCGGCGAGGACACAAAGGGTCACCAGGATAGGCGCCGGAATCCCCTGACCGTAAATGCCCACCAGGGTGGCGGCCAGGGCGCCCATATACATATCACCATCGATGCCGGTGTTAAAAAAGCCTGCGTTGTTGGCGATGGAAAAGGCGATGGCGTTGAGCAGCAGGGTTGTGGTGGAGGCAAGGGTGGTTCCGATGTTCCGCTTCCCCACCAGGGCGCCCCGCAAGAGGGAGCCGAAAACGGTGAAGGGATTATCCTTGGTAAAAAGCAGCACCAGGAGGATGCTTAAGCCAAGGGACAGCAATAGTGTCAGCGCCACCTTCCGTATGCCCACATAATTATCCCGCCAGAGTTGTTTAAACCCAATGTTTTGGATCATGACGCGCCTCCGCCGGAAAGCATCATCATTCCCAGGTTTTCCTCGTTGGCCTCTTCCACCGGCAGGATGCCCACAATGTTTCCCTCGCTTAATACCACAATCCGGTCTGATAAACTCAAAACTTCCTCCAACTCAACGGAAACCAAAAGGACGCCGATCCCCCGGGATTTTACTTCCTGCAGGATGGTACGGATCGATTCAATGGCCCCCACATCAATCCCCCGACTAGGCTGGGATGCGATGAGGAGCTTGGTTGACTCGGCTACTTCCCGGGCCACCACGACCTTTTGGGCGTTTCCCCCGGAAAAATGGGTGGTAAGCATCTCCGCCTTTGGGGGCCGCACATCGTATTTCTGTATCAGTTCCTCCGAATAGGAGTTAATAGCTTTCCTGTCTATGATAAACCCGAATTTACTGAAGGGCTTGTTATAAATACGGTTTACCACCAGGTTATCCGCCACCGACGCCATGCGGTTCAGTCCCCGGGTGTTACGGTCCTCCGGAATATGGGTCAGCCCCGCCTTGCGGATAAAACGGGTGGAACGGTTGGTGATATTCACCCCCGCAAGGGTGATGGCCCCGCGTTCCACCTCCCGCAGCCCCGTTATGGCTTCCACCATTTCACTCTGCCCGTTCCCGTCAACACCGGCCACGCCGACAATCTCCCCGGCCCGGACATTAAAGGAAATGCCCCGTATCTTGGAAAGCTCCTTTTCACCGGAGGTCCAAAGATTATCCACGGTCAGCACCGGATCGCCGATCTTTGCCTGGGTACGTTTAATATTTAGAAAAACTTCCCGGCCAACCATCATCTTTGACAGTTCCCGGGCGTTGGTATCCTGCTTGTTTACCGTTTCGATAACATTACTGTGCCGCATAACCGTGATGCGGTCGGATATATCCATTACTTCATTTAATTTGTGGGAAATAAAAATGATTGATTTTCCCGCAGCCTTGAGGTTCCTCAGTATCTCGAAGAGCTTCCGGGCTTCCTGAGGGGTCAGTACCCCGGTGGGTTCATCCAGGATGATCGTGTTGGCCCCCCGGGACAAAATCTTGATGATCTCCACCCGCTGGGATTCCCCCACACTTATCTGGTTGATGCGCTTGTTTATCTGCACATCCATATTGTATTTTTCAATATACTCCCGGATCTTTTCCCGGGCTTTTACAAAGTCAATCAGGGGGCCCTTCCGGGGTTCAAAACCCAGGATGATGTTTTCCATCACCGTAAGTTCGTTGACCAGCATGAACTCCTGGTGCACCATACCGATCCCATGCTCAATGGCGATCTTCGGCGTCAGGGGCCCCATGGTTTCCCCGTCAATGGAGATGCTCCCGTCGTCAATGGGGTACATGCCGTAGAGCAGTTTCATCATGGTGGATTTTCCCGCGCCGTTTTCACCGATCAGGGAATGTATCTCCCCGGAAATGAGGTTAAACGATGCGTTACTAACCGCATGGACGGGACCGAAATACTTTTCAATCCCCGACATTGCTACGGCGTATTGTTTCACTGTACCTCCAGCAAACCTACGGGAGCCAGAGGGGGCCGGAGCCCCCCCGTCCCGCTTACTTGGCGTTAGGGCCGTATCCTTCGTAGTTGGATACCACGATCTTACCGGATGCGATATCCGCCTTGATCTGGGCGATCTTGGCAAGAATCGTATCAAGCAGCGCCTTCTGCTCGGCATTGCAGAAACCCTTGAGGGTACTCATGTCGGTCAGATCGACCCCGCCATATTGCAGGTCCATGTAAATGCGCGGGTTGTCGGTGAACTTCTTCTCCTCCACCGCTTTCTTGATGATGTAATACACACCCTGGCCGTTTTCTTTCAGCATCGAGGTAAGGATAGCCCCGGGTTGCTCCCCATCCTGGTTCATGTCCACCCCGATGGCGTACCGGCTATTTTCCCTGGCGGATTCCAGGATGCCCACACCGGTGGCGGAGGCGACGTTCATGACAACGTCCGCGCCCTGCTCGTACATGGCGGTGGTCAGTTCCTTACCCTTGAGGGGATCATACCAGTTCCCCGCGAAGGACTGGAGGATCTTGATATTGGGGTTGATGTACTTGGCTCCCTCGGTATAGCCGATGAAGAAGTCCCGCAGGGCGGGAATATCAACGCCGCCGACCCAGCCGATGGTTGCTTCGGGGTTCACGTTCTTGAACTGGGTCATGGTGGTGAACATCGCCGCAGCGGCCCCCGCCAGGAATGACCCCTGGTTCTGGGCAAAGGTAACCGAAACCACGTTGTCCCCCTTGGCGTTCGTATCGGTGATGCCGAACATAACGTTGGGATAGGACGCGCAATGCTTCTCGATGGCGTCCTGCCACTGGGATGCGGCGGCTACCACCAGGTCGTACCCTTCTTCAGCGCCGGTTATAACCTGGTTTTCATATTCCGCCGGATCACCGGACTGGGAATAGGAAATTTCGACCCCAAAATCCTGGATGGCTTTTTTTGCACCCAGGATAGCGGAATCGGCAAAAGACTTGTCACCCTCAAGGTTTGAAATAAGCAAAACCTTGAAGGCGCCTGACTTTTTGGCAGGGGCTTGCTGGTTGCCGCCGGCGTTTACAAAACACAGGGGCAAGCAGATCAACAGAACCGTTAGTAACTTTCTCATACTGTCTCCTCCTCAAATCTATACAATCTATCTAAAAAGATAGTATTGCTGCTAAAATAGTGCTATTTTATGATGTACCCGAGCATATTCGCCCATACCGCATCGTAATACTGCCAGTTGACGAACTCCGGGGGCGCCCAGTGGGGGGAACAATCGGAGGCGAAGATCCCCGCCCTCCCCTTGCCGAAATCCCCGGCGGCAATGAGGGGGTCCCCGTCTATCTCCACTACCACCTCAGAGCCCGGCTTGGCCGCGGTCTTGTTATAGCCCAAGAGGAAGGGCCATTCACCGGAAATGCCCTTTACCAGGGGATGCCCCGCCTTTACCACCTTGGCGGTAACTCCCTCGGGGTGCTCGCGGCGGTCGTCCACCGGGAGGCAGGTCACGGGCAGCACATCCGCGATTGAGGTGGACCCATACCGGGCGGTACCATCGACCCCGGTAAAGGACATATACCCGCCAACCATGAGGAGGGCGCCCCCTGACAGCACATAATCACGGATACTGTTACACCGGTTCGGCCGCCGCTGGCTTTGGGTAAAGGTGGCGGTGGGCAGCAAGAGGGTGTTTGATCCGATGTCCGACAGGATCACTGCGGCGTATTGGGCAAATTCCTCGGTTGTAAAGGGGAGATTGTCCTGGGCCGTATGGTTGGGTACATAGTGCACCTCGTACCCCGCTTTCTCAAGGGCGCTCTGCAGATAGCTGACCCCCTCCTGGTACAGGGAGGTACGGAAGGTATCTACCCCCTTAACATGGGTGGTAAAGCTCGTCCAGGATTCCCCGGCAATCAGAATTTTCTTTGACATACTAACTCCTGAATAAAAATATATTTAATCATCCCTGCCCCCATTCCAGAATCAGGTGGGCATAGACCCGTATCGCCTGTAGGTATTCTTCTATATCTACGTACTCATCCACCGCATGGCATTGCTGCAGCGCCCCCGGGCCGTATTGGATCGTCGGGCAATCCGCAATGCCCCGCCATATCCGGGAATCGCAGCCGCTTGCGGAGCCGGTAATGCACAGGGGAGTGTCAAAGACCGTGTTCCAGGCGGCCTTGAAGCTGCTCACCAGGGGGTGGCCCGCCTCCATTTCAAAGGGGCCGCCGGACTGGTATATGCTCACCCGGGGCCGGTGGTCCCGGAGAAAGGCGTCGCCGTCACAACAGAGGTCGATGGCCCGCCGGTAGTCCGCGATGACCTGATCCCGGCTCATGGTCCCGGGGTGGTAGTGGACGCAGGTTTTGAAGGAACAATAATCCGGCACGGTTGAACCGGCCTTCCCGCCCCCGATGACCCCCACATTGCCCGAGGGCGGGGGCAGCAGGGGGTGCTTATACCGTAAAAGCCAATCATGCTCCAGATCATTCAGCGCGTGGATGATCCTAACCGCCTTGTCGATGGCGTTGACCCCGTCTGTTTTCCGACCCGAATGGACCGCAATCCCCTCCACCTCTACATGGAAGAAAATGAATCCCATGTGGGCTATCAGGAGTTCCCCCTGGGTCGGTTCGCAGACCACCACCGCGTCGGCCTTCTGCCCCCCCATAGCGGCAACAATGGAACCGTTCCCACCCCCTTCCTCATCGCACACCGAGGAGATTGTTACCGTACAGGGAAGGGGAATACCCGCATCCTTGAGGAGCTGCACCGCCATAATGGACGCCATAAGGCCGGCCTTCATATCGCATACCCCAAGGCCGTACATTTTGCCGTTCCTGATGACCGCGCCGTAGGGCGGCACGGTCCAGGCGCTTTCGTCTCCCGGGGACATGGTATCCATATGCCCGTTGAACATGATGGATTTGGGGCCCCCGCCCTTAAACTGGGCGTAAAGATTGTACCGGTTTGTGTAATCGTGGCCGGGGTTACCCTCCTGATAGCGGGCTATCGCCTTTTGTATGACCCCTTCGGTCAAGTTTTCGGCGCTAATACTCCGGGGGTCCATCTTTTTGAAGAGCTCCCTCAGGTACTCCTGGCCCTTCGCCTCCAGCCCGCCCTCAATGCCGTGTCCTATGTCGTGGGTATCTATCTGTGCAAGTTCCGCCAAGGGACGGATATAGGCGTCCCTATGGGCGTTCAGCGTACTCAGCAACAACTCTTTATACCTTTGCATAGGATACCCTGTATGAGTAAAAGGTTTCACGGATTGTAATTGCAGAAGGCCGGTTCTGTCAAGGTATGTGGTCCCCTTGTTTTACCTTCTCTTTCAGGCTACACTTACCTCATGACCATTTCGGCTATACACCGCTCGGCTTTTTCGGCGCGTTGTATAGCGCGATCCCGCTCGGCAATTATGGCGTTCAAGTCCGGTTTCTTCCTGGGCTCCTTTTCTTTGGGGGGACGGAACCAGAAAACCGGGGCAGACTCCTTTGCTTCCGGTTCCTTAAGTTCACCATCGGAAGTAACAAAAACACCCTTCAGTATAATGGCGGTTCCCAGTCCGAAGGCATCGGCAAGGGATATTTTGTAGGCGCCTTTGAGACGGGAAGCTTCAAGATAAACCGGTTCAGGTATGGCTTCAACAATATCAATCGGCGCGGCATATATCCGTTCAAGGATTTTAAGGGCGGCAGCGTTACCCGATTCACGGATGTAGCCGTAGTAGACTTCTGCAAGGTTTACCACACTTATACAAAGCGTTATTTCTCCCTCTATAGCCTGATCTATCATATTTTGAATTATCCCGGCGCCGGGTTCCCCTTTGATAAGCGCAACGACTGCGCAGGCATCAAGAACATAGATCATACTTCACCATCATGGTGAAACAAGCGGCGGTATTCCGCTTCCTCGCGTTCCGTTTCTTCATGGCGCATTTCAAGGAACCGGTCAACGGTAAGCGTAGAGCCTTTGCAGAGCAGCCGGAGTTCCGCCAAGTTTTTGGCAAATTCCTCATGGGTGGTTTTTGGACCCTTTTTCAAGGCAAACCCCTTGTATGGGTCTGCGGCGGCGTCTTTTTCAGCCCGTTTGCGCTCACTGATTACCGTTTCAAGCCGGAACGTAGCCATTCCCGCCGGAATCGGTTCCGGCAGATCAACGGACAAATGGTTGGTTTCTACGGGTATATCAATGGTCTGTTCTATGATCATACGGAGCCTCCAAAAACTACGGAACGTTATTTCCAGCATAGGGGAAATAGCGGCATGAAACAAGGGGGATAAGGAGTGCCTGTCACCATTGCGCCCTCCCCCTACTTCTTGTAAGGCCGCCCTATTCACCGTATACTTGTCCTGGAGGTCTTTATGACCATAGAACAGACCCTTACCATACCCAAAGCTACCCGGCATTTGCGCCTTGACCTTGCGGAACCCATACCGGCGGGGACCGTCGATGTGGCCCTTTCTTTCCCGGATCCTTTGGAGTCCGAAAACCCCTGGATGGATTGGGATTTCCACCAGCCCCTGCCCGAACCCCGCTCCATTGAGGAAGCCCTGCAAATGGGTGACGCCCGGGTTGCTGCGGTACGGGCCGATCCGTCCCTGGGGATTGCAAGTTTTCAAGGGTGCATGAAGGACAGCCCCACCTTTTTCCCCGGCGATGTGGAAGCAACCATCAGGAAGATGCGGGACGAATGGGACGCATGGGATGACTAAGATCGTCCTTGACTCAACTGCGGTTATTAAATACCTTCGGAACGAATCAACCTTAAAGCAAGCTTCCCCGGCCTGATGGTGGTAAGCAGCCTATAAAAAGGCCGCCCCCGGTTTCCCGGAAGCGGCCCGCTCTTAGGAAGCGTTATTTGACACAGAAAGCGGGGGCGCAGCCCTGGTCATGCGCCGCACCGCACCGCCCCTGCGTAGACCCTATTCCTGCCGGTTTGAATAGGCTATTTGGCCGTTGCTCCCCACCGCGACAAACTTCTTGCCGCCGTAGGTTACTCCGTTGATCACATCACTAGCAGTACTACCAAACCCGGTGGGTGTAACCGCCTCCCAGGTTTCGCCATCGGTGGATACCGCCATTTTGCCGTAGGACCCCACCGCGACAAACTTTCCGCCGCCGTAGCTTACTCCTAAGATGTAATCACTACCAAACCCGGTGGTTGTAACCGGCGCCCAGGTTTCGCCATCGGCGGATGTCGCTATTTTGCCGTTCTGCCCCACCGCGACAAACTTTCCGTTGCCGTAGGTTACTCCGTTGATGTAACTTGTAAACCCGGTGGGAGTAGCCGCCGTCCAGGTTGCGCCGCTATTGGCGGATATCACCATTGCACCGCTGCCAGTAGAAAAGCTCCCCACCGCGACAAACTTTCCGTCGCCGTAGCTTACTCCCTTGAACTCATCACCACTAGTATTAAACCCGGTGGGAGTAACCCCCGTCCAGGTTGCGCCATCGGGGGATGTCGCTATTCTACCGCCGCCGCCGCCGATGCTCTTCCCCACCGCGACAAACTTTCCGCCGCCGTAGGTTACTCCCCAGATGATATCACTACCACCAAACCCGGTGGGTGTAACCTCCGCCCAGGGTGCGCCATCGGCGGATGCCGCCATTTTGCCTAACCCCACCGCGACAAACTTTCCATTGCCGTAGCTTACTCCGAAGATGCTATTACCACTACCAAACCCGGAGGGTGTAACCTCCGTCCAGGTTTCGCCATCGGCGGATGCCGCCATTTTGCCGCCGGCCGCCACCGCGACAAACTTTCCGTTGCCATAGGTTACTCCCATGATACTACTAAACCCGGTGACCGTAGCCGCCGTCCAGGTCAGGGTGCCGTCAACCCCGGTTTCCGGGAAGGTGATGGTAACTTCCCCGCTGCCGGCGGCGTTGGTTACCGTTGCACCGGTATAGCTAAAGCTGTTTGCCGCCACGCCGCTAAAGGTGTAGCCCGCCTTTGCGGTGAGGGTTACCACGGCTTTGTAGACCGTTATGGGGGCAAAAGAGCCGCTATGGGCGGCGCCGCCCGCAGTCTGCCACGCCGCGCTCCCGGTGTATTGGGCGGTTTCCGTAACGCCGGTAAGGGACGCTGCGCCCTGCACCGGTGCGGTTACCGTGCCCGAAAGGTCGAGCAGGGTTACGGCAGTGCCGACGCCTGGGTCAATGGCGCCTGGGCCGAGTCCGCCGGGGTTAGTGGCGTTGGGGCTGGGGTTGTCGGGGCCGTTGGCGTTCTCGCAGCCTGCAAGGCCCAGCGTCCAAAATACTGCCACGGTCAAAAGTGTCAGGATCATCAACGGTGTACGAATCTTTTTCATCTTCTTTTTCCTTCTATATGAAAGAACCGGCAGGTTAGGACGCTCGAAAAACTTCCGAGCCTCTCCGCTCTCATTCCTGCCCAACCCCCTCAATCACGAAACCATCGCCTGCACGATAGAGCTCCAATGCCCCCGGCCGCCGTGTTCGTTCAAGTAGCGGGCCGCCACCCGGAACAGCTTGCCGATACTGCCCGGCGGCAGATTGATGGTGATGTATTTGTTCTTGTCAATGATGACGTGGTTAAACTCATCCGGGTTTATCGAAAAGACCGTCCCGTTGGGGTCTACCACTTCCCAGTGGATTTCCCGGGTAAAGACCACCCCGTCACGGTCCACCGGGCTGCCCGGCAGGTGGGTTACCAGGAGGCGTACCTGGTTCGGGCCGGTGTGCGATACCACGATGTGGGGGATACCCAGGGGGTCCGGTACCGCCGCATGGGCGTGGTTCGCGAGGACGCCCATTTCCCTCGCTTCCGCCTCCGTGAGGGGGGGAACCTTGAGGTACCGGTCTTTGAGAAACATCATCTGTTCGCGCATGTTGAAAAAGGCAATCTCGCAGGCGGTGGTTTGTGAACGGGTACAGCCGTTGGGGTCCGTGGTTATGGCCAGGGCGGCGCCGGCGATATTTGTCCGGGCCTCATGTTTGTCCGTCTCCACAGTGGGTATGAGCCACGCCGAGCCTTTAATCGCCAGTATGGTGGACCATTTGCGGCCCAGGGCCAGCTGCATCGTACGGGAGGGGGGCATCCAGCGGGGGTAGCCCTGTGGGCTGGTCGGGGCAACCGCCATGCCCGTCATAAGGGCGCGGGTGAATGCGACTATTCCGCCGCCATACCCCGAGAATATATCGAAAGCTTCTAAAAACATATTGTTCCTTCCTTTGGGCCGGTGGCCCGATTTCTTAATCCCTAGTGCGATAGACGGTTCTACGGTGGGGACCGTAGCCTCTACGGTGGGGACCGTAGCCTCTACGGTGGGGACCGTAGCCTCCACGGGGGGGACCGTAGCCTCCACGGGGGGGACCGTAGCCTCCACGGGGGGGACCGTAGCCTCCACGGCGGGGACTGCAGCCTCCACGGGGGGCACCGCAGCCTCCACGGGGGGCACCGCAGACACGGGCACACCGACCCGGCAGTCTGCACGGTCCGCAACCCAGGCTCTTGGGTACCGGCTCTCCGGTCCGAAAGAAAAGAACGAGGAAGGTATGGGATACTTACTAGAAAGTACTAAACACTTGCTGGGGGGGGGGGGGGGGGGCTTGTTCAAATACACACCCCTCAAAAAAAAGGCCCCCTTCTCTCCTCCGCCGCCTTTTTATCCGGCTGGGAGCTGCTTGGGGAATTGGGGGTCGGACCGTGTAGTTTTCCGTGGACGCTCTC
>BNUX01000076.1 GCA_025997675.1 Spirochaetia bacterium | reverse complement strand
CCGGTCAATGCGGAAATACGCCGCCCGGGTAGCCGGGAATCTGGCAAAGTTTCCCCGTTTTGCCACCCAGGCGGATTCCATTAATGGCGTCGATGCCCTTACCACCGACCGCTTTGCGGACGGCGAAATGGAAGTGACCGTTTCTGACCATGGGTCTGCGGAATCCCTGCACGGACGGGATGTGATCCTCTTTACCAGCTGCGCCCGGAATGATGCGGGTATCGCCGTGGAGGAAGCGAAAATTGAACTGTACCATACCGTGGACGCCTTGAAACGGTCCCAGGCGGAACGGATCATCGTCTTTGAACCCTTCGTTTCCTGCTCCCGCTCCGACCGCACCACCCGGCGCAGTTCCGTCGGGCTCTGGGTTCACTTCAAGACACTCGGAAGCCTGGGAGCCGACCATATCGTCACCTACCAGCTCCATTCCGATAAGTCAAAGTCAATGCTGGACCCCACGGTCTGCCTTATCAATGACGTCCCCGCCCTGACCCTCCTCAAAAAGTACCTCTGTGATACCTATATCCGGGACCTCAAAACCCTGGAAGAGGAGGTGCGCCCCAACTGGGCCTTCTGTTCCGTGGACGCCGGGGGTGAAAAGCTGACCCACCAGTTTGCCAACGCCTTCATGGCCCCCCTGGTGGTGGCCCACAAGCAGCGGGATTATTCAAAGTCCAATACCATCGAATCCATCAACATCCTTTCCGCCTGCCCCATCGAGGGCAAGGTTCTGTGGATTGTGGACGACATGGTGGATACCGCCGGTTCCGTGACCAGCCTTATCCGGGCCCTGGCGGCCTTTCACCCAAAGGAAATCAACATCATCGCCATCCATGCCCTGTTCTCGCCCCCGGCGGGGGAGCGGCTTTCCCAGCTATCCGCCGAGGGCCTCCTCAAGCACATCATCGTCACCGATACGGTACACTGCGCCACCGGCGCTTGCGCATGTGGGGAAACGGACATCCCCAACCTGGAGGTGGTCCCCTCTGCGGGCCTTTCCGCCAAGGTGGTGGGCGCCATCGTTACCAATAATTCCGTGAGCAAGCTCACGCCACCCTTCAATGCGGAGGCCTACTTCAAGGCGCCCAACCTATTTAACCCTGATTGAACCGGGCCCCAGGGTTGCCGCCTGATGCAGTGCGGCCCCTTCCAGCCGTATCCCCTCTTCCCCCCCTGGACTAACTACCGGTATAACCCTGCCCAGTACTTCCAGGGGCCGCTCCGGGTTAAGGGCCACAGCCTGGTCGAAGGACACCTGCACCCTCCCTTCCAGGGTTCTGCGGGTATCGTAGCCCACAAGCAGCTCAAACCTTGTACTCGTCTCACCCTCGGTTAGATTGGCGGCCGTGCCCCGCCAGATAACGTAGCAGTCCCGGTACAAGAGGGGTTCCTGCATCACCGCCGAGTAGGGAAACCGGTGCTTGAGGGTGTCAAAACCCGGGGTCTCCAGGTAGGACTTCATAAGCCGGGCCTTGTTTTTCATCGGCTCCGAAGCGTTGGATTCGATAAGCCGGTTCAGGGGAAGCTTCGCCTCCTCATCCCGGTACGCGGCAAAGAGCTTCCGGGCCGATTCATACTGTTCCAACACCTCTTTCTGCGTAAGAATATACCGGAAGGCCCCGCTAATTTGCACCGGGGTCTCCCGTTCCTCCCGTTCCAGCGTCACCCCCGCAAGCCCCACCCGTTCGGCCTTCACCCCGTGGATCACCCCGGTTACCGCCAAAACAAAGCCGGCAAGGGCCAGCGCCAGGATGAAAGCGGCCAGGGGAAGGATGATCCGGCCCGGCGTAAGGGACAGCACAGGGATGGGCGGAAACAGTTGATGGGTCTTCCCCGAATCAATCCAAACCTGAATCTCCTCGGCGCCCCCGTATTTCCGCAGCACTTGAAGGGCCTTTTTGGCAATCGGATTCCGGCCTTCCCTATCCAGCACCTCCAGGTACAGGTCCACCGCCTTCGCCGTATCACCCCGATGGAGGAAGCACACCGCCATCCCCAGAAGTACCGAGGGATCCAACATCCTGATGTCCCGCCCGCGCTTGAAATAGGTAAAAGCCCCCCCCAGATCCCCCGCCCGGAGGCACGCGCAGCCTAATATATAGTAATAGTTGAAGGAATCGTGATAGCGGACCACCTCCGGCTGGAGCAGGGAGATCACCTCCCCGAACTTCCTTCTCCGCAGCAGGCGGACCGCCCTGCTTAAAACCGGATCGAGCCGCATATTACGATAGGCCCTTAAGCCGCCGTACCAGGGCAGCCTTATCCGTTGCGCCGAAGAAGGAGGACCCCGCAACCAGCACATCCGCACCCGCATCCCGGGCGACCGCAGCGGTGGATTCGTTAATACCCCCGTCCACGGAAATAAGGTAGTCCCCCTTCCCCGCCTCTCTCAGGGCTGCCAGAGAGCGGACCTTGTCAAAACATTCGGGAATGATGGGCTGCCCCCCGTAGCCGGGATTGACGGTCATCACCAGGACCAGGTCGACAAAGGGCAGCAGGGGTTCAATGAAGGATACCGGCGTGGAGGGCACGATGCCGATACCGGCCTTTTTACCCAGGGCGCGGATAGCCTGCAGGACCCGGTGGGAATGGACCGCCGCCTCCACATGGAAGGTGATATAATCCGCCCCGGCCTTGGCAAATTCCTCCACAAAATTGAGAGGACTCCGGATCATCAGGTGAACATCGAAGATTTGGGAGGAGTGGGGACGGATATCCGCCACCATTTTGGGGCCAAAACTGATATTGGGGACAAAACAGCCGTCCATCACGTCAAGGTGGACCCACTCCGCGCCGGATGGGGCGATAAGGGCGACTCCATCGGCCATAGAAGAAAAGTCCGCAGAAAGCACCGAAGGCGCAATAACAGGTATCCGCATACCTTGATGATACTTGCGCGGCCCCCCCTTGTAAAGAACCGTACAAATGGTATAATGAGAAGGATATATTTTAGATGTCACAAGCCATGAGCGAAGAACAGTCTGTACAGAGGCTCATTCAGAAGGCCTATGAAAACCTGAAAACCTCTGATGCGGCGCGGGCGATAGGGGCATTGGAAGAAGCGCTCGGGATAGATTTCGAGAATCAGGAAGTGGTCTACGCCCTGAATTGTATCCACTGGTGGCTTGAACAGATAAAAGGGGCCGAGGACCCCTCCCGTTCGCAGCAGAGTGATACCTACGCCCGTGGGGAGTTCATCCTTTCCCAATGGGAGGCCTTCTACGGCTTCCTGGAACGGATCGGCAGCGGGGATACGGCGGCCTTTGACCCCTGCCTGTATGCGGTGAAGCGTTTCGTGTATTCCACCGCCCTGCAATCCTTCGAGGATATCCTGGGGGACGGGATAAACCAGCATGATCCGGCGCTGCTTCTGCTGGTGGGCCGCTGCTATAAGGGGGTGGGGAACTACGAGGAGGCCCTGAAATATCTGGAACAGGCGGTCCGGTTCAAGCGGGAGGATGGGGAGGCCCTTTCCCAGCTTGCGGATGTGAACGCCCTGATGGAGGAAACCCGGAGTGCCAAGGCATTGTTCCGGGAGGCCTTCTATATGGATGCCCAGAAGGTGGACATCCGGTCCATGGAGTCGGAGATGATCCTGCGGCTGCGGGACCGGGTAGAGGCCGAGGGGCATAAGGGCAGGGAACTCCTGGAATGGATACCTATTTACGGGTGCCTGTTCGGGATATTTTCGGTAAAGCGGGAGCTCAAGCAGGTTGAAGTAGGCCGGCTGAAACAATCCATCTTTACCCTGGAAAACGCGGTTCGGGGTAAGCCGGAAGATTTGAATCTTCTTACCCCCCGGCTGATTAACCGGTATTTTTGGTTAATCGACCATTACGAAAATGTTCAGGAGGACCCCGCTTTAATAGAGGAGACCCTGCTGAAAATTAAGATTGTTGATCCCACCGTATACGAACGGTATATGGGGTAGTTTGAGAAGAATGGAGTCACGAGATGTCTGAAGCTCTTTTGAAGAAAGTCCAGGAAATGCTGAACGAGGAAAAGTGGACCAGGGCCGCCCTCAGCAATTATTCTACCAACCAGTTTAAAGAGCTGGATGTCATCCTAAAGGAAGCCCGGGACCTCCGGGCCTATGATGAATTGAAGACCATCTGCGACGAGCAGCTGGTGCATACCAAGAACAGTATCATTGCCCTCTACCTTTCGGGGATGATTGCCCTGTCCCGGCAGATCATTGATGACGCCGCGCTGACCAACCTGGTTAACATTTTTGTGGACAACCACAAGTGGAACATCGTGAAGTATCTCTGCGAGGGTATTCTTATTCACGGTGAATCGAAGTTCGCCCTCCGTACCCTTGCGGAATGTTACAAGAACGATAACGAAGAGACGGCCATCTACAGCATCTGGGAACGGCTGGTCAAGGTGGACTTTGAAGAGGCGGACCTGGCAAAGGCCCTGGGGGAATACTACGAAAAACAGGGCAAAATAGAAGATGCGGTGGACTACTACAAGAAGTCCCTGCACCGGTATATCAACAAGGGCCTTTTTACCAATATCCGTGAAATATGGGCCAAGCTCATCCAATACGACAAAGAGGACATCGACTTTTTCCTCCACGTCCAAAAGAAGATCGCCAAGAACATCAGCAAGGATAAAGCAGTAGTACTGCTCAATGATGTGTACGCCTACTGCAAAGAGAAGGGCGACATTGATACCGCCATCAGTATCTGCAAAATCATATTGGAGTACGATGAACGGGATGAACCGGCGCGGAAGGAGATCACCGAGTGTTTCCGGCTGAAACATGCCGGGCATTCTCAACTGGAAGAGTACATCAGGATTTCCAACCTTACCCAGAAGTACCGCAATGTCCACGAGGCGATCACGGATTTTGAAAAGCACATCGCCTTTGACAAGGGGAACTATGTGTTCCACCGGACCTGGGGAATTGGTCGTATCGCCGAGGTGAATGGGGATAAGATTGTCATCGACTTCGCCAAGAAGCGTGGCCATTCCATGGACCTTAAAATGGCGATAAACGCCCTGCAAACCATATCGAAGAACCACATTTGGGTGCTCAAGGCCACCAGGAAAAAGGAAGAGCTCCACGACAAGGTCAAGGAAGATATCGTGTGGGCCTTAAAAACGATGATCCGCAGTTTTAATAACGCCTGCGACATCAAGCGCATGAAAGCGGAATTGGTGCCGGGTATCCTTTCTGCAGGCGAGTGGACCACCTGGAGCGGCAAGGCCCGGGACATCCTCAAGGCGGACCCCGGCTTTGGGGTAAGTCCCGATAACATCGACATCTTTACGGTGCGGGACCGGCCCATCAGCATAGAAGAAAAATTGTACAACGAATTTAAGGCGGAGCGTAATTTCTTTGAGCGGGCGGTCACCATCAGGAACTATGTGACCCAGAAGGACGTGGATCTGGATTCCGAATATTTTACCGAGATGTTCGCCTACTTCACGGCATATCTCCGGACAAAAGGGCAGACACCTGAGCATGTGGCGTCTTATTTACTGGTAAAGGACCTCGTAGGCAAGCATCCCCATTTAGGCACGGGCCTTTCCCTGAACTTTACCGATATCTTTGATGAAATTGAGGATGTGCCGGCGCTGTTCCTGAGCCTCAAAGACCCCAGGTTCAAAGAAGATTTCCTCCACCACATTCAGCTCTTCGTCCCCGGCTGGCCGGACATTTACACCAAACTGTTTCCCTATGCACTCTCCGCTTCCATTATTACGAATCTGAAAAAGGAAGGTTCTGAGGATAAGCTGGTTACCCTGACCCACTATTGTTTTGAGAACTACCGGGATCACCGGGAGATCCGTGACGCAGTGGTATGGCTGCTCAAAAACTCCAAAGACGAAAGCTGGTTTGAAAAGGCCGGACTGACGCCGGAGCGGAAACTTATCGTGCTTATCCATATGCTGAACATCACCTACCGGGAAATTGAGAACCACCGGGAAACTGCGGAAAACAAGAAGATTAACAAACAGGTCTACGCCCTGCTCTTTAAGGATGATACCTTAAGCACCTTTATTGACGAGGCGGACCCTGACACGATTACCCGCATCTATACCCTGATCGATGACGTGAAGGACCTGGACCCCGCGGATAAGCTCCACCTGCGAAACCGGATACTTCAAAAACATCCGTCCTTCAAGTTTCTGGGGGATACGGAAAAGACGGTGGTGTCCCGTGGACTACTGGTTACCATTGCTAAATATGAAGAAAAGAAACGGGAATTGGCCCACATCATGGAGGTGGAGGTCCCCCTCAACTCAAAGGAAATCGGCTTCGCCCTTTCTCTGGGCGACTTACGGGAAAATGCGGAGTACAAGGCCGCCAAGGAAAAGCAGGGCATTCTGGAATCCACGGTGACCAAGCTGAAGGATGAGATTGACCGGGCACAGCTTTTCGATCCCGCCCAGGTAAATACAAACCGTGTCTCCTTTGGAACCAAGGTGCAGCTTACCAATGAGGCGAATGGGGAGCATGAAACCTATACCATCCTTGGGCCGTGGGAGTCGGACCCGGATAACCGGATCATCTCCTACCTGTCACCCCTGGGCAATGCTATCCTGAATAAAAAGGTTGGGGAGAAATTCCAGTTCTCTATCAATGACGAAAAGATTTCGTATGTTGTTCAGGGGATTGAGGTGGTGGCGTTTTAGAGGGCTATAGCCCCATCTCTTCCGCAACAGCCTTTGCCTTGCGGCTCAGGCTGCCATATTTCTCGTCCGTCAGTTCCCGTACCTGATCCGCCAATGATCGGAATTTGTTGTTGAGCACCATGTCCAGGGCGTAGGATTTCTCTACCATCCCGCCTGAATAGAAAAACTGTTTGGCCAGATCTTCCATGGCCGAGGCCTTGGCCGTACCCAGTATCCGGAGGAAGCCGTTGTATAGAGGGGTCTGGTTTTTCTTTTTCGCTTCCCCCAGTTCTTCTATCACCTTTGCAGCGTAGCCGGGAGCATTGTCGTGTAGGAGCATCTCTGCGGCCAGTAGCCGTACCCGGTCGGCATTTTTCCGTTCCGTAAAAAGTGATGAAAGGATATCCAGGCTTTCCCGGTTTCCGATAGCGCCCAGGGCTTTGATTGCTTCATCCTTAACCGCCGGAACATCGTCCCGCTCGGCCCGGAAACGCAGGTAGGGAACCGCTTCCACAAAACGCCGTTCCTTAGCCGCCTGCGCCGCAGCCATCCGGGTCTTGTAGTAGGAATCCCGGAAGGCCTCCATGATGGCCTTATCCACATCGCCGCCTTTGAAAGGGCCCAGGGCGCTATCGGAAACCGGGAAAGCCTGGATATCCTTTCATCACTTTTTACGGAACGGAAAAATGCCGACCGGGTACGGCTACTGGCCGCAGAGATGCTCCTACACGACAATGCTCCCGGCTACGCTGCAAAGGTGATAGAAGAACTGGGGGAAGCGAAAAAGAAAAACCAGACCCCTCTATACAACGGCTTCCTCCGGATACTGGGTACGGCCAAGGCCTCGGCCATGGAAGATCTGGCCAAACAGTTTTTCTATTCAGGCGGGATGGTAGAGAAATCCTACGCCCTGGACATGGTGCTCAACAACAAATTCCGATCATTGGCGGATCAGGTACGGGAACTGACGGACGAGAAATATGGCAGCCTGAGCCGCAAGGCAAAGGCTGTTGCGGAAGAGATGGGGCTATAGCCCTCTAAAACGCCACCACCTCAATCCCCTGAACAACATACGAAATCTTTTCGTCATTGATAGAGAACTGGAATTTCTCCCCAACCTTTTTATTCAGGATAGCATTGCCCAGGGGTGACAGGTAGGAGATGATCCGGTTATCCGGGTCCGACTCCCACGGCCCAAGGATGGTATAGGTTTCATGCTCCCCATTCGCCTCATTGGTAAGCTGCACCTTGGTTCCAAAGGAGACACGGTTTGTATTTACCTGGGCGGGATCGAAAAGCTGTGCCCGGTCAATCTCATCCTTCAGCTTGGTCACCGTGGATTCCAGAATGCCCTGCTTTTCCTTGGCGGCCTTGTACTCCGCATTTTCCCGTAAGTCGCCCAGAGAAAGGGCGAAGCCGATTTCCTTTGAGTTGAGGGGGACCTCCACCTCCATGATGTGGGCCAATTCCCGTTTCTTTTCTTCATATTTAGCAATGGTAACCAGTAGTCCACGGGACACCACCGTCTTTTCCGTATCCCCCAGAAACTTGAAGGACGGATGTTTTTGAAGTATCCGGTTTCGCAGGTGGAGCTTATCCGCGGGGTCCAGGTCCTTCACGTCATCGATCAGGGTATAGATGCGGGTAATCGTGTCAGGGTCCGCCTCGTCAATAAAGGTGCTTAAGGTATCATCCTTAAAGAGCAGGGCGTAGACCTGTTTGTTAATCTTCTTGTTTTCCGCAGTTTCCCGGTGGTTCTCAATTTCCCGGTAGGTGATGTTCAGCATATGGATAAGCACGATAAGTTTCCGCTCCGGCGTCAGTCCGGCCTTTTCAAACCAGCTTTCGTCTTTGGAGTTTTTGAGCAGCCATACCACTGCGTCACGGATCTCCCGGTGATCCCGGTAGTTCTCAAAACAATAGTGGGTCAGGGTAACCAGCTTATCCTCAGAACCTTCCTTTTTCAGATTCGTAATAATGGAAGCGGAGAGTGCATAGGGAAACAGTTTGGTGTAAATGTCCGGCCAGCCGGGGACGAAGAGCTGAATGTGGTGGAGGAAATCTTCTTTGAACCTGGGGTCTTTGAGGCTCAGGAACAGCGCCGGCACATCCTCAATTTCATCAAAGATATCGGTAAAGTTCAGGGAAAGGCCCGTGCCTAAATGGGGATGCTTGCCTACGAGGTCCTTTACCAGTAAATAAGACGCCACATGCTCAGGTGTCTGCCCTTTTGTCCGGAGATATGCCGTGAAGTAGGCGAACATCTCGGTAAAATATTCGGAATCCAGATCCACGTCCTTCTGGGTCACATAGTTCCTGATGGTGACCGCCCGCTCAAAGAAATTACGCTCCGCCTTAAATTCGTTGTACAATTTTTCTTCTATGCTGATGGGCCGGTCCCGCACCGTAAAGATGTCGATGTTATCGGGACTTACCCCAAAGCCGGGGTCCGCCTTGAGGATGTCCCGGGCCTTGCCGCTCCAGGTGGTCCACTCGCCTGCAGAAAGGATACCCGGCACCAATTCCGCTTTCATGCGCTTGATGTCGCAGGCGTTATTAAAACTGCGGATCATCGTTTTTAAGGCCCACACGATATCTTCCTTGACCTTGTCGTGGAGCTCTTCCTTTTTCCTGGTGGCCTTGAGCACCCAAATGTGGTTCTTCGATATGGTTTGCAGGGCGTTTATCGCCATTTTAAGGTCCATGGAATGGCCACGCTTCTTGGCGAAGTCGATGACAATCTTATCCCCATTCACCTCGGCGATACGACCAATTCCCCAGGTCCGGTGGAACACATAGTTCCCCTTGTCAAAGGCGATGTGCTTTTCAAAATCCGTGATCGCCTCGTGGACATTGCGGTACTTCTGGGTAAGGTTGGAAATCCTGATGTACTCTTCCAGTTGAGAATGCCCGGCATGTTTCAGCCGGAAACACTCGGTGATCTCCTTCCGCGCCGGTTCATCCCGTTCATCGTACTCCAATATGATTTTGCAGATACTGATGGCGGTATCAATGTCGCCCTTCTCTTTGCAGTAGGCGTACACATCATTGAGCAGTACTACTGCTTTATCCTTGCTGATGTTCTTGGCGATCTTCTTTTGGACGTGGAGGAAAAAGTCGATGTCCTCTTTGTCGTATTGGATGAGCTTGGCCCATATTTCACGGATATTGGTAAAAAGGCCCTTGTTGATATACCGGTGCAGGGACTTCTTGTAGTAGTCCACCGCATCTTCTATTTTGCCCTGTTTTTCGTAGTATTCCCCCAGGGCCTTTGCCAGGTCCGCCTCTTCAAAGTCCACCTTGACCAGCCGTTCCCAGATGCTGTAGATGGCCGTCTCTTCGTTATCGTTCTTGTAACATTCCGCAAGGGTACGGAGGGCGAACTTCGATTCACCGTGAATAAGAATACCCTCGCAGAGATACTTCACGATGTTCCACTTGTGGTTGTCCACAAAAATGTTAACCAGGTTGGTCAGCGCGGCGTCATCAATGATCTGCCGGGACAGGGCAATCATCCCCGAAAGGTAGAGGGCAATGATACTGTTCTTGGTATGCACCAGCTGCTCGTCGCAGATGGTCTTCAATTCATCATAGGCCCGGAGGTCCCGGGCTTCCTTTAGGATGACATCCAGCTCTTTAAACTGGTTGGTAGAATAATTGCTGAGGGCGGCCCTGGTCCACTTTTCCTCGTTCAGCATTTCCTGGACTTTCTTCAAAAGAGCTTCAGACATCTCGTGACTCCATTCTTCTCAAACTACCCCATATACCGTTCGTATACGGTGGGATCAACAATCTTAATTTTCAGCAGGGTCTCCTCTATTAAAGCGGGGTCCTCCTGAACATTTTCGTAATGGTCGATTAACCAAAAATACCGGTTAATCAGCCGGGGGGTAAGAAGATTCAAATCTTCCGGCTTACCCCGAACCGCGTTTTCCAGGGTAAAGATGGATTGTTTCAGCCGGCCTACTTCAACCTGCTTGAGCTCCCGCTTTACCGAAAATATCCCGAACAGGCACCCGTAAATAGGTATCCATTCCAGGAGTTCCCTGCCCTTATGCCCCTCGGCCTCTACCCGGTCCCGCAGCCGCAGGATCATCTCCGACTCCATGGACCGGATGTCCACCTTCTGGGCATCCATATAGAAGGCCTCCCGGAACAATGCCTTGGCACTCCGGGTTTCCTCCATCAGGGCGTTCACATCCGCAAGCTGGGAAAGGGCCTCCCCATCCTCCCGCTTGAACCGGACCGCCTGTTCCAGATATTTCAGGGCCTCCTCGTAGTTCCCCACCCCCTTATAGCAGCGGCCCACCAGCAGAAGCAGCGCCGGATCATGCTGGTTTATCCCGTCCCCCAGGATATCCTCGAAGGATTGCAGGGCGGTGGAATACACGAAACGCTTCACCGCATACAGGCAGGGGTCAAAGGCCGCCGTATCCCCGCTGCCGATCCGTTCCAGGAAGCCGTAGAAGGCCTCCCATTGGGAAAGGATGAACTCCCCACGGGCGTAGGTATCACTCTGCTGCGAACGGGAGGGGTCCTCGGCCCCTTTTATCTGTTCAAGCCACCAGTGGATACAATTCAGGGCGTAGACCACTTCCTGATTCTCGAAATCTATCCCGAGCGCTTCTTCCAATGCCCCTATCGCCCGCGCCGCATCAGAGGTTTTCAGGTTTTCATAGGCCTTCTGAATGAGCCTCTGTACAGACTGTTCTTCGCTCATGGCTTGTGACATCTAAAATATATCCTTCTCATTATACCATTTGTACGGTTCTTTACAAGGGGGGGCCGCGCAAGTATCATCAAGGTATGCGGATACCTGTTATTGCGCCTTCGGTGCTTTCTGCGGACTTTTCTTCTATGGCCGATGGAGTCGCCCTTATCGCCCCATCCGGCGCGGAGTGGGTCCACCTTGACGTGATGGACGGCTGTTTTGTCCCCAATATCAGTTTTGGCCCCAAAATGGTGGCGGATATCCGTCCCCACTCCTCCCAAATCTTCGATGTTCACCTGATGATCCGGAGTCCTCTCAATTTTGTGGAGGAATTTGCCAAGGCCGGGGCGGATTATATCACCTTCCATGTGGAGGCGGCGGTCCATTCCCACCGGGTCCTGCAGGCTATCCGCGCCCTGGGTAAAAAGGCCGGTATCGGCATCGTGCCCTCCACGCCGGTATCCTTCATTGAACCCCTGCTGCCCTTTGTCGACCTGGTCCTGGTGATGACCGTCAATCCCGGCTACGGGGGGCAGCCCATCATTCCCGAATGTTTTGACAAGGTCCGCTCTCTGGCAGCCCTGAGAGAGGCGGGGAAGGGGGACTACCTTATTTCCGTGGACGGGGGTATTAACGAATCCACCGCTGCGGTCGCCCGGGATGCGGGTGCGGATGTGCTGGTTGCGGGGTCCTCCTTCTTCGGCGCAACGGATAAGGCTGCCCTGGTACGGCGGCTTAAGGGCCTATCGTAATATGCGGCTCGATCCGGTTTTAAGCAGGGCGGTCCGCCTGCTGCGGAGAAGGAAGTTCGGGGAGGTGATCTCCCTGCTCCAGCCGGAGGTGGTCCGCTATCACGATTCCTTCAACTATTACTATATATTAGGCTGCGCGTGCCTCCGGGCGGGGGATCTGGGGGGGGCTTTTACCTATTTCAAGCGCGGGCGGGACATCAGGATGTTGGATCCCTCGGTACTTCTGGGGATGGCGGTGTGCTTCCTCCATCGGGGTGATACGGCGAAGGCGGTGGACCTGTACCTGGAGGTGCTGGATAGGGAAGGCCGGAATCCGATTGCCAAAAAGGCCCTTCAAGTGCTGCGGAAATACGGGGGCGCCGAGGAGATTCAGGTTTGGATTGATTCGGGGAAGACCCATCAACTGTTTCCGCCCATCCCTGTGCTGTCCCTTACGCCGGGCCGGATCATCCTTCCCCTGGCCGCTTTCATCCTGGCGCTGGCCCTTGCCGGCTTTGTTTTGGCGGTAACCGGGGTGATCCACGGGGTGAAGGCCGAACGGGTGGGGCTTGCGGGGGTGACGCTGGAACGGGAGGAACGGGAGACCCCGGTGCAAATTAGCGGGGCCTTCCGGTATATTCTTACGCAGAAAGAGGTGTTGGAACAGTATGAATCGGCCCGGAAGCTCTTTGCCGCGTACCGGGATGAGGAGGCGAAGCTTCCCCTGAACCGGCTTATCGAATCCAACGCTTCGGAGCCGATGAAAAACAAGGCCCGGCTTATGAAGTCCTACCTGGAGACCCCGGGTTTTGACACCCTCAAGCACCGGTTTCCCTACTCGGCGGTGATGCAGGAACCCCTCTTGTACCGGGACTGCTACGTTATCTGGCGGGGCACGGCCGCCAATCTAACCGAGGGTGAGACGAGTACAAGGTTTGAGCTGCTTGTGGGCTACGATACCCGCAGAACCCTGGAAGGGAGGGTGCAGGTGTCCTTCGACCAGGCTGTGGCCCTTAACCCGGAGCGGCCCCTGGAAGTACTGGGCAGGGTTATACCGGTAGTTAGTCCAGGGGGGGAAGAGGGGATACGGCTGGAAGGGGCCGCACTGCATCAGGCGGCAACCCTGGGGCCCGGTTCAATCAGGGTTAAATAGGTTGGGCGCCTTGAAGTAGGCCTCCGCATTGAAGGGTGGCGTGAGCTTGCTCACGGAATTATTGGTAACGATGGCGCCCACCACCTTGGCGGAAAGGCCCGCAGAGGGGACCACCTCCAGGTTGGGGATGTCCGTTTCCCCACATGCGCAAGCGCCGGTGGCGCAGTGTACCGTATCGGTGACGATGATGTGCTTGAGGAGGCCCTCGGCGGATAGCTGGGAAAGCCGCTCCCCCGCCGGGGGCGAGAACAGGGCATGGATGGCGATGATGTTGATTTCCTTTGGGTGAAAGGCCGCCAGGGCCCGGATAAGGCTGGTCACGGAACCGGCGGTATCCACCATGTCGTCCACAATCCACAGAACCTTGCCCTCGATGGGGCAGGCGGAAAGGATGTTGATGGATTCGATGGTATTGGACTTTGAATAATCCCGCTGCTTGTGGGCCACCACCAGGGGGGCCATGAAGGCGTTGGCAAACTGGTGGGTCAGCTTTTCACCCCCGGCGTCCACGGAACAGAAGGCCCAGTTGGGGCGCACCTCCTCTTCCAGGGTTTTGAGGTCCCGGATATAGGTATCACAGAGGTACTTTTTGAGGAGGGTCAGGGCGGGGACGTCATTGATAAGGCAGACCGTGGGGTCCAGCATTGACTTTGACTTATCGGAATGGAGCTGGTAGGTGACGATATGGTCGGCTCCCAGGCTTCCGAGTGTCTTGAAGTGAACCCAGAGCCCGACGGAACTGCGCCGGGTGGTGCGGTCGGAGCGGGAGCAGGAAACGAAGGGTTCAAAGACGATGATCCGTTCCGCCTGGGACCGTTTCAAGGCGTCCACGGTATGGTACAGTTCAATTTTCGCTTCCTCCACGGCGATACCCGCATCATTCCGGGCGCAGCTGGTAAAGAGGATCACATCCCGTCCGTGCAGGGATTCCGCAGACCCATGGTCAGAAACGGTCACTTCCATTTCGCCGTCCGCAAAGCGGTCGGTGGTAAGGGCATCGACGCCATTAATGGAATCCGCCTGGGTGGCAAAACGGGGAAACTTTGCCAGATTCCCGGCTACCCGGGCGGCGTATTTCCGCATTGACCGG
>BNUX01000075.1 GCA_025997675.1 Spirochaetia bacterium | reverse complement strand
CCATGGAGTTTATCAAGGGCGCTCTTGTCGGAAGACTGGAAATGGAGAGCGGGGATATAAGCCCCTTTGAGAAAAGGTGCCTAGCATCTTTTTAAGGGGTATGACATACTGGTTTTACAAGGGGGGATTTTATGGATCAGGCTGTACGGAATGAACTGAAATTGCTCACGGATATTATTGTAAATACCCTCCCTGTAGAACAAGTAATACTTTTTGGCTCTTACGCCTACGGCACCCCCCACAAGGACTCCGACCTGGACCTGTATGTGGTTTTGAAAGACAGCGTCGAGATGCGGGAACTTGACGCAGCCTGTAAAATTCGGTTGGCGATGGCGCGTAAAAAGTCCATGCCGGTTGATCTGATTGTCAAAAAACAAAGCGCTTTTTTGTACCGGAAAACGCGTCCGTCAATAGACCGGTTTATTGCTAACAACGGGGTGGTGTTGTATGGATGAGTATATTGAAGACGCAGCGGACTTTAGTCCGAAGAATGGCGCAGATATGCGGATACAGACTTGATTACTGCGGAACATCTGGCAAATACGTTATGGCCCACTCCGTTTGGCATTGTTTGTTATCATTGTCAGCAATCAGCGGAAAAATTCCTCAAAGGGTTTCTTGTACTAAATGGGGACGATCCGCCTCATACCCATGATTTAGAGACCCTATGCGATCTCTGCAAGGTATACAAAATAGAATTCGAGGGGATACTCATGCCATGTTCCATATTATCGGAATACGGATCGCAACCGCGTTACCCATTTGAAATTGCTATTGACAATGCTGCCATGAAACAAGCTTTGTCCTGCGCGAGACAGATTAAAGAATTTCTGCAACGAATTGCGCCGGAAATATTTGTTTGAGTTGTAACAGAATATGACTAAGGACATGTTTACAGAGACGGGGAAGAAAAGATGCATGGTACTGCCGGTAGCCTCAAAAGCAGGGCAAAAAGATAATGTATTGTCAAAATACCTATAATACGATACACTTTTAGAAAAGGGGGCCGTACTATGTCAGATTCAAAGCAAGTATTGTTCATCTAATATAAGAATCTGTTGTTTTATTCGTGTAATTCGTGGTTTTTTGCTCTTTTATGCCCTTTTTTCCCCAAATCGCTAAAATAACCCTTGCGCTTTCCCCCAAGGCGGTGTATACTTACCCTGTACTATCAACAAACGGCGGGCCTTCGTGGCGCCCTCCGCGTATAACCTACAACCGGCGGCCCTTAAAAAAGCCCGGCGGTCCGGTCAACGGCTTAGAGACCTACCGGTCTAAAAGACCTATTTGGGTCTTAAGTCTCCCAGGATATTACCAATTGTTAAGGCTGTAGAACGTTTACAGAGGCTGTAGAACGTTTACAGAGGCTGTAGAGCGTTTACAGAGACTGTAGAGCGTTTACAGAGACTGTAAAGCGTTTACAGAGACTGTAGAGCGTTTACAGAGGCTGTAAAGCGTTTACAGAGACTGTAGAGCGTTTACAGAGACTGTAAAGCGTTTACAGAGCCGGGGATTTGTTCCCGGGAGAGTCTTGAGATACATGAAGGAGTGCCATTATGGAAGAAAAAGAACCCGGATATCACTGGGATGCCAAAAACCGGGTACAGAAACTGGCAAAAACAAAGCAATGCCTTGACGTAGTTAATGTAAGGGGTCCTGCTATGCTAGTACCCACCGCCGTGTCGGACGCCTTAGCCGCGTCCTGGGCCTTGACTAACGGCGCCTATGCCAAGATCGGCGATAGGGGCCACGCTACCCATGTGGACCGCATCGCCTGCAACGCCGCCTTTGCCAACATGAATGCGCTTTTTGACAACTTCAAAAACCGCTACTGCAAAATCCCCCCCTGTACGGAGGCGGATATAGCGGACATGGGGCTGATAGAAAACAGCACCAACCGGAAGGCGAAGGGCAAACCCGTGAGTTCCTGCTACTGCACGGTGGACAACACCGCCCCGGGCCAGATCCGGGTGTCTGTTTTTCTAAAGGAAGGCAGCCTCGTTGATCCGCCGGGAACCCTGAAAGGGATGGTGATCCGCTTCCTCGCCCGGAACAGCGGAGACCCTTGCCAGAACGACCCCCAACTGCTGAGCGACGTCGTGTTTTGCGGCGGCATGCACAAGAACCTGGACCTGGGGGTGCTCAATATCGGTAAGGTGGTGGATATCAGCGTGGCGTTCAAGAACGGCTCCGAGGAGACCGGCCCCTGGTCCCCGGTTATCAGCATCGTGCTGAGTTAGGAGGAAAGTGAAGAAAAAACCACGAAAAAGAACCACGGGTGTTTCCTGTCTTTTTCGTGGTTGATTTTCTTATTGCCAAAATACCTATAATACGATACACTCTTGGGAATATAGGAGTGCCTGGCACCAAATAGAATGTATGATTTACATACGCAATTACTCAAAGTAAAGAGGTGTACATATGGATACGGTGACCACTATTGATAATGCCGCTTTTTTTAATCTGAGCTATGGACTTTTTCTTTTAACGGCAAAGGATGGGGATAAGGATAACGGTTGTATTATCAATACCCTTGCCCAGATAACGAATACGCCCCCGCGTGTTTCCTTTGCGGTCAACAAGAACAATTTTACCCGGGACATGATACGCAAAACCGGTATTTTTACGGTGTCTGTTTTGGATGTAGAAACACCCTTTTCTCTGTTCCAGTGCTTTGGGTTTCAATGCGGCCGGAATATTGATAAGTTTGCCGGTGCGCCGGAAATAAAACGCAGCGCCAACGGTATACGGTATGAGGGGCGCTATGCCAATAGTTTTATCTCCGGCGCCATTATCAGTGCAAGTGACTACGGTACCCACACCTTGTTTGTTGCGGATGTCACCGAAGCGGCGGTGTTAAGCGCCGCGCCGTCATTAACCTACCAGTATTATTTTGATCACATCAAACCCAAGCCCCAGGCAGGCGCGGGGAAAAAGAAAGGGTATGTGTGTAAAATTTGCGGCTATGTGTACGAAGGGGATGTACTCCCGCCGGATTTTATCTGTCCCGTGTGTAAACATGGCGCGCCGGACTTTGAAAAATGGTAATAAGGATATAGGGAATCAGTATGGCAAAAGCAACACAGAAAAAATCCACGGCTGCGGCTAAGTCCGCCGAAAAAACCAAGCCGGCAAAGGGTCTGGCCGCCAGGGCGGCGGAGCTAAAGGCGGCTAAGGCGCCTTCTCCGAAGGTTCCCGGGGTCTACGACGAGTCTAAAATCAAGACCCTTTCCTCCCTGGAACACATCCGCCTGCGGACCGGTATGTACATAGGTCGCCTGGGGGACGGCTCCAACCCCGATGACGGCATCTACGTGCTCCTCAAGGAGATCATTGACAACGGCATTGACGAGTTCATCATGGGGAACGGCAAACGCATTGAGGTTTCGGTAAAGGACGGGAGTGCTTCTGTCCGGGACTATGGCCGGGGTATTCCCCTGGGGAAGCTGGTGGAGTGCGTATCGGTGATCAACACCGGGGCTAAATACAACGATGATGTGTTCCAGTTTTCCGTGGGCCTCAACGGCGTGGGGACCAAGGCGGTGAACGCCCTGTCCTCCCGCTTCCGGGTAGTGGCCTATCGTGACGGCGAATACGCGGAGGCGCTTTTTGAACGGGGCGGCCTTATCAACCAGAAGAAGGGGAAGCTGAAAGAGCAGCAGAAGAACGGCACCTATGTTGAGTTTACCCCGGATGCGGATATCTTTGGAACGTACCAGTTCAACCTGGAGTTTATCGAAAAGCGTATGCAGAACTACGCCTACCTCAATACCGGGCTTACCCTGAACCTCAACGGTAAAGCGTATGTATCCCAAAATGGCCTTCTGGATCTTCTTACGGAAGAGATCGGCGAGGACGGCATCTATCCTATCGGCTACTACAAGGGGGAACATCTGGAGTTTGCCTTTACCCATACGGCGGGGGATAGCCACTACGGGGAGGAATACTTTTCCTTTGTGAACGGCCAGTTTACCAGTGACGGGGGCACCCACCTTTCGGCTTTTAAGGAAGGGTTTCTCAAGGGCATCCAGACCTTTTTCAAGAAGGATTACCGCAGCGAGGACATCCGGGAGGGGACCACCGCGGCCATCGCCGTAAAGTTGAAGAACCCGGTGTTTGAAAGCCAGACCAAGAACAAGCTGGGGAACTCGGACATCCGGGGGTGGGTGGTTCAGGAAGTGAAGGATGCGGTGGAGGATTGGCTCCACAAGAATCCCGAGCCGGCGAAGAAACTGGAATTGAAGATCATATCCAACGAACAACTGCGTACCGAGCTGAATGCGGTGAAGAAGGAAGCGAGGGAAGCGGCGAAGAAGATTACCCTCAAAATCCCCAAATTGAAGGACTGCAAGTACCATATGGAGGACGGCGAGAAAGGGGAGGGGACCATGATCTTCCTTACCGAGGGGGATTCCGCCACGGGGTCCATGGTTTCAAGCCGGGACGTGATGACCCAGGCCCTCTTTTCCCTCCGGGGGAAGATAGAAAACATGTACGGTAAAAAGCGGGCGGCTATCTACAAAAACGATGAGCTCTACAACATGATGATGGCTCTGGGTATTGAAAGCGATGTCTCCGGCCTTAGGTATTCCAAGATAGTTATCGCCACGGACGCGGACTTTGACGGCTTCCATATCCGCAATTTGCTGCTCACCTTTTTCCTTTCCTACTTTGAGGAACTGGTCTCAGGCGGCCGGGTGTTCATTCTGGAGACCCCCCTGTTCCGGGTGCGGAACAAGAAGGAGACCCGGTACTGCTACAACGAAAAGGAACGGGACGAGGCCGGTAAAGCCCTGGGCAGCCAGAGCGAGGTGACCCGGTTCAAGGGCCTGGGGGAAATCAGCCCCAAGGAGTTCGGCCAGTTTATCGGCGAGGACATACGGCTGGTGCCGGTTGGCATACAAACCCTCAAGGCGGTGCCCCAGGTGCTCAGCTTTTATATGGGAAAAAACACCCCGGAACGGCGGGAGTATATCATGAAGAACCTGATAGAAGATGCGGGGTGAGGGTGCCCAATTGCTGCTCTTTGGCGGTCATCCCCATAAACAGCCCGGCAAGAACCAATGCAGAGGCCTCCGCGACGGGGAATGCCCACCACACAATACGTTCCGCGTTTTGAAAGGTGGTAAACCAAAGCGCCGCCGGGAACACCACCAGAATCAAGCGGATCATTGAAACAAGCAGGGAACGGACACCGTTGCCGAATGCCTGGAAAATCCCCTGAAACGCGATATTTGCCCCCGCGAACAGGTACCCCAAGGTAATAATGCGGATGGCGAGAACACATAAGTCCATCGTGTTAGTGGAGAGTGAAAAAGCGCCCATCAATGGTCGGGCAAACACCTGTAGCAAAACCATTCCGGCTGCCATGATAATCAGGGTGTACAGCATACCGTACTTGATTCCGGCTCTCATGCGCCGCGTATCTTTCATGCCGAAGTTGAACGCGACAACCGGGATGATCGCGTTATTCATACCAAATGCGGCGAAGAAAATAAACTGCTGAATCTTGTAATACATACCATAGGCGGTAACGGCGCTGCTCCCAATCACCCCCAAAATAATGTTGAGCCCGTAGGTCATGAAGGACATCAACGCCTGCATAAGAATAGCCGGGAAGCCGATTTTGTAAATTTCACCGATGAAAGCACGGTCAGGCTTTATATAGTGAAGGCCGGCATCCACATCCTTGTTGAATTGATGATGAAAAATCATATCCAAAACCAGCGTGAGGACTTGCCCGATCACGGTGGCGTAGGCTGCCCCTGCAATGCCCATCTGCGGGCAGCCCAAAAGACCGAATATCATAATCGGATCAAGAATTATATTGGCGAGTGCCCCTGCAATCTGCGCAATTGTTGCCGGGATTGTCCTTCCCGCCCCCTGCAACAGTTTTTCGTAAATCATGGACAGGATCGCGCCGAAGGATAGAATAGTACAGATTCGCAGGTATTCTGTTCCCATTCGCATGACAACCGGATCGGTCGTTTGTGAACGCAGATAGGCCGGAACGAGGAATATGCCGACTAAGAGGAATACCGCATAGGTGCAAAGTCCCAGGAAGATAGCGTTTCCCGCAATTTTACTTGCCTTTTCGCGGTTGCCCTCCCCTAAACTTCTGGACAATAGGGAGTTAATGCCCACACCGGTTCCGACACCGATGGCAATCATCAGCATTTGAATAGGGAAAGCCAGGGTCAGCGCGTTCACGCCGTATTCACCCATGCCTAAAACGGCATTGGTGTTCGCTATTTGGCTGACGAAATAGCTGTCCACAATATTGTAGAATGCCTGTAACATCATGGATACAATCATGGGCAATCCCATTGCCAGGAGCAATTTATTTACCTGAGTGGTTGCCATTTTGTTTTGGGGGATCACATTTTCCAAAGAGTCCATAAAGCCATCCTTATTAAAAGGTTTTAAGGGCCTATGGATATAGACAAAAAACGAGTATTGTCATTACATAAGCCCCATTTCTGCATAGGCAGAACACAACTGGCCTTACGTGTTAATTAACACTACTCGTTGCATTATCATTTTAGACGATACGCTATTTTTTTGTCAAGGACCCACTGGCCGCTATGCGCGGGAAAGGATATACCCAGGACAGGGGCTATCGACCCATCCCCTACCGCCTAAGCAATTGCAGTGATTTGAGTACCGACTGTTCATCAACAAGGGTACCGGCTACATATTTATGGATAATACTTGAAATAAGCGTCTGGTACGGAAGACCTTCGCCGGCTGATTTTTGTTTGACCTTTTCCAAGTCATATTCCGAAATACGTATATTGATGTTTTTTGTTTTGTTTGCGGAAGCAATAATCATTTCAATTTCCGCCTCTTCGTTTTCCGTAACCGGGACAAAGTTTTCAGCATTTTCCTCAATGGCTTGCTCAAAAGCGTCAAGTATCACGCTCATTTTCTTTTCCTCCATATAATTTATGATATTTTCTGCTTGGAAAAACCGTTTTCAATATGATATTTTTCTCCAAAATAAGGCCGGCAAATTCGGTAAACGAGATTCCGCGTTCAGCAATAAGCCGTACATTTTTTTTATCGTCCCACAGGATTTGCATACCATCAGAATACTACATTGTATACCATTTGTCAATCGGTTTCGCAGGTAATATAATAAAAACCTATAGCCCAAGTTTTTGTGGCATTTTTTTCCATTCGCGGGTATAATCAACCCGGAGGTTCTTAGAAAATGGACGAGCGTTATTTCGTGTTGGTGCCTATCGGCTCTATTATTGCCCTGTTTTTTGCCTTTTTTCAGGCCAAGAAGGTTCTGGGCTTTTCCGAAGGCAGCGAACTTATGCAGAAAATATCCCAATCTATACGCCAGGGGGCCAATGCCTACCTGAAGCGGCAGTATTCCGGGGTGTTGCTGTTCTTCGTGTTCATGTTTGTGGTCCTGGGTCTCATGGCTTTTACCGGCTTTCTGACCCCCTTTGTGCCCTTCGCGTTTATCACCGGGGGCTTCTTTTCGGGCCTGTCGGGCTTTATCGGGATGAAGATTGCCACCGCCGCCAATTCCCGGACCGCCCAGGCGTCCTCCGAAAGCCTTAACCGGGGCCTCCGGGTGGCCTTTTCTTCCGGTACCGTCATGGGGTTCACCGTGGTGGGGCTGGGGCTCCTGGACCTGTCGATCTGGTTCTTCCTATTAAAGTACGTGTTTTACGCGGGTTTGGCAGGGGACCCTGCGGCGCAGATCCGGGCCATTTCCGCCGCCATGCTGACCTTCGGCATGGGGGCTTCCAGTATGGCCCTCTTTGCCCGTGTGGGGGGCGGTATCTTTACCAAGGCGGCGGATGTTGGGGCCGACCTGGTGGGCAAGGTTGAGGCGGGCATCCCCGAGGACGATCCCCGGAATCCGGCGGTTATCGCGGATAACGTGGGAGACAATGTGGGGGATGTGGCCGGTATGGGGGCGGACCTCTACGAATCCTATGTGGGGTCCATTGTGGCAACCATTGCCTTGGCGGTTGCGGCGGGCTACGACTTCGGCGGCGCGGCGGTTCCCATGATCATCGCCGCTGTGGGGATTGTCGCCTCCCTCATCGGTACCTTCTTTGTGCGCTGTAAAGAGAACACGGATCAGAAGGTCCTCCTGGCGGCGCTCCGCAAGGGGACCTATGTTTCATCGGCAATCATCGTCATAGCGGCCTATCCCATCATCTATTTTTTCCTGGACTGCGCGAACCATCCCGGACGGATTGGGGTGTACGGGGCGATCCTTTCGGGGCTTATTGCCGGGGTGCTCATCGGGTTTTTCACCGAGTACTTCACTTCCCAGACCTATAAGCCCACCAGGGAGCTTGCGGAAAGCAGCCTGACCGGGCCGGCTACCATCATCATTGGCGGGATCTCCCTGGGGATGATGTCCACCATACTCCCCACGCTCATCGTTGGGGTATCGGTGCTGATTAGCTATTATTGTTCCGGCGGCGCGCAGAACTTCTCCCAGGGCCTTTACGGTGTGGGTATCTCCGCAGTGGGCATGTTGTCCACCCTGGGCATCACCCTGGCCACCGACGCCTACGGCCCGGTAGCGGATAACGCCGGGGGTATCGCCGAAATGGCCCACCTGCCTGCGGAAGTCCGGAAACGGACCGACGCCCTGGATTCCCTGGGGAACACCACCGCCGCCACCGGCAAGGGCTTTGCCATCGGTTCCGCAGCCCTCACCGCCCTTGCGCTGATAGTAGCCTATAAGGACGAGGTGGAGATCAAGGCGCCGGATTTTGTGTTCAACCTTGATATTACGAACCCGCCGGTGCTGATTGGCCTCTTTATCGGCGCCATGCTTCCCTTCCTCTTCTCCGCCATGACCATGAGGGCTGTGGGCCGGGCCGCTCAGAACATTGTGGTGGAAGTCCGCCGCCAGTTTAAGGAAATTAAGGGGCTGATGGAAGGAACTTCAGATGCGGATTACGCCACCTGCGTGGACATCTGCACCAGGGGCGCGCAAAAGGAAATGATCGCCCCGGCGCTTACCGGGATTGTCTCCCCCCTCTTGGTGGGGCTCCTCCTGGGGGTGAACGGGGTAGTCGGTATGCTTGCCGGGGCCACCGCCGCCGGGTTTGTGCTGGCAATAATGATGGCCAACTCCGGCGGGGCCTGGGATAACGCGAAGAAGTATGTGGAAGAGGGCAACTACGGTGGCAAGGGTTCCGAACCCCACAAGGCTACGGTGGTGGGCGATACGGTGGGGGACCCCTTTAAGGATACCTCCGGGCCTTCCATCAATATTCTGATCAAGCTGCTGTCCATGGTTTCCATCGTGTTTGCGGGGCTGGTTATCCGGTTTGGGCTGTTTCAGTAGACGGGAGGCTCATATCAATGCGTCAAAAAATTGCTTTGTTGACACCGGGGGAAAGTCCGGGTAGCATTCCGGTATAGTTTTGGAGGAAAATAGTGAGTTGGCTGGAAGAAGTATTTAAGGTAAAGAAACCGGTGATTGCCATGTGCCATTTTCAAGCCCTGCCGGGGGATCCCCGGTACGATCAGGAGAAGGGGTTAGCATGGGTAATCGAAAAGGCCCGCTCGGATATTGTGGCCCTCCAGAGGGGCGGGGTGGACGGGATTATGTTTTCCAACGAATTCAGCTTGCCCTACCTTACCAAGGTGGAGCCCATAACCTATACCGTTATGGCCCGGATCATCGGTGAACTGAAAGGGGAACTGAAGGTTCCCTATGGGGTAAATGTTTTGTGGGACCCCATCGCATCCATTGATCTCGCCGTGGCGGTGGACGCCCTTTTTGTCCGTGAAATTTTTACCGGGGTCTATGCATCGGATTTTGGCCTCTGGAATACCAACTTTGGTGAAGTTGTCCGGCATCAGTACCGGATGGGCGCCCAAAAGATAAAGCTGCTCTTTAATATACGCCCCGAGGCCGCCGTATACCTCGGCAGCCGCAGTATTACTGATATTGCCACATCGACGGTGTTCAATTGCCTCCCGGATGCCCTCTGTGTTTCCGGGCTCACCGCGGGAGCGGCAACCGATACGTCCCTTTTACAGCAGGTCAAAACCGCGGTGCCCGAAACCCCGGTGTTCGTTAATACCGGGGTACGGCTTGCCAATGTGGAAGAGCAATTGTCCATCGCCGACGGCGCCGTAACCGGTACGACCTTTAAAAAGGACGGCGTCTTTTTTAATCCCGTTGACGAGTCCCGGGTTAAAACCTTTATGGACAAGGTTAAAGCATTCCGGAGCAGATAATGGATCCACGGTGGGAACGGTTAGGGGATCTTCTGGTTACCTATTCTACCAAGGTACAGAAGGGCGAACGGGTGATGATTGCCATGATCGAACCGGAAACCTTTCCCCTGGCCCAGGCGGTTTACCGGGCGGTAATCAAGGCCGGCGGATTCCCCCAGGTGCAGTTCCTCTCCGAAACCCTGCGTCATTCCCTGCTGCGGTACGGGAACACCGAACAGATACACTGGGTCCCGGAAATTGAAGCGGCGGGAATGGAATGGGCGGATGTATATATCGGCCTCCGGGGCGCCCATAACCTCTACGAGCTACAGGATATTCCGGCGGATGTCCTGGCGGCAAACCAAAAAGCTATGGGAACTATCTCCGCGCTGCGCTGGGAAAAAACCCGGTGGTGCCTTATCCGGGTTCCCAACGAAAGTTTTGCCCAGGCTGCCCAAACCGACGGCGAAACGATTTTGGATATGTTTTTCGACGCCTGCTTCCTGGATTGGGAGAAGGAAGTTGCCGCCTGGAATGCCTGGGCCGAAGTTTTGAACCGGGGCAGGGAAGTCCGCATCACCGGTGAAAAAACGGACCTGCGATTCTCCGTTGAAGGCCGCCGGTGGGTGCCCTTTGGGGGTATCAACAATATGCCCGACGGGGAGATCGCCACGGCGCCGGTAAACGGAACCGAGGATGGGCATATCTATTTTGAATTCCCCGGGGTCCTGGGGGGACGGCTTGTCCGGGATATTTCTTTAACCTGGGAAAAAGGCCGGCTCGTCAGGGCGGAATCTTCCACGGAGCAGGATTTTCTCCGCTCTGTTTTGGCAGGGGATGAAGGGGCGAAAGCCCTGGGGGAGTTCGCCATCGGTACAAACCCTCAGGTAACCCGTTTTTGTAACGATATTCTTATAGACGAAAAAATCGGCGGCACCGTCCATATCGCTTTGGGCCGGGCCTACCCTGAATGCGGCGGTACAAACCGGTCGTCCATTCACTGGGATATTATCAAAGACACCCGGAAGACCGGGACCGTGTATCTGGATGGCAGGCCCATTTTGGATAAGGGTACTATTCTACTGTAAGCTATGGAATTATTTTTAGGCATTGACATTGGTACCAGCGCATCCCGGGGTGTTATCACCGATATAGGGGGAAGGATCCTGGCGGAGCATAGCGTGCCCCACGGGGTGTGTATGCCCCATCCCGGCTGGGCGGAACAGGATGCCGATGGGGTGTGGTGGAACGATTTTTTAACGATTGTAAAGGCCCTGCTGAAAAATCCCGAAGTCTCCCCGGGGGACATCAGAGCGGTCGGTATCAGTACCATTGCGCCCTGCGTCCTGCCGGTGGATAGGGGAGGCCGCCCCTTACGGCCGGGTATCCTCTACGGAATTGATTGCCGGGCCCAGGAAGAGATTCGGCAGTTGGAAGAACGGATTGGCCAAAAGGCTATTTTTGCTATGACGGCGCAGAACCTTTCTACCCAGTCATGCTGCCCCAAGATCCTCTGGATTAAGAATCACGAGCCGGAGGTGTATAACAAAACGGAAAAATTTCTCACCGCCACCGGGTATCTGGTCTACCGTCTCACCGGCCGCTATACCCTGGATATTTACAACGCCATGGCCTACGGCCCCCTGTACGATATCCGGAAACAGCGCTGGGACGATACCTATGCGGCGGAGCTTACCGAAATTGCCAGGCTCCCGGAACTGCTCTGGAGCCAGGAGGTGGCCGGTGTGGTGAGCCCGGAAGCGGCGGAGCTTACCGGCCTGGTTCCCGGTACCAGGGTGATCTGCGGTACTGCGGATGCCGCCGCCGAGGCGGTATCCGCGGGGCTCTACCGGGAGGGCGACATGATGATGATGTACGGGAGCAGCAATTTCTTTATCCTGAAAACGCCCCGGCTGCTTCCCCAGGAATCCTTCTGGGCCAGCTATTTTGTCAATCCCGGAAGCTTTGCCCTTGCCGGGGGGATGACCAGTGCGGGCAACCTCTTTAAGTGGCTTCGGGAGACCTTCCCCGGCAGGGATTTCCCCCAATGGGAGGCCCTGTCGGAGGAATCGGGCCCGGGCGCCGGAGGGCTGACCCTGCTTCCCTACTTTGCCGGGGAACGGACCCCCATCAATAACCCCCGGGCCCGGGGCGCCCTTTTCGGCATTACCCTCCGTAATACCCCGGGGGATGTGTACCGGGCATTCCAGGAGGCCCTGGGTTACGGCATACGGCACAATCTTGAGGCCCTCCGAGAGACGGGGATTGAAGCCGCGCGGATCCTCGCCATCGGCAGCATTGCAAAAAGCCGCAGCCTCATCCAGGTTATCAGCGATATTTGCGGCTGCCCCCAGTTGGTCCCCCGGGAAAAAACCGGCGCCTCCTATGGGGACGCCTTTCTTGCAGCCCAGGGAACGGGATATATCCCCGATGTTTCCTGTATCACCCAATGGGTGCGGTATGAGGATGAGATAATACCCCGTAGGGAACACCGGGAATTTTACGACCGGGGCTTTAAAAAGTTCCGGGAACTGTATCAGGCCCTGGAACCGTTTATGTAAAGTTCCTTATCCTGGGTATCGGTTTTATATTCCCGATCTTCCCTTCCATATCTTATTGCTTCAAGAATATCTTCCATTGATACATCGGCCTTTATACCTTTTATGTCTTCCAACGGAGATTTTCCTTGTTTTTTATTTTCGTTAATTGACAGTAGTTTAAATCTACTGCCATCTTTCCGTGTGATTATTACTTCTTCTTTCAATGCAGTATTTAATACTGTTGCAAAGTTTTGCCGTGCCTCAGAATAATTATATATCCTCATTTTTTCCTCCGTTCAAAATAGTGATTTTCATAGTTTTACCAACAGCGGTCATATTTTTATCAAATGTTATTAATGGTAATTTTAACCGATATGCCGTTTCTAAATAATATGCATCGTAGGCATAAATATTATATTCACAGGAAATTTTTAATGCCTTTCCCATATCAGGTTTCAATGTCCTCATTGGAATTTTTGCAAAATCTACATATGCTTTTAATACTTCAGTATGATTTAATCGATGTCTTTTAAATAAACTTACCAGAGCATTTCCAATCTCAAATGAGATCATTTCTGGTGATAATAGGGTTGCTTCTTTGGTTAAATCAACAACAATATCCCGATTAGATTCATTGAGAATGATAGCCATTATTGCACTTGCGTCTAATAAAACATCCATAAGTACATTGTACATCATTATTTATGTTTTTCAAGTCTTTTTTCTTAAAATTTTATGATTTTGAACGAATTTTGGCCAAAAAAACGCCCGGTCTATCGGACCAAAGGTCCAGAACCGGGCGGTCTGTGGCGACTTATCCAGTCTACGTAAAATACACCGGGTACATTTCGCTCCATATGCCTTTGTCGGTCGCGCTGACTACCCAGCGGGCTCAGACGGGGTCCTCGCATAAACCCCGTGGGGTGGATTAAACCTTTTCTTTTTTTGGTATTTCGTACCCCCTTGTTTCGTTTAGATGGGAATTATTTCCCCGCGAAATTCGACTGTAAACCCTAACTACGGGGCTGTCAAGATGTTTTTACCATTTTTTGTAACGTTTTTCGGAGGGGATGCCGATAAGGGCGTTGTATCATGCCGCCATACCCCCTATACTTGTTTTGGAGGTCTTTATGACCATAGAACAGACCCTTGACCGCCCGGCGGCGGCGAAAGTAGAAACATTCGGGGATAACGAGGACATTTGCCCTATATGCGGCAAACCGCACATCCCCAACGCCGAAACCCTGGCCGCCATAGCGGAAGGCAGGGCGATAATGCGGGGTGAAATCCCCGGCACGTGGTACAAAACCCGTGAAGAGTTCTGGAAATCCCTGGAAGAAGATTAAGGGGTGCGTATACCTTCCTATACCCATCTGTTCAAGAAGGATCTCAAGCTGATGGGACGCCGCCGCATGGATATGGATGCAATTCATTCGATCATTGACCTCATCCTGCTGGGCGAGCCCTTGCCGGCACACTGCAAGGAACATGGGTTGTCCGGTAACCTTGAGGGCCTTATGGACTGTCATGTGAAAGGTGGTTTGGTCTTGATATATGAGATCAAGGACGATGAAAACTTGGTAGTGTTTCATCGCCTCGGTACCCACTCCGACCTGTTTTAGCTTGTTCACTTCATAACCACCCTTATCCCCCGTACCTTGTATCAGGCCGCCATACCCCCTATACTGAAACTGAAACCTGGAGGCCCTTTATGACCATAGAACAGACCCTTACCAGTTCCTGGACCAGCCGTTTGAATATGACTGGAGCTGGCTCCCCGAAGGCTTAACGCCGGAAACCCTTACCATAAAGGACATCCGCGACCTGCGTCTCAAGGCCAAATACGGTATATGACGTTTCGGTTACGTACCGGGACGATTTAATTCGTATACTATCAGCGCGGGATGCCGATCCCATAGAGGAAGGAGATTATTATGAACAATTCACCCAGTACTTTGAAGGAGAAGATGAGGATTGACGAAGAAATTG
>BNUX01000074.1 GCA_025997675.1 Spirochaetia bacterium | reverse complement strand
TTTGCAAGATTTCGAAAACTTTTGCAAGATTTCGAAAACTTTTGCAAGATTTCGAAAACTTTTGCAAGATTTCGAAAACTTTTGCAAGATTTCGAAAACTTTTGCAAGATTTCGAAAACTTTTGCAAAAGTACGGCAAATTTTGCAAAAGTTCGGGAGCTTTTGCCAGGGCGCCGCGCTTTTTGCACCTTGTACTAAAAAAGGCCTAAACAGCAAAAACAGGCGTTTTGACAGCAAATTTGGTATGGTTTTCCCCTAGCGTTATCGGCAAAAGCAGGGTATAACATATATAGCTTTCTAAGGAGTATTATATGAGTACCGATTACACGCCAAACGCCGGCAATGCCCCCGCCGCTATCCCGAAAGCGGAAATCGACCGCTCCTTCGTCCACCGGCTTGTGGTCCACTACCGTGACAAGGGCAGCGATATATACGGCATAGAATTCCGCTGGGCCGTCCTGGACCGCCCTCCCGCCGGTATAGACGATCTGGTCCACATCGTCTTCGACCCCCTCAGCCCCTGCATCTTCGATTTCGATGAAAGCCAACGGGGCAAGACCTGCTATTTCGCCATGCGTTGGGAAAACAGCCACGGCATAAAAGGCCCCTGGAGCGGGATATATTCAGCCATCATCCCTTGAATTAAACACCTCAATCAGTGTACCATATCCGGGGGGGCAATTCGGCCATGATTGAGATTGCCATATGTGATGATGAAAGCGCCATAACAGGGTATCTGGAAAGTACCTTGAAAAGCTATGGGCATCTCTTACCCGAACCCATGCACATACAGGTTTTTCAGAGCGGCGCCGAGGTGCTTGCGGCCCTTAATCAGCAAACCGGGGGCGTCCCTTTCGATATAATCTTTCTGGACATTGAACTGGGGGATACCACCGGGATAGCGGTGGCGGAGCAAATCAGAAAAGAGTTTGAAACCCCGGTTCTGATCTTCGTATCCGCCCATGAATCCTATTGCAAGCATCTCTTTCAGCTTGATACAACCGCCTTCCTGTCGAAACCCATTGACGAAGCCGAATTAAAAGCATTGCTCCTGCGGGTATACAAACAACTGCGGAATCCCCGGCAGGTGTTTGTATATCGCTACAATGATACTATGTTCCGGATGCCCCTGGGGGACATTTTGTTTTTTGAAAACACGGGGCACAAAATTGAGATAGTAACCAAAGCGGAGGCTGTCGAACATGCCGGCCACATCTTTTACGGGAAACTCGACGAGGTGGAAGCCCAGTTGAAGCATCCCGGATTTGTCAGGATACATCATTCGATACTGGTCAATTTAGATAATGTTGAACGGTTTGAAAAAGCTACCCTGTTCCTGCCCGGCGGCCGCCGCTTAGCCCTGGCACGGGGCAAACAAAAAGAGGTACGCCGAAAAATTATGGACTATTACACTGGAGATAAACCATGACCTATTCCCTTAATATACCCCTGGAAGTACTGCGCGGACTTTTTATCATCCCCGGCTGGTATGTTTTGTTTTATCTGCGGCACCGGCCTGCATCAAAAATCCGGCGCGTAGTACTACTGGCGAGCTTCCCCGTATGCTACATAGCATGGAGGGTGTACTTCATAACCGGTATAACCGTTATAAGGAGTAATGGGAGCGTTGAACTCATCTGGGTGGCAAGTCTCTTCCTATTCGCCCTGCTCTGCGGGGATCTGCGGGAGTCCTTGTTTACCGCCATCTACTACATCGGCATGGAAGCCTGCATGGATACGCTTCGCAATTTTATTGCCCGCTATACTCTCGGAAGAGGGTTACTCCTCTTTTCCCCCGGCTATTATGCGGCATTCTATCTGCTGTACCTGGCTATATTGGGATGGGCGTTGTTTTACTATTGGGTTTTAAAAGACCGCCGGGGAAAACTGCCCCTGAACTTCTGGATTATGACGGTCATACCGCCTTTGGGTTCCGCCGTGCTGATCACCCGCTTCGCGAGTGCAGCCAGGCCGTTGCTTGAGATCGGGATAAATATCTATCTTGAAGGAATTCTGTTTGGGTTCTTTATGCTCGCCCTGAATCTATTCACCTTTTATATGTATGTCCGGCTGCTTGCCTATTACGAATCTCATCTGCAGGCCCAGGTCCTCCAGGGGCAGCTCGACGCCCAATCACGCCGGATCACCGGCATTGAAGTGTTTCAGCGGCAGACCGGGGAAATGCGGCATGAGTTAAAAAACCTGCTCTTCAGCCTGAAAGTCGATATGGAACAGCAAAACTATGACGGCGTGAATAACCGGATCTGGGCTATGCTGGGGGATTTGAAGCAGGTGGAGCCGGAATATTACACCGGGGTTTCTTTGATTGACGCCATGATCTCCTTCAAGGCGGTCCAGATAAAAGAACTGGGGGCTGCCATTTCGGTACAGGCGGACGTGCTGGATATAGAAACGACCCTGGCCTACGACATCGCTTCCATTATGGGGATCGCCCTGGACAATGTGGTGGATGCGGTCACTTCCATGAAGGCACAGGAAGGCGCCCCAAGCCCGGCGGTACACTGCAAAATACAAAGCCAAAAGAATATCCTTCTGATTCAGGTTACCAATCCGCTCTCCGGGCCGCTGCACTACAAAAACGGCGAAATCCAAACCACCAAGACCGAAGGCGGCCACGGCCTGGGGCTGCCCGCACTCCGCCGGGTTGCCCAGAAATACGCGGGGGAAGTCACCATCTCCGACAGCGGCAATGTCTTTTGCCTCTCGGTTATGCTGTTTGTGTAGGATTGAAAATGAAAGGGATAGAAAGGTCCGGAGAGAAGTTTTTTAAACACCCTGTTCTTATCGTACTGGTTATCGGAATCATTACGGTCTTTTTTGCTTTACAGCTTCCCCGTGCGGCGCTGGATAACAACAACCTCCGCTTTGTCCCCGAAGACGACGAGTCCCGGGTAATCTCCGGCCATATTGACGATACCTTCGGCAGTTCCAGTTTTGTTCTGGTGGGGCTGGAGCGGAAGTACGGTACGGTCTTTGACGGGGAATTCATCAACCGCATCCGGGAGTATATAGCCCGGATAGAAGCGATTGAAATTATCGGGACAATCAACTCCATGGTGTCATCGGATTACATCGCCGGCGATGGGGACGCTATTGTGGTGGAGCCGCTGATCCCCGGCGATTTTTCCGGAACAGCGGAAGAAACGGCGGAACTCAAGCGGCGTATCCTTTCCTGGGACATGTACCGCAACGCCCTTATCTCCGACGATTTTACCGCCACCCAGATCCTGGTTACCCTGGACATTGACAGTAATGATGCGGGGAAACCCGAGGTGGTGGACAGCTTTATCCAAGTCCGGGACATAGCCCGGGAAATGTTTGACGGCATGGCGGAGGTCTACGTAACGGGGCTCCCGGTGATCAGCGCCACCATAAACGAAGCGGTCCGGGCGGACCTGGTGCTGATGATCCCCCTGGTTATTCTGGTGGTACTGCTGGTGCTCTTCTTTTCCTTCCACCGCATTACCCCGGTGGTACTTCCCCTGCTTACGGTGCTGGTTGCCGTTATCTGGTCCATGGGGGCCATGCCCCTTTTCGGCGTAAAGCTTTCGGTTATTTCCACGGTGCTGCCGGTGATCCTGGTGGCGGTGGGCAGCGCCTATGGCATCCATGTGGTGACCCACTATATAGAAGACATGGGACACAACGCCGCAATGACGAAGGATGAACACCGGGAACTGGTCATTACCCTGCTCTTAAAGATAGGCAAGGCAGTATTTCTGGCGGCCCTGACCACCTTTGCGGGGTTCGGCTCCTTCATCTTTACCTCGGTGCTTCCCATCCGGGAGTTCGGCTGCTTTGCCGCCTTTGGTGTCTTTGCCTCCTTTATTGTGGCGGTCACCCTGATCCCTGCGCTGCTCCTTATCCGCGGCCCCAAGCCCATGCGCGCCCTGGTCAATCCCCGGCTGGAGACACCGGTAACAGAAGTTGCAGACCCCTTGAGCAATGTTATCGCCGACACCTTTATGGGCATCTCCCGGAAACGGCGCCTGGTCATTTCTCTTACCACCGTAGTGCTGCTGGTCTCGCTTTATGGCGTGTCCAAGGTAATCATCGACAATATCTTTGTGGAATACTTTAAAGGCACCACCGACATATCCCGTTCGGACCGGTTTATCCGGGAAAAGTTCGGGGGCAGCAAGGTGGTAAGCATCGTGATGGAAGCGGATGACGCAGAAACACTGCTGCACCCGGACAGCCTGGGGGCCATTGATAGTCTGAACGAATTTCTTCAAACCAGGATACCCCTGGTGGGCAAAGCCATGGGCTTTACGGACCTGGTCAAGCGGGTCAACCAGGTTTTTAACGCCGACGAAAGTCCCGACGGTATAAAGCCCCGCAGTATTGCTACGGTTTCCTCCGATGATGACTTCGGCTTTAGTTCAAGCGCCGGAAATGATACCGGTTACGATGATGCCTTTTCTTCCGGAACATCCGCAAGTGTGGAGGCAAATGCCCGGGTCTACACCGTGGGTGAACTGCTTGCCCTGCTTGAAGGGGCGGCAAGTTCCGGCCTTGACCGTTCCCTTGACGCCAACGAACTTATCTGGGAACTGCAAAAAAAACTTAACTATAATGGGGCTTCCTATTATGAAATCCCGATCCTCCCCGCCAAGTACGGGAAAACCCGGCCCGAAGAACTCCGGCAGCTGGTGTCCAATTATCTGATCCTTCTTTCCGGCAGCATAGATTCCTACGCCAACGATTCCCTGGAACCAACGGCGATTAAGACCACCATACAGCTCCGCACCCTGGGGGAAGACGATACGGGCCGGGTAATCCGGGAGATTCGGCAATACGTCGATACCAATTTTCCCAAGGACATTAAGGTTACCGTGGGGGGGAGCGCCCTGGTGGAGGCTTCCCTTAACCGGCTGGTGGTTCAGTCCCAGCTCATATCGGTGGTAACCTCCCTCCTCCTGGTGTTCATCATCATCGCTATTTCCAACCGTTCCCTGGCGGCGGGGGTTATCGGCATCATTCCCCTGTCCATCTCTATCCTGATTAACTTTGCGGTGATGGGCTTCCTGGGGATCAAACTAAACATCGGTACTTCCATGGTGGCCAGTGTGTCCGTGGGCATAGGCATTGATTATACCATCCACTACATCGAAGCCTTTAAGCGGGAATACCGTGCAAGTAAGGGTACGGACGATTTTCTGCGGCGCACCTTTGCTACCTCCGGCAAGGCAATTATAATAAACGCCGTTTCGGTGGGGGCGGGCTTCGCGGTATTGATCCTCTCCCAGTTCGTCATGCTGGAACATCTGGGGCTCCTCATCGCCCTGACCATGGCCACCAGCGCCTTTGTGAGCCTTACGGTTATCCCCGTATTGCTGCTCCTCTTTAAACCAAAATTTATACAAGGAGTTGTAGATGAAAAGAAAGAGTAAACTTATTATCGTAGTGATGCTGCTCGGGATCGCCGTAACATCATTTGCCCAGACCGAAGACGCCGCCGCCATCGTGGACAAATCACGGAACCGCATCGATGCAAAGACGATTCAAACCCGGTCCCGGATGGTGGTTGCCGCCAAGGACGGTTCCACCAGTAACCGCGTCCTTGACCAGTTTTCAAAGGATGGTTCCAAGGGGGAACACCGGGTGGTGGTGGAATTTAAACATTCCAGCAATCCCGCCAATATTATTAATACCCGGTTCCTGACCATTGAAAACGCCGAGGCCAGGGACGACCAGTGGATCTATCTTCCCTCCGCAGGAAAGGTGCGCCGCATTGCGTCCTCCGGGGGTTCCGGCAGTTTTGTGGAAACCGACCTTTCATACGACGACATCTCTTCTGCGGACCGCGATCCCGGTCTGGACACCCACCGAATTCTGCGGGAGGAAGACTACAAGGGTAAGCCCTGCTATGTGATCGAATCCACCCCCAAGGACAGTGGGTACCAGTATACCAAAATGGTTCAGTGGATAGACAAGGCTAATTCGGTGAATTATAAAATTGAGCTCTACGATAAAAAAGGAACCCATGTAAAGACCCTGGAAATTCTGGAACTCAAGGATGTTCAGGGAAGGCTCAGCCCCATGGTCACTAAAATGAGCACCCTTGCGGCGGGAACCTCCACCACTATTAATGTGGATATCCTGAGATACGACAGTGAAATCCCCGAGTCGGTCTTTACCCCGCGGTATCTGGAAACCGGGAGGCCCTAATGAAACGCCTGCTTTTCCCACTCCTCGCTCTGGGTCTTGTTTTCATTCCGGGAACGGTTTGGGCGGATGATGATTTTGGTTTTGGGGACGGGACATCCGCAAGCTCCCCGGCCTTTTCACTGGGCTCCGTGGGTGTAAAGATAAGCGGCGAAGTATCGGCGGAACTATTGGCCTTTACCGACGACTTTGAAACAGCGGATAAAATAAAGCAGGGCAAATTGGGGGATGTTTTTTCAGGGGCGCTTAATTTTTCTGTTTCCGGCAAGGCGGCCGCGGCGGTAATCAACCTGAACCTTGCCCCGGTGTTTGACGGCTCCGCTTCTCCGGTGACTATAGACGAAGCCTATGTGCGGGCCTACTTTGGCCCGGTGGATATCGAGGGGGGCGTGAGGAAACTTACCTGGGGCAAGGCCGACAGCTTCGGTCCCCTGGACGTGATTAATCCCCTGGATTATACGGACCTTACCAAAATTTCTGACCCCATGAGCGTAAAAATAGGGCGGCCCCTGGTCCATGTTTCCTGGGGAATCGGTAGTTTTTCCAAACTGGAAGGGGTCTTTGTCCCCTGGTTCCAGGGCCACCGTTTTGCGACTGATGGGCGCTGGGCGCCGGCGCAGATTACCGGTCTGGTTCCTTCCCTGACCGCAGGACTGAAATCGGTATTGAGTCAACATCCGAAGATACCGGCTTTCTTCCTTCCGACAATCCTGGACAATCTTGACACCTGGCAGAATAGTGTTGATATTGAAGAATACTATAGGGGGGGCGATACCTCCTTACAATATGCCCAGGGTGGTCTCCGGTTCACCACTACCATTGGTTCATCGGATCTGGGGGGGCAGTATTACTACGGAAGGCTTCCCCGTCCGGCCATTGATGTCAGGCTTGCTGAATATTTTGCGGACCCCCTGTTGGACCCAAATAAAATCCGTATAGCCCCTGTAGACTACAACGCTTACCACCAGGTTGGCGTCGATTACGCCCAGGTGCTTTTCGGTTTTAATGTCCGCGCCGAGGTAGCCGCCAATATTACCGAAGACCTTAAGGGAGACAAGGGGGACATTTACAATCCCTCCCTTGCCTGGTCACTCGGCTTTGACCGGGACGTGATCGCGGGTATCAATGTGAACCTTCAGGTTACCGAGAGCATACGCCTCTTCCACGACCAGATAGGGAAGGACCCCCTGGTTATTGATTCTGAGGAAGGAAAGGATACAACCTTCACCCGGCTTACCCTGCAGCTTTCCAAAAAATTCTTCCGGGATAGACTGAGACTCAAGGCCACCGGTCTTTGGGATATCGAAGAAAAGGGCTTTCTGATCATGCCCGCAGTAGCCTGGATTCAAAGCGACGTATCGGTTGAATTAAGCGGCGGCATCTTCGGGGGTGATGAGGACGGCGAACTGGGTCAGTACCGGGATAACCATTTTATTAAGGCGGTACTGACCTACAGTTTCTAAACTATTTTATCGTGATCAGCTCATAGGTCCCGCTGCCCAACCCAATCTTTTCCGCATGGCTGATTTGGGTCCGCCAGTCTGTGGTGGGGTGAACATCGGTGATGTGGTCCGGGTTTCCGTGGCTGTCCTTGTGGGTTTGCTCCCGTTCCGAAAGGATACTGGTAGCAACCGCCGGGGCGGCGTTAATCGCGTCGATACAGGCCTTGTCCAGAGCAACCGGATCAAAGCTGGCAAAAATACCGATGTCCGGCACAATCGCCGCGTCACTTTCCCCGTGGCAGTCGCAGTAGGGTGACACCTGGTTTACCACGGCGATGTGAAAATGGGGCCTGCCGTCCACCACCGCCTTAGTGTATTCGGCGATCTTGGCGTTCAGCGCGGCGCTGCCGGAATCCCATTTGCTTTCGATAGCGTTTTTGCTGCACGCACCGATACAACGGCCGCAGCCGACGCACTTATTGAGATCAATGGAAGCCTTCTTTTTAGCGTCATAGCTGATAGCCCCCTGATTGCAGAACCGGCTGCAGATTTGGCAGCCCACACAATTGTCCGGGTTAACCAGCGGCTTGCCTTCATTGTGCATGGCCATCTTGCCCGCCCGGCTCCCGCTTCCCATGCCGATGTTTTTCAAGGCCCCGCCGAAACCGGCGATTTCATGCCCCTTGAAGTGGGTCAGGGAAATGAAAATATCCGCATCCATGATCGCCCGGCCTATGTGGGCCACCTTACAGTAGGTCCCCCCCTGTACCGGCACGTCAATATCATCGGTACCCCGGATACCATCGGCGATAATGTTCTGGCAGCCCGTGGACAGGGGCCAGTAACCGTTTTCGTTTGCCGCATCCAGGTGGTTAAGCCCCTGGTTCCGCCGACCCACATAGAGGGTGTTGCAGTCCGTCAGGAAGGGCATACCCCCCAGGGCCTTAATTCTGTCCGCCACCACCTTGGCAAAGTTGGGCCGGAGGAAGGCCAGGTTTCCCGGCTCCCCAAAGTGGAGCTTAATCGCCACATACTTCTGCTTAAAATCAATTTGCTCAATCCCGGCTTTTTTAATCAGGCGATCCAGCTTATTCAGTAAACTGTCCTCGACCTTACAACGCATATCGGTAAAATACACCTTCGATGCTCCCATACCGATACCCCCTTCTATTAATTTTTAGGATTCAACGGAACCCTATGAATGCCACACTTGAAGCGCCTTTTTCAGGGCGTCGTTAAAGAACAGCCAGTCATGGCCACCCGCCCATGCCTCATAGGAATAATCCAGGTTCAGTTTTTCTACCTGTTCCTTGAAGCGTACATTTTCCTTTTGGAGATTGTCCTCGGTCCCGCATACCGCATAGATCTTCACCCGGACGGTTCCGGCGGCAGCTTTCTTTGCCAGTTTGATGATCTCGTCCCCATCGGTGTAGGAAAGCTCCGTTCCAAAGACGGCTTGGAAATCCCGGAGTATCGTCTCCGCTTCCGGGCCGCCGGTTTTCAGCCAGTAGTCGGCATTTTTCCGCAGGCCGTTAAGGTGTTCATCAATAAACAAACAGGCCGGTGCGAGCGCCCCGCAGAATCCGTACTGCTCAGGTTTACTCAGGGCAATTTTCAAAGCGCCGTAGCCCCCCATGGAACAGCCGATTATCGCAGTATCCTCCCGTTTGGCGGATATATTGAACACCTTTTTGCATATTTCGGGGAGTTCCTCGCTGACGTAGGTATAGTAATTGTACCCATGCTTCATATCCGCATAGAAACTTCTCCCCACCGCCGGCATAACGAACAAAACATTGTAATCCCTGGCAAAAATTTGTAAAAGGGTACTGTCAATCCAGGAATTCTGGTCATTGTGAAGGCCGTGGAGGAGATAGCATATCCGGTAGGCCCCCTCATCCAAATGCTGGTCGGGAGCCAAAACGGATATCGCCGTATACAGGTGCAGGACCTCCGAATACACATTTCCCCGTAGTATCATAGTTCTCTCCTTTTAGACAGGGCTTTAGCCCAGGTATCCCGGAGCCCCACCGTTTTGTTAAAGACCGGCGCTCCGGTCACGGACGTATCCGGGTCCCGTACAAAATACCCCAGCCGTTCAAACTGGAAACGATCCCCCGCCGCCGCCGTAGCCAGGCCTTTTTCGCCATAGGCATTGGACACCGTCTCCAGGGAATTAGGATTGATGTTGTCCAGGAAGGTTCTCCCCGGCGCCACATCCATAGGCCGCTCCACCGCGAACAGGTGGTCGTAGACCCGCACCTCTATGGGGACGGCATCCTCCGCAGAAAGCCAGTGGATGGTCCCCTTCACCTTGCGGTTGTCCGGGGCGTTCCCCCCCCTGGTTTCCGGATCGTAGGTACAATGCACCGCAGTGATATTCCCCGCAGTATCCTTGTCGAAGGCCGTACAGGTAACGATGTACCCATACCGCAGCCGTACCGAATTACCGGGAAAGAGCCGGAAGTACTTGGGCGGCGGAACCTCCTCAAAATCGTCCCGCTCTATCCAGAGTTCCCGGGAAAAGCGCAGCTTCCGGGTTCCCGCCGCCGGGTCTTCGGGGTTGTTCACCGCCTCAAGCTCCGTGACGGCGCCGGGCGCCCAATTGTCGATGATAAGCCGCAAAGGCCGCAGTACCGCCATCACCCGTGGGGACTTCCTGTTCAGATCCTCCCGCAGGCAATACTCCAAAAAGGCAATGTCTACCATACTGTCGGTCTTTGCAACGCCGATTTGGGAAATGAAGCTCCGGATAGCCTCCGGGGTATAGCCCCGCCGCCGAAGCCCCGCAATGGTGGGCATCCGGGGATCATCCCAGCCGGACACGTACTTTTCCTGGACCAGCTTGAGGAGCCACCGCTTGGATAACACCGTATGGGTTATATTCAGCCGGGCAAATTCGATCTGACGGCTGGGGAACACTTCGGCCTCGTTGATAAACCATTCATAGAGGGGCCGGTGGATCTCGTATTCCAGGGAGCAGAGGGAATGGGTGATCCCCTCCTTGGCGTCCGAAAGGGGGTGCTGGAAGTCGTACATGGGGTAGATGCACCAGGTGTTCCCGGTCCGGTAATGGGTTTCACGGCGGATACGGTACATCACCGGGTCCCGCAGGAGCAGGTTGGGGTGGGTCATGTCAATCTTTGCCCGCAGGGTCTTGGCCCCGTCGGGGAACTCCCCCGCCCGCATCCGCGCCAGAAGGTCCAGGTTTTCTTCTATAGAACGATCCCGGTACGGGCTATTCCGGCCCGGGGGGGTATTGGTGATGTTGTTTTTATCCGCCACCGCCGTCCCCCGGTACTCGCTCATCTCCTCATCGGTCAGGTCGTCCACATAGGCATGGCCCTTCCTGATGATCTTCACCGCCAGGTCGTAGAGGTATTCGTAATAGTCCGAGGCGTAGAACTCCCGGTCTTCCCAGTCGTAACCCATCCATTTGACATCCCGTTTGATGGCCTCCACATAGGAAACGTCCTCTTTTTCCGGGTTGGTATCATCAAAACGGAGGTTACACTTGCCCTTGAACCGTTCCGCCATGGAAAAGTCGATATAGAAGGCCTTGCAATGGCCGATATGGAGCCAGCCGTTTGGTTCCGGAGGGAACCGGGTATGGACATAGCCGAACCGCCCGTTTTTGAGGTCCTCTGCGATGAAATCACTGATAAAGTCCGACGCTGACTCTTCCAACATATGAAAAAACTCCTGTGGATATAACGGTTAAAAATTAGTGAGGTAGCAGATACCCAGCAACAACACCGCCCAAAGCCCTTCTTTGCAGGGATCATTAGACCAGGCCCCTTGATTCCCGTCACCGGCCGGCTTGAAGCGGCCAATTTGCCCCCCATACCACCAGAAAAGCCCCATCTGAGTATCGATCCTGAAGACATACTCGGCAAAATCGTCCCGGGAACTCTGGGCGCCGAAAAGCAGATGTGACAGCTCCTCCAGGATACCGCTGAACTCCTTCAGGGCCTTCCGGTAATTTTCCCGCTCAATATCGGCGATAAACCCGGGAAGGCGGTCCTGGAGCTTGTCTTTCCGGGCCTCATCGGACTTTTCCACCCAGGTTTTCTGGATTAAAAGGTCCAGATTATTCTGAAAATGCCCCAAAAACTGCGCCAAGTCCCTATCCGACCGCTGGGTATCAAGCAGCCGCTTATACTCCGCCCGGATCCCCAAAATCCCGGCAAAGTTTTCCGCCGCCTCCACCGCCGGCCCTTCTCCCGCCGGATGCGGCCCGGAAGGAAACAATTCCTCCACCGTTTTCCGGTATTCCTGAGGTATGGCCTCATAGGCGTGGAGGAAGCGGCTGTGCATATATGTTAACATGCTGATAAATGTGCAGCGTGTCAAGCCTTCATTCCGCCCTTCCGCAAAGCCGGATAGCCAGGGGCAATAGCACAATTACATACGCCGACAGTATCAGCGGCGCAATAAAACTGCCGGGAGCGGCGAATCCCATCCGCAGCCCCCTGACGGCCTGGGTCAGGGGAAGCGCCTCAAAAACCATCCGCAGGGGGGCGGGAAACTTTTCCAGGGGGAAAAAAGTTCCGCACAGAAAGGACATGGGGGTAATCACAAAGTTGGTGACCTTGGCCATGTCGGGGTGGGAGGTGATAAGGATTCCCGCAATAAAGCCGATGAGGGAGAATACATAGCAGTTCAGGATTAGTACCAGCACAAAATACCAGTCAATGATGGGGGGCGAGCGAAAGAAAAATGACGTAGCAATGATGAGGGCCGCGCCGTAAAGACTGCGCAGGGTATTGGCGGTGACCCGGGCTATGGTGTAAACCGCCATCCCCACCGGGGCAATCATCACCGCTTCGAAGGTCTTCATATAGTTACGGGACAGGTTAATATCATTGGCGATCACGCCGAACCCGTTTGTCATGGCGTTCATGGCGATAATGCCGGGGATGATAAAGGTGATATACGCCGCCCCGTTAACCGAAACCGCACCCCCCAAGCCCCAGCCGAACGCGGTAAGGTACAAGAGGGGGCCCACCAGGGCGCTCAGGGTTATGCTTATCCATTTGCTTTTAAACTGGACCCATTCCTTCCATAATACTGCGCTGAATTGCAGGGCGCCGTTCATTCTATTCCTCCAGCCGTTTGTTGGTGAGCAGGATAAACGCATCCTCCAGGTTTGCTTCACGCACCTTGAAGTCCCCGCTTATCTCTTTTGCAGAGGCCACCGCCGCATCTTTCGTGTTAAAAAAACGTTGCAGGGTTTCCCCGTTGTGAAAATACTCTAAAACATAGTTCCCCGCCGCAGCGATGATTTGTTCAGGCTTCCCGGTCTTTTGCAGCTTCCCCTGGTCAATCAGACCAACCCGCCCGCACAGCGCCTGGGCTTCTTCCAGATAATGGGTGGTCAAAAAAATAGTCAGCCCCCGCTCGTTCAGGTTCCGCAGCAGGTCCCAGATACGCCGCCGCCATCCCGCATCCAAACCAACGGTAGGCTCATCCAGCAGCATGATTTCGGGATCATGCATCAGGGCTTTTGCTATCATGAGTTTGCGCCGCATCCCCCCGGAAAAATTCTTTGCCTTGTCATGCTTCCGCTCCGTCAAATCGCAAAACCCCAGTAATTCCGTTGTCCGCCTGCGCCGCGCTTCCCTGGACAGGCCGTACAGGCGGCCATGATACTCCAGGTTCTGGGCTGCGGTCAGCTCCCCCTCCAGGTTTGAATACTGGGGTACGACGCCGAATTTTTGCTTTATCCGGGTCCTATTCCGGTCAATAGCCTGCCCGTCTATTTCTATCATCCCGGAACTGAGGGGGGTAAGGGTGGTGGTCATCCGGATGAGGGTGGTCTTCCCCGCGCCGTTTGGGCCCAGGAGGCCGAAAAACTCGCCCCGGCCGATTTCCAGGGAGAAATGGGAAACTGCGGTTATGCCGCCGTATGTTTTTGTTACATTATGGTACCGAATCATTTTGCTCCCGCCATGTAGGGTGATTATATAAACGTGAAGAAAGCGGGTCCAGGGGGGGGGGCAGCTAGAAACATGTTTTTAGGAGCTTGCAACTAGTTTTTAGCGCCGAAAGGCTACCGTAGGTTCGCTTCCAATCTCTCGTATCAAGGAGTGTACATAATGGGTAATTTAATCCCTAAGTGGAGCGCCCGGTTGCGGCCCTTGTTACTTAATCGTGAAGTTGATATTGTAGATTGTATTATGGACATTAATGAATTTACCGGATCAATATATTTTTAGGAGTACGTATGAAAAAGTTTTTGCTCTTTGCATTAATATTCTTTTGCATGGAGGGATTTATGGAACTGGGGGCACAGTCGGACGGCAGGAATAAAATTCTTGTCGCATATTTTTCGGAAAGCGGAAACACCCGTGTTGTCGCACAGGTTATTCAGAGTGCGGTAGGCGCGGACATTTTTGAAATTAAAACCGTCCAAACCTATCCCAAAGAATATAATCCGCTTATTACCCTGGCGCAGAAGGAACAACGGGAAAACGCCCGCCCCGCGCTTTCAACAAGCGTCAGCAATATGGACTCCTACGATATTATTTTCGTAGGCTATCCGAATTGGTGGGGAACTATGCCGATGGCCTTATTCACTTTTTTGGAACAGTATAATTTCGCGGGGAAAACAGTCATTCCGTTTTGCACCCATAACGGAAGCCGTCTGGGAAGCAGCGTCAACGACCTGAAAAAACTGATCCCCAAGGCCGCCGTACTGGAAGGACTGGCGATCCGGGGCGGACGCAGCGGCAGTTTTGAACTCGGCAGCGTTAAAGAGCGCGACACCGTTCAACGAGGCCGTAGGAAAACTGTTTATGAGCACACCGTTTTCCCCCAAAAATAAAAAACATCTTGATTTTGCATGTTTCGACCATGAAATACCGCCTTTTTGAGGGTAAATCCGGAAATGGTTTCCCCCATTTCTCCATTCTTTCCCCTATGAAGCATGTTTTTTCTCCAATGCCGGCACACATTTTCCTATATTATGCACCGTGCAGAATAAAAGCCACTGGGCATTTACTTTTTGTTTTGTTCGCAGGGTAAAACGGTTCATTCTTTTGCAATAGGTAATATCAGAAAACACCGGCTCTATTATTTGCATCCGTTTTCCGTACATGTTGCGGTATTCAACCTTGTCTATTTTTTCACGCATCTTTTGTGATTGATTTTCCTTACCGTCACGATTAGTTACATGCAATGTCCTGAAGGATTTTTTTCCACCTCGGGAACTTATACATTTCTCC
>BNUX01000073.1 GCA_025997675.1 Spirochaetia bacterium | reverse complement strand
CCCGGTTGAAAGAAGAAAATCCTATCCGTGTGGCAAAACCCGCTCCCGGTCCCGCTCCGGTAACGAAAAAGCAGCATTCCCAACTCCGGGATGACTATACATTTGATACCTATATCATAGGTGATAATAACAACTTCGCCGCTAACGCCGCCCAGGCCGTTGCGCTGAATCCCGGAACCACTTCATATAATCCCCTGCTCATATACGGGGGGGTGGGACTGGGAAAAACCCACTTGATGCAGGCCATAGGAAATGAAATCTATAAAAAGTCGGAAAGTGAGATCATCTATACAACTGCAGAAACCTTTACCAATGAGTTTATCCAGTCCCTTAAAGGAACCCAGTCGGCCTTTAGAAACAAGTATCGATTTGTGGATGTTCTTCTCATTGACGATATCCACTTCCTGCAGAATAAAATTGAAACCCAAGAGGAACTTTTTAATACCTTTAATGCTCTCTATGACGCCAATAAACAGATGGTCTTTACCTGCGATAGGCCGGTATCGGAATTGAAGAACATCAGTGACCGTCTCCGAACCCGGGTTGGCAGGGGCCTTAACGTGGATCTCCAACTCCCAAAATATGAGACCCGGGTTGCCATATTAAATAAAAAATTGGAAACCTATAATATCACTATTCCCGATGAGGTTATTGAGCTGATAAGCCGGAATATTTCAACGAATATCCGGGATTTGGAATCCGCCATGAATAAACTGGTGGCGTATGCCCAACTCATAAAAAAACCGGTAACCCTGGAAATTGCCCAGGAACAGCTGCGGGATGTTTTTGCCTCCCCAAAACAGTCCAATCTATCAATTGAGATAATTCAACGGGAAGTGGCGGATCATTATCTCCTGTCCCTTACGGACCTTAAGGGGAAAAAACGAACCCAGAGCATTGTGTTTCCCCGGCAGCTTGCCATGTATATAACCAGGGTAATTACCGAATATTCTACCATTGAGATAGGCCAGGCTTTTGGCGGCCGGGATCATTCCACGGTACTCCATGCGTATGATAAAATAGAAGGTATGATCCGGGCGGATCCTAAGGTGGATTCGGAGATACAAAATATCATACGGAACATAAAAACCCATGGCGTAAAGAACTGATGAGGTGTTAGTATATGGAGGGTAGTGTGTGTAAATAGTATGGCTTTGTGGATAGTGTGGAAAAGCAGACGGGCTTATAAAGAAAATGTGGAAACTGTAGTTCTTTATAATATAAGGAATTATCAGTGTTATACCCATAAAAAAGTCCTCTACTACCACTACTACTATTTTATATAAATTTATAGGAGAGAGAAGAAATGAAGTTTACCGGTGAAAAAAGTGTGTTGCTCAAGGAAATTACCATAGCCCAGGAGATCATTTCGTCCAAGAATGCTATATCCATTCTTTCGAATATTTACCTCTTAGCGGAGAATGATTCCCTTATCATTAAGGCCACGGACATTAAGGTCAATTTTGAGACCAGGGTTCCGGTGACTGTTCTGGAAGAGGGGGCTACCACGGTATTTGGGGAGAAATTTCTTGGTATCCTCAATTCCATACCCGAGGGGGAACTGGAATTTGATCAGAAGGATATGAAGATTACTATCAAACCGGCCGCAAAAAAGATAAAGTTCCAGCTGAAAAGCATTGCGTCGGAAAAATATCCCGAATTTCCCGTGGCAAATGACAGCAATCGATTTGAACTCCCGGTAAAGGATTTCAAAGAAATGATTTTGCAGACCGTTTTTGCGGTTTCCGATGACGAAACCCGGTATTTTATGAACGGGGTGTTTTTTGAGAAGCAGGGGGAAAAGCTTATCATGGTGGCCACCGATGGCAGGCGGCTCGCCTATATCGACAAAGAGGTCGGGGCGGGTATACAGGAATTTACCGGGGTCATCGTGCCGCCGAAGGTTCTCAACATTATCATGAAACGGGCCGGGGATGAGGGGCTGGTGGCAATAGCCATAACGGATAAGACGATATTTATCAAATTTGGTTCTTATCAGCTTTCTTCGGTGCTTATTGAAGGGCAGTTTCCCAATTATCACCGGGTTATTCCGGAAAGTCAGAGTCATTCGTTTTCCATGAACCGCTTTGAAATGCTGGATGCCTTGAGAAGGGTGTCTCTCCTGGTCGAACAGAAGTCCCGGCGGGTATACCTTGGGGTTGCTCCCGGGAAAATAACCGTTTCTTCTGAAGAAAGCGATATTGGCGATGCGAAGGAAGAAATACCCTGTAAGTATGATGGGGATGAGATTTCCATAGCCCTGAATTACCGGTATATCGAAGAACCACTGAAGGTTATGTTCGAGGATGAAATTGGTATCTACTTTACGGAGCCGAATAAGGTGATAACCATAAAGCCGATGCCGGAACGAGATTATTTCCATATCCTCATGCCGATGCAGCTTGATTAATTCATGTCCTTCCAGACCCTGAGAACCGCCTCTTTTAGAAACCTTGCGGATGATGAAGTTGATGTATCGGCAAAGGATGTTTTTCTGGTTGGGGAAAACGGTCAGGGGAAGACTAATTTTCTTGAGGCGCTTTATATTTGTTCCTATGCTTCGTCATTCAGGGGAGTAAGAGATGGGGAAGTAGCCCGTACCGGTGAAAAGGATTTTTCCGCCGCAGTAAAACTATCGAATTCTCTTTATGAAAAAATTATAGTTAAGTTTGAAAGGGGAAAAAAAACCGTACTTTTAGATGGAAAACAGCTTGAAGACCGGAAAGAATTGCTGGATATAAGTCCCTGTATTGTATTTTGTCATGAGGATATGGAATTCGTTGCGGGGACTCCAGAACGGCGGCGTTGGTTTTTTGATCAAAACCAAAGCCTCTGCGATCCGGTGTATCTGGAGGATCTCCGACGTTACCGGAAGGTGCTGAAAAGCCGGAATACCGTGCTGCGGGAAGCCCAGGGGAAGCCGAATCGTGGCCAGGTCAATGCCATACTGGATGCCCTGGACCCCCAGCTGGCGGCCTATGGGTTACGGCTCATGGAAAAACGGGAAGAGGCGGCCCGGCGCTTTTCTGAAACCTTTGGACCCCTCTATGAAACGGTGGCCGGTATTGATAATATTGCTGTTATATATACCCCGTCCTGGAAATTGAAAAATGCGGATTTGGAAGAACGCCGGGAAGCGGACCTCTTTGCAGGTGTCACCCTATCCGGTCCGCACCGTGACCGGTACAGCTTTACCCGTTCCGGCGTGGATTTTTCCGCAAAGGCTAGTACCGGCCAGCGGCGGCTCCTGGCCCTGCTCCTGCGGATAGCCCAGGCCCGCCGCTTCTCCGAAATGACCGGCCGCAATCCGGTGCTGTTGCTGGATGATGTGCTTCTGGAACTGGACCCGGAAAAACGGCGAAGATTATTAAACGTGATGCCCGGATATGATCAGGCCTTTTATACCTTCCTTCCCGAGGAACACTATGAGCGGTACCGTAAATCCGATACCCTGGTGTATACGGTGCAGAACGGGCAGCTAATCGACCAAAAGAGGGACGCATGAAAAAAGCGGGGGACTTGTTAGCTTCATTTCTTGACGAGCGGGTTCTTAAAACAGCCCGGGGATACTCGGAATTGTTTTCCTCCTGGCAATCCATTGCGGGGGACAATATCGCCGCCCATTCGCGGATTCGGGAACTGGAACATTCTGTTGTTTTGGTGGAGGCGGATCATCCGGGGTGGATACAGATACTGCAGACCAGGGAAAAGGGTTTGTTGGATGCCCTGCGCCGCCGGTTTCCGGAGCAGAATATTACGGGGATTTCCTTTAGGCTGAGCCGGGAGAGGACGGAGCTTCCGGATAAGGAAGCGGTGCTTTCAGCGGCGCCGGAACCGGCTATTACCGGTGGAGAAGATACAAACGGTGATCCCTACGAAAAAATAAAGGACGAACATTTCAGGGAGACCCTTAAACGGCTGGAAGAGAGTATCGTTCTCAGAAGTAAAGGGCCGTATGGGTAAGGAAATAACCGGCTATATAGGTACGTATACCGAACTGGGGAAACAGACCGGCTCGAAGGGGATATACGCCTTTACCCTGGATGAGGAAGATGGCGGCCTTACCGATATCCGCCTTGCTGCGGAAAGCCGTAATCCATCGTATTTAACCATAGGGCCGTCGAAAACGTTGTTCCTTGCGGTAAATGAGTTGGATGAATCAAAGGGGAATGGGCTGGTAAGTGCGTTTCGGCGTGATCCCCAATCCGGGAACCTGGAACTGATAAATCAGGTTTCCAGCGAGGGTTCCAATCCCTGCCATGTAGCGCTTAATGAAAAGGAAACCCATGCGGTGGTTGCCAATTATACCGGCGGCTCCATCGCGGTCCTGCCCATCAAAAAGGAGGGGGCTCTGGGAAAGGCGGTCCAGGTTATCCGGTTTTCCGGCAGAGGCCCTAATGCGGAACGGCAGGAAGAGCCCCACGCCCATTTTTTTCTTTTCAATAAAACCTATGACTGCGGTTTCGCCTTCGATCTGGGGACCGACCGGCTCATGGCGTACACTTTTGACTCAGGGGCCGCAGAGCCCTTGAGTCAGGCGGCGTCTCCCTGGCTTAACAGTAAACCGGGCGCCGGTCCCCGGCATGGGGTTTTTGATCCCACCGGGACCCATTGGTATGTTATCAACGAGTTGGATTCTACCGTGGATGTACTGAGATACTACCGGGCAACGGGAAATTTTGAAAAACTGCAAAATATTTCGGCCCTGCCGCAGGATGGGTCAAACAGCAGCGCCGCGGCGATTAAAATATCCGGGGATGGAAACTTTGTCTATGCCTCTATTCGGGGGTATAACAGTATTACGGTGTTTAAGCGGGATACCGTGCGGGGGTTACTTTCCTTTGTGGCCTCTGTTCCCTCGGGAGGGAGAACGCCCCGGGATTTTGCCGTTGATCCTTCGGGGAATTTTCTGTTAGTTTGCCATCAGGATTCGGATAGCTTGGGGGTATTCCGCATTGACCGGGGCAGCGGAAAGCTTACGCAGGTAGCTGAGTATACGCTTCCGGCGCCGGTTTGTGTTATTTTCTAGCTTTCAGGATAAGCAGCTACGTGATTTCTGCCCCATTTATCAGTATGATATATGCACTATGGAAGAAAAAATGCCGGCAGTGAAACCCTTACCCATTCCCCTCCGACAATTCGGCTTTGCGTTTATATAAACGCGCCCGGTATAAATGCGCTTTATTCCCTTATTTGACGCTACGGCCCTGGGGTCCGGGGGATGGCTAGTCCTCCCCTTCCAATTCCTTCAGCTTTTCGGCGATAAATCCATCGACCATGGCGCCGACATTCGTTAGCGCGGCCTTCTTGTAGGTATTTACCGACTCTCCGGGGTTGGCCTCACGGGAAAACAGCTCGGCGGGGTCGATGCCCAAGGCGGCAGCAAGCCGATCAAGCATATCTGCCGAGGGGAACCTGTTCTCGGTTTCTATCATCCCGACAAAAATGGGGAGTAGGGAATAACCGAGCTATTGACCAAAAAATCTGTTGTTGTTACCATTAAATTATAGATTTTCAGGGTCGGGTGATTGAAGCAAACTTCAAGATTCCCAATCGGCGGTTATAGCCCGCGAATCCGGGATTGTTCGAACTAAAAGTTCGCAGGTCCGGGATCGATCCGGTGAAATTCCGGCGCCGACGGTATAGTCCGGATGGAAGAAAATCTCGAGCCCGAATTTGTATATATTATATATACGTTCAATGCCCGATTTTTCCATGAATCTGCGCCCTGGATTTAATCCGGGGCTTTTTTTGGCCTCGATTGATAATTCCATTGGAGGTCTCTATGAAGCGAACTGAAGTTCGAAAGATGTTGTTACTCGTTGCCCTCACCGGTGTACTGTTCGGATGCCGTGGCGGCAGTTCCGGCGGCGCTGCGGGGCGGCAGGGCGCCCACACCGTATCCATCGGCATATTCATTCCCGGGGTTATGTCCGGGAGCCCCATCTACGAGATGCTGGCCCAGGGGGTACAAAGGGCGGCGGCGGAAACCATCGGCGTTGTCGCTACGGTCATTGAGGGGGGGTATAACCAGGCGGAATGGGAAAGCCGGGTAACCTCCATGGCCGCTTCCGGGGATTATAACCTTATCGTTTCTTCCAACCCTTCCCTCCCGGCGATTGCGGCGGAGGTATCATCAAAATTTCCCAAACAGCAGTTTTTGCTTCTGGACGGGGAATTAGCGGGGAATCCCGGCATTTACACCATGCGCTACAACCAGCGGGAGCAGGCCTATATGGCGGGGTATATCGCGGCATTGGTTTCATCAGACCTTCGGTCTGCGTCACGCCTTGGCCTGGTGGCGGCCCAAGAATATCCCGCTATGAACAATATTATCCTGCCGGGGTACCGGGACGGCGCGCAGGCGGTAAACCCCGCTTTTACCATAGACTTCCGGCTGGTGGGTAACTGGTTTGACGCGGAACGGGGGGCGGAGATTGCCGAGGATATGATTTTGGGGGGAGTCAAGGTCATTCTCTGTATATCCGGGGGGGCCAACGAAGGGGTGCTCAAGGCCGCTTCCGAACGGGGGGCCAAGGTGGTTTGGTTCGATATTAACGGTTATGCCCTGGGTCCCGGTACGGTGGTGGGCAGCGCCATCCTCCACCAGGAACGGGCTGCATACGAGCAGACAAAGCGGTATCTGGCGGGCAATCTCCCCTTTGGCAGCGCCGAAGTGGTTGGGGTAGCCGACGGGTATGTGGGTTTTATTGAAGATGATCCCAATTACCTTGCGGCGGTTTCACCGGAAATACGGAAAGCCCAGGGCAGCCTTATTGAACGGATCCGTTCACGGGAGCTTGACCTGGGGGAATGACCCGGGGAGTATTCCGGTGGTGGAACTGAGGGGCATACAGAAATATTTTCCATCCAATGGGGTGACTGCCCTTGATGGCGCCGGATTTGACCTGGCGCCCGGTGAAATCCACGCCCTGCTGGGCGAAAACGGCGCCGGAAAATCCACCCTCATGCATATCATGGCGGGGTACCTTAAACCCAGTGCGGGGCAGATTCTGATAGACGGGAAAGAGCGGCGCTTTACCGCATCGACGGATGCCTTGAAGGCAGGTGTCGGCATGATCCGGCAGCATCCCCACATGGCGCCGGGCCTTCCCCTGTGGGAGGATTGTATACTTGGTGCGGAACCCCACTTCATGGGTATTGTGAACCGCCGGAAAGCCCGGGAGACGATTAGCACCCTATCGGAACGCTGGGGGTTTAATCTTCCCCTTGATAAAACAACCGAAACCCTGACCATAAGCCAGCGGCAAAAAGCGGCGGTTCTCGCCCTGTTGTTCCGAAAAACCGACTACCTCATTTTTGATGAGGTCACCGCAGTGCTGAGTCCCGGCGAAACCGATGCGCTCCTCCACCTTTTTAAGCGGCTAAGAACGGAAGGGAAGGGCATTGTCATCATCTCCCACAAGCTGGAGGAAACCCTGGGTATCGCCGACCGGGTGAGTGTTTTGCGGAAAGGCAAAACCGTTACTACTATGTCCGCATCATCCCTGGATCATGAAACGGTGGGTGTACTCATGTTCGGCGCTGAAACCGGCACGGCGGCCACTTCGTTGCAAGCCGGCAACGCCATACCGCCGCTGCCGGTATCTTCGGTGTCATCTGCAGGATTGCTGGTAAGAGGGCTCGCTGTGGAACTGCGGGGCAGGCCCTTTATCCGTAATGTGGATATTGACCTGCCGCCGGGAAAGATAGTGGGCATTGCCGGGGTCAGGGACAGCGGCCTGGAAACCCTGGAGCTGGGAATAACCGGGTTCCTGTGGCCTTCTGCGGGTACCATCACCCTGGGGGGGCGGGATATCGGCGGAAAAGGGCCAAGGGCTTTTAGGGAGGCAGGGGGCGCCTACATCAGCGCCGACAGAATCGGCTTCGCCCTGGCCCCTATGCTGCGGCTGCGTGATACGAGTATCATCCACCTGCACCGCCGTTCCCGAAGAGGGGTTTTGGGGGCGCTGGGGATCATGGATCGCAGGTTTCTTAAGTCCCGGGTACGGGATATCATGACCGCCGCCGGTGTTGAGGGAAATCCCCGGGGCTTGACCGGTTCCCTTTCCGGGGGGATGCAACAAAGGATCATCCTGGCCAGGGAATTTGCCGAGGATGCCGCCGTGCTGGTACTGGCGGAACCGGGCTGGGGGCTGGATCGCTCAGGCCGGGAGCGGCTTAACCGGGAACTCAGGGCGCAGGTACAAGGGGGAAAGGGGGCGCTTCTGTTTTCCACCGACCTGGATGAACTGTTGTCCCTCTCGGATGAAATCCTGGTATTGCATAATGGAGAATTTTCCGACCGCATCCCCCTGAACGGTACCGGCTCAAGCGCCGGGGAGCTTAAGGAACGGATAGGCCGGGCCATGATTGGGGGCATCCGTGACTAAAAGGAACTTCACTATTCCCGGTGTCCTTATTGGAGCCCTCCTTTCGGTAGGCGCCGCAGTAGTACTAACGGTACTGATCATCCTTACCGCCGCCTCCGATCCCGGCGTGACCCTCCGGGCGTTTTTTACCGGTCCCTGGGCCGGGTCCTGGTTTTTGGGAAACACCCTGGATAACATCGGGCTGCTCCTCACCGCGTCCCTGGGAATTGCCCTGGCCTTTCGAGGGGGCTGTTTTAATCTGGGAGGGGAAGGGCAGATATATCTGGGGGGGCTGGCCGCTTCGGTGATCCTGCTCCGCTCTCCCTCCGGTACGGGACTCTGCCTGGCCGCTATGGCGGCCATCGTTTCCGGCGGTCTTATGGGCGCGCTTTCAGGGGTCTTGAAAAAAAGCTTCGGGGCGAATGAACTTATCACCTCCTTTTTAATTTCTGCAGCCCTCTCCCCGGTTGCGGATTACCTTATCGCCGGTCCCCTGCGAAATCCCCAGGGAAGTCTTATGGCTACCGGGCGCTTTGGGGTTACCCTGCCCCGGCTCTTACCGCCTTCCAACCTTTCCCTATCCTTTGTTTTTGCCCTGGTCCTTGTGTACCTGGGGCATCTCTTTATCTACCGGACCGTGTGGGGGTACCGGTATAAGGTAGCCGGTTCCGCCCCGGACTTTGCCCGATATGGGGGGCTGGACCCGGAGCGGTACTGGGCTCCGGCTATGGGGGTGTCCGGGGCGCTGAACGGGCTTACGGGCTTCTTTGCCGTGGCGGGTACCTATGGCCTTTGCCACCAGAGCTTTTCCGGCGGCCTTGGGTGGAACGCCATCGCGGTGGCCCTTATCGCACGGAACCGGCCCCTTGCCCTGATTCCCGCGGCCCTTATCTTTGGCTGGCTCAAGGCCGGTTCCGACTCGGCCCTCCTGTCACGGGGGCTGAGTTTTGAAACCACCGCATTTATCCAGGCAGCGGTTCTTATCCTGGCCACCATTCATTTTTCGACGCCCCTGGTGCTGGGGAGCCGTAAATGATCCTGAGCCTCTTCAACTCCGCCGCCCCGCTGATGCTTGGCAGCCTGGGAGCCCTCTTTACGGAACTTTCCGGGTCCCTGGGGATATTTATCGAAGGGTTTATGTCCCTGGGCTCCTTTTTTTCCTGGATCTTCGCCGGCTGGACCGGCTCTGTTCCGGTTGGGGTACTGCTCACCGCCGGCCTGGCGGCTCTGAGCGGCTGGGGCCTTGCCCGGTTTGTCCACATCACCGCCGCCAATCCCTTTATCGCGGCCCTGGCCCTCAACCTGGCCGCCGGGGGTATAACGGAAACACTCTCTATTGCCTGGTTCGGTACGAAGGGGGTTCTGCGGAATCCGGCTATTCACATTCCCGGGCCGCTCTTTGGGGTACAGCCTTCGGTGTATCTGGCCTGGGGGCTTACGATACTCGCTGCGTTACTGATAGGGCGGACACGGCTGGGACTGCGGCTGCGGGCTTCCGGCTTGTCCCTTGAGGCTTCCCGGGAACGGGGGATACGGCCGGAACGGTACCGGGAGTTTTCCTGGGCCGCCGCCGCCTTCCTCGCCGCCCTGGCCGGGGCCGCCCTGACCTTCCGGGTCGGGGTCTACGCACCCGGCGGTGTGGCGGGCCGGGGCTGGATTTGTCTGGCTGCGGTGTTTCTGGGTTTCCGCCGGGTGTGGGGGACCGCCATAGCGGCCCTGGTTTTCGCCCTGGCTGAACGGATAGGGGTGGGGGTGCAAATCTTCGGCTTTATTCCCCCCACGGTGCTTCTGGGACTACCCTCGGCGCTGGCTCTGGTGCTGTATACCCTGTCTCACTGGTTACCAGCCAAACTTCATTCCAAAGGTAAATTCTAATCCGCTTGCCTGATAGCTCATCAGATAATCCTGGGACTTTAAGCCTACTTCAAAATCCAGCTCAACGGCACGGAAGTTAAGGGCATACCCCAGCTTGTGCCGCCAATATCCCTCCTCAATGCCGGTACTCAGGTAGGGGTTAAAGATGTAGCCGGGGATATTAGGCAGCCTGCCTATATGAAGCCGGACCTCAAGGACACCGTTAAAATAAGCTTCTTCACTGGGGTTTAAAACGGTAAACCCAATGCTCGGTTTAAGGGTCAGTAAATCCCTTCTGAGGGGCCGGTATAGGGCGTAAAAGTCGAAGCGCAGGGGACGTACCACCAGGCGCTCATCGGCTGATCCAACCTTTTTCGTACCTATATTCGTTTCGCCAATCCCGTCAAGAAGACTGGGAGTATTTATTATATCGCCCGTAACGGTATATTTCGTACCGTGTAGGGTGGCGGGAACAATAGGAATATGGCTAATCGTACCGCCCACATCCAGAATGGGGAAGAGTGCGTATTCACCACTTACCGAAAGATCGGCGCCCCCGCCAATCTTTGAGGGGGCGGAAAAGGCGCCGTAGAGGTTCAGATCACCGTTGATGCCCAGATACAAATTGCCGGTCTCCGGCTGCTCGGCATCCAGCTCAAAGGTAAGGCCGGATTTGGGAATGTATATCAGTGGAATAAAAAAGGCCGGGGCAGCGCTTACCCGCAGCTTATCCTTCAGGAATGACCCGCGCCAGCTTAAACCTGCCTCCGCAAACACCGCGCCGGAAACGTCAATAGTACCGGACTTGTTGGGCTCTTCAAGGCTATTCCCCCGGGTAATAAGGTCAAATAGATTCTTGCGTAAACTGCCGTCAAACCGGCCGTCCACACTGGTGAATAACCCAAAGCCCATCCCAAGCTTTGGGACATAGACATTCACATACAAGGGGCGGAGGGCAAGATTGGCGCCGATACCAACGCCATTCTCCGGTATCTTATCGTACAGCTCATCCAGGTCAATGACAATTTCCTTTTTGAGGAAGTCCCCCACGCCGACAAGGGCGTTTCCAAAGCCCATCTTAAAGCCATCGGCAAAACCCACCTCAATATTCCGGAGGGGTTTGTGATGCTCGGTGTCCGCCGGGTTGGTGAAGTACCCCACTATACCGGTTTTCAACGGGACCGTTTCCTCCGGCTTCGCTTCGGCTATTTCTGCGCTTTCCTGAGCAACTTCCGCCACTTCATTGGCGGCAGCATCCTGAGCCTCCAGGGCGGCAAGCTCCTCCGCTTTGGCTTCCTCCTCAGCAATGTCTGCCTCAATACTCGCCCTCAGTTCCGATAAGTCCACCTGTGCATATAGGCCCCAAGCCAGGGATGAAACAATCAAAAATAGTATACATTTCTTCATGCGGGCTGCTCCTTAAAACTTGATGTTCAGTTTGGTTTTGGCTTCTACGGCTATCTGAAAATCAAAGGTTGCCGTACCTTTCGGGGTGGGGTTTACGATAAGGTCCTCCCCGGATCCCCTCATAAGGAGCCGTATGGGATTAAAAGGCCAGGCCAACTCTCCGTCTAAGAATTGTTCGGGCCCGGGATCATTGCGGTTATCCAAAGAAAGTGCGCTGTGGTTTCCGCTCTTTCTTATCATTCCCAAATACAGATTATCAATTGAGTTGTTGTCAACGGGCTGAATATCTATTTTAACCCAGTCCAATTGGCTGAACAGATCATCACCGCCGTCATTTGTTCTGCCGAATAAATCCTCATCTTCCTTTGGAAGGGCATCCAAATTCAGTTGGACAAAGGTACCTTCCGCAGCTTCTATGGTCTCCGCACCCGGAGGGGGGGTAAATCGTAGGGGCAGCTTTACAACCAGGTCGGCCTTAAGCGGGTTACCATCCGTGGTGCCGGTAATTGTATACTTCAAGGTAACTTTGCTTTTGGCATTAAATACCTCTTTGAGACTGACGGTGTGAACAGCGGTTATTGGTACACTCCACATTTCAACACCATCCGCCAAATCCTCAAACTTACTTAATTGGAATTTGTTTGGGGTGTCGATAAAAACATCGTTCAGGAGAGTTGTTGTTTGCCCCGAAATTTCTGAGGATAAAGACATTTTGCTGGTAGTAGTCAAACCGCTTATATATAAATACGCAGGGACTTCTTTAAATTGAACGCCCCCTAAGAAATCTGCGATTTCGTGTAAAGACAAATTTGGAATGTCGCCCGTTTCAGTCACCTGAACCCCTGTTGTCGCCGGAGCCGCCGGAATTAAAGGGAAGCTTATCAAATAGGTCTTAACGGTCGTATCACCGGTATACGTGTAGGTACGGCCGTTGCCCTCTCCCAGCCGCTTCTCTACCCCGTCCCCATTAAGGACATCAAGCAGGGTATTATCCTTCCCAAAAGGGCTGCCCAGGTTGGTATATATCCCCGGGGAACCCTTAATGGTTACCGACTGGGGGACTTCGCAGGCAAGCACGATGCCAAGACATACAATCCCGGTAAGAATGAAATACACCCTATTACGCATAAAAAAACCTCCAAAAGTACCAATATATCGCAGCCCCTATTTCAAATCAAGTCCGGCTACGGCGTCCACGGGCAGGGAAAAGATGATACCCCCCGCTTTGGAGGAAATGCCGAAGGCCTGGCTCACCGCCTGCATGATCGGCGCCTTCCGCTCACGGGAGGACAGGATGGTGATGATCTCCTTTTCGTCCTGGACGGAGATGCCGAAGAATTTGACCGGCCCCTGGTGCATGATGCCACGGGCATTGATCACCGTTCCCCCGGTGGCCCCCGCTTCACGGGCTACGGTCATAAACTCATCACTGTACCCCTGGTTTACCACCGATACGATTAAATCAAACTTGGTCTCGGCACTCATTTTCTCCGCCTCCGGCTCTATCGAAATCTTAAAAATCTTCTCTATACTTCCCTTGAAAACCTGCAAAATAGGCATGTTGATCCCCGAAAGGGGCAGGGTAAAGGCAATCCCTGCGCCGGGGTTGTGGAGGCCCAGCTTCTTGGTAACCGCCTTCAAAAGCTGGGGCACCCCGATGTCCTGTTCCAGGCACATGATTACCGCCTTTTCGGTGCTGCCGACCCCCAGGAGGTCCAGAATATCAGAGCCGGCGGTGCCCCGGCCTTTCATGATGAAGTGGAACCGGACGTGTTCCTGTTCGCAAATATCCGTAACCACCCGGGCCTTCGTCCAGTCAACAATAAAGATGACGCACTTTAAGATGGGGACCTGTTTATCAATCATTAGAGGATTCCTCCACTCCGTACTCGACAATCTCTCCGGCGCCGGTGGTATCCAGTGTCTCCACCAGAGCCTGTTTCGCCGCTCTCCTGATCCGGCGGCCGTACAGTAATCCCATGATCTGTATAACAATCAGGGGGGTCATGGCAACCATAGCAACGATGCCGAAGGCGTCGGCCATCAGATCCCCCCCTACGCCCTGACAGGTTCCCATTGCCAGGGGCAAGAGGAAGGTCGAGGTCATGGGGCCGGAACAGACGCCGCCTGAGTCAAAGGCAATCCCGGTAAATATCCTGGGGACAAAGAAGGTCAGGGTCAGGGCGGCGGCGTAGCCGGGGATGAGGATATACATGATGGGGATGCTCAGCAGTATCCGGACCATGGTGATGGCCAGGGCGGCGGCCATGCCGATGGCAAGCCCCCGCTTCATGGCTGTTTGGGGGATGGTTCCCTGGGAAATCTCCTCGACCTGCTTGTTCAGCACATGAACCGCCGGTTCCGCCGCCACGATAAAGTAGCCGATCAGGATGCTTAGGGGAACCAGGACCCACTTATAGGGGGAGGAGGCCAGTTGTTCCCCCAGGAACTGCCCCACAGGGATGAAGCCCACGTTGACCCCGGTGAGAAAAACCACCAGGCCGATGAAGGTATATAGAAAGCCGATGAGGATACGGCCGATTTGATGTTTCTTGTAGCGCCGGGACAGGATCTGGAAGATGACGAAGAACACCACGATGGCCGCCAGGGCCAGGAACACCTCCTTGATATAGTGGGGAAACTCAATGGCGAATTGTCTGATCACCTCCTGAGAGGTGGTAACTTCGGGAATGGCGGAGACCGAAACATCCGCCCCGCCGGGGTTAAAGAAGACCCCCAGGAAGAGGACCGCCAGTATCGGGCCGATGCTGCAAAGGGCCACCAGGCCGAAACTGTCGTCCTGGGAGTCCTTATCACTCCGCACCGAGGCAAGGCCGACGCCCATAGCCAGGATGAAGGGCACCGTCATGGGGCCCGTGGTGACCCCCCCGGAGTCGAAGGCCACGGGGATAAAGTTGGCCAGGGAGGGGACAATAATGGCAACCGCGAAGAGGATGCCGTAGAAAATCAGGAGCAGCGCCGAAAGGGGTATCTTAAAGAGGATACGGAATATCGCCAGGGCCAGGAACAGGCCCACCCCAAGGGCAACGGCTAATATAAGCCGGAGGGGCGGAATCGAAGGGACCTGGGCGGCCAACACTTGCAGGTCCGGCTCGGCTATGGTGATAATGACCCCCATGAGGAAGCAGACCAGCAGGACGAGGCCCAGTTTGGTGGTCCTGGTAAGCTGAACCCCGATGCCCTCCCCCATAGGTATCATGGACATATCCGCCCCTCCGGCTTATATTAGCCGTTGCCCTTGGGGTGGGCCTGTTCCTGGCCCTGGCGATATTCCGTATCCTCTTTAAGATACCCCTT
>BNUX01000072.1 GCA_025997675.1 Spirochaetia bacterium | reverse complement strand
CTGCATCTTCCCTTATTCCCCCTCTAACAGCGCTTTTGCCCCGTCATAAATACTGCGGGCCAGACCTTCCGCTTCCGCCAGCCGCCCCGCGCTTTCACTGGCATGGCGCTGAACATAGTCTGAATCAGCCGCAGAGATATCGCTAAGATGATTCAGGTTGATGCGGACAGTCAGGTACGCCCCCTGTGCAGCGGCCTCCAGGTTAAGGGCGGCAAGGGCCAGGTCGCTGGCGGTACCGGCGTAGTAGTCCTCGCTCAGGGACCGCGCCAGGTTCAGGGCGGTAAGGGCTGCGTGCAGTATCCGAAGGGGAGTTTCCACGGCGATTTTCAACGCCCCCCGCAGGCTATCACCTGTGGGCTGCGGGAGGGCGGCCATAATCCCGTTGTACGCCTCCGTATCCTCATCTATCAGGGCCAGCAATTCCTGCCGCAGTGATTCGGCCTGAGCAGCGATGCGCCGTAAAAGCGCGGTATCCCCGGCAATCCCCGCCTTCTTCTCCGTAATCCGCGCAATCATGGTGATGAAACTGCAACCCAGCACACCGTTCAACGCCGCCGTACTGCCCCCGCCGGGGGTGGGAAAATCCGAGGCCAGTAAATCGCTATATGCCCCGATGGTTTGTTCAATAAGTTTCATTGCTGCCCAATACTACCGTAACCCCATCAATACCGCAAGCGTAATGCAAACCCTTGAATGCAGTCCTATTAACTACTATAATCTTTAATCATTCAGGAGTTATCAATGTCTATTAAATGGATCGTGTTAATCCTTGCGGTGCTCATGTACACCCTTATTGTGATTTTCCCCGGCAAAAAGTCCTTCAGCAGTCTGGGGGCCGCCCTGCTCATGCTCATTCTGGGGGTGGTAAGCCCGTGGACCGCCCTGGCGGAACTGGTCAACTGGAATGTGCTCATGATCTTCGTGGGCAGCCTCGTTATTGCCGAACTCTTCATCTACTCCCGGGTTCCTGCGGCGATCGCCGACTCCATCGTGACCCATTCCCCTAACACGGGTATCGCCATCGTGGCCATCCTGATGATGACCGGCATCATCTCCGCTTTTGTGGAAAACGTGGCCACCGTCCTGGTGATGGCCCCCATCGCCCTGGCGCTCTGCAAAAAGCTGGAACTGGACCCCAGCTACTTTATGGTGGGCCTGGCGGTGATGGCAAACCTCCAGGGCACAGCCACCCTGATTGGCGACCCCCCTTCGATGATCTTCGCGGATCACTCCGGGTACGGCTTCAACGAATTCTTCTTTTTCGGGGGCAAACCTTCCATATTTTTCGCCGTTCAGATAGGCATGATTGCCGGGGCGCTGTTCTTCTACGCCTATTTCGCCAAGAAGAGCGGAAAGAAAGTGACAATCGAACAGGAAAAGATACTGACCCAGGTCCCCTCGGTCCTGCTCATCCTGATGATCCTGGGGCTGGCCGCCGCCTCCTTTATCTACGGGGGGCTTACCCTGGCTTCCGGGCTCCTGGTGATGATTCTGGCGGTGGCGGGGATAGTCTGGTACAGGTTTATCCGCCGGGAGAGCGGAACAAAGGTCTGGGAACTGGTAAAAGGCCTGGATTGGGATACGGTGCTCTTCCTGATAGGTATCTTCGTGGTGGTGGGCGCCGTTGCCGAGGTGGGGCTGCTGGATGATTTCTCCGTCTTTCTTTCGGGGCTTGTGGGGGAGAGCGTCCTCCTGGGCTTTGGTATCATCCTGGTGGTTTCCGTCCTCATCTCCGGCTTTGTGGACAACGTGCCCTATATCATCGTCATGCTGCCGGTGGCCTCAAAAATGGCGGCAGAGCTTTCCCTCAAACCGGAGCTCTTTATGTTCGCCCTGCTCATCGGCTCCTGCCTGGGGGGCAACCTGACCCCCTTCGGCGCCTCCGCCAATATCGTTTCCGTGGGGATACTGAAGAAGCAGGGGGTGCTCCTCAACTTCGGCCAGTGGCTCAAGATAGGCGTCCCCTTCACCCTGATAACCACTGCTGCGGCGGCGGCCTTTGTCTGGCTGATCTGGCGGTAATCTCCAGTACCCCTTGCAATAACCTCATAAACGGATCGATCTCCGCCCGCACCCGCTTGAGGAAGCCCACATTGTTTACCCCGGGCCGCCTACCCTCCGCCCCGGCGCAATCCGGGAAGTGGGCCCAGAGATAATCATCCAAGTCCAGAAGTGTTTCCAGCTCTTCCGTGCTTGCGGTGGTTTCTCCCGTAAGAATACTGCGGAGACGTACCAGTGAAGCCAGTTCTTCCCGAATATAATCGCTTACCTCTTCCGGGGTAGCGCGGCTTTCCGTTCCCGGTGGGGCATGATTGCCCTCCCCATCCACCGCCCCCGCTGCTAACACGGCTATGGCCGCTCCCGGGGAAAGGGTCTTGAGTCCCAGGGGCAGCCCTGAACCGGCGATGTCCCGGATACGCCCATTTCCCGCCGGACCCAAGTCCGCGAATTCCCGCTGGAAGAGATCCCGGTAGCTTTTCATTGCCTGATTGGACCGGACCCTTTCGCCGGTTTTTGAACGGACGGCAAAACACCCCGTGCGGAACGCCCCCACCGGGTCGATAAGGCGGTGGAAGCGGGTTTGCCGCCGGAGCTTTTCGAGATGGGCCGGGGCGGAACGGGCATGGGATTGGTCCAGGGTAAAGGAAAAATCTATGCCCGCAACGATTATCGGCCCCGTGGATAGGCGGCAGGCAATGGCCGCCGCGCTGAGTCCCACGGAGCCCAGCGGGGGAAGCGCCTCCGGGAGGAGCCCCGCCGTTTTGAGCCGGTCAAAGAGGCTTAGTTTGGTCCAGGGGGTGAAAAAGAGGTGGGGATGTGCTCCCAGGATCTCCCCCGTGGCGGGCAAGGCGGAAAGGTCCATGGCAACCGGGACATCCCAGCCGCCCAGGCCGATAAAGTCCCGGAGGTTCCAGTGCTGGCATTCCAGGGCAACTACCAGGTCCGGCTTTATCCTCCGCTCGTAGAGGGGGGAGAGGCTGGTATCTACACAGAGTATCCTAAAGGGCCGCCCGGCGGGATCGGCGAGGTCACCGAAGGCTGCCGAAAGCCCCTCCAAAACACCATCCAGAGAGGGGCCGGCCCCCAGGACCAGTACCGGAGCGGCGCCGAAATGCAGTGCCCCAATACCGGGGGAGTAGGAGAGCAGGGCCAGGTTCCGCAGGGCGTTCCGGGCGTAACGGCGGCCCAGCTTTACCAGGGTCATGGCGTTGCTCCAGTCCAGGGCAATATCCCGCCGGAGGGCATCCTCCAGGCTATCGTAGAGTTCCGGGTTTAGCTGCCAGCCGCCGGTCAGCCGCACCGGTTCCACCCGGCGGAAATTCCGGCTCCCCCAGGTTTCCCGGATGAAGGCGCAGAGGTACGCGCTTTCAGAGTGCCCTACCAGGCGGAACCGGGGATTACTGAGTATAGATTCGTCGATGTTCTGAATTGATAGGGCCATGAGTTGTGTATCGGCCTCCACACAGAGAACTGCCGAATCAGCCCTTATCCGGTCCAGGAGGAGGGTCAAACCATAACCGTAGAGGGGGGAGGGACAGAAATAGAGGGTCCCCTGGGGCGCCGGCCCCTTAGTAAGTGCTTCCACGGTCCTCTCCGCCAATGCGGCGGGGTCCCTGGTTGAAAGGAGGGTCTTGCCCTTATAGGAAACAGAAAAACCCCGGCGGGCGGTAACCGGTCGGGGCGTTTCGTCGATCACCGTCCCCCTCTAATTGGGTTGATAGAGGTATTGCAGGTAGGTTGCAAAGAACCTGTCATCCAGTTTTTCGCTATTGATAAAATGGGAACGCAGGCTCTGTTCGGCGTTGCTGCTAACCCAGGTTGAATAGAAGGTGCCAATCCCTTCGGTTTCCGTTGGGTCCTTCGTTATTTCTTCCCGGGGATAGAGAACCAGCACATTGTCCCCGATAACCAGGGGTTCCGAGGCGTGCTCAAGGGGGATAAAGAAGGCGGTGCGCCAGAAGTTTTCATTGGATTCTGCGGGAACGAGCGGCGAAATCGATTGGGCCGAAAGGGTGGGGAAGAGGTTTAGCCCCCCGAAATCCATGGTAAGCCCCCCGTAGTTCAGAGGCAGGGGACCAAAATCATGCTTTTGTACCCCCGGGAACCCCGTCAAGGCGGCATCAAACCCCCGTTCCTCCACGGCGCTCACCAGGAGGCGAGCCCGATCAAAGAGCCAGTCTTCTATAGTACCCCGCTGAAAGCTGACCATATAGGAACGTATTTTGTCAAGTTTTGCCGAGTCGTCGGCACTCACCTCAGCCGGGAGGATCGCTTCTTCGGCCCGGAAAAAAGCCCATCCCGTGGGGACCTTGACCACCGGGCTGTAATCGCCGGGGAGGGTGAGGAGCACCGCTTCCCGTTCCGCGCTGTCCGGCACCTCACCGGCAAACTCATAGGCCATCCTAATCCCCAGATCTCCGCCCCGGTCCGCATAACTATCCTGGGACTGGGACTGGGCGGCCTCCTCAAAGGTTTGGGTCCCCGCTTTGATGGACTCCAATACCTGCCGGGCTTCCCGCTCGCTGGAATTGATGGTAATCCGGGACAGGTGGCATGAACGGAATAATTCCGGCGAAGAAGCCACATACTTGAGGATCTCTTCGGTGGGATAACTGTCCAGGGGGAAGACCGCCAGGCCAAAACGCCGCTGCCGCCTTGTCATTTCCTTGATAAAATCCCCTTCCCCGGTGGGTGTCCGCAGCCCCATCACATCCTCCCGGTACCGGTTCTTGGTGATGGACTCCTGCACTTCCCGCCAGAGGGCTAGCCGGGAAGTTTTATCCAGCCGCCGGTACCGGGCCGCAGAAAACCGCCCGTTTTCCTGGAAGTCCGGCAGGGCGGCAACTTCCCGGTCCACCATCTGCTCCGGTGCGGTATACCCCGCCTTCTCCATCTCCTTTAGGATGGCGATATGGATCACCGTTTCCTCAAAGGCCTGCCGCCATATCATTTGCTCTATGCCCTGGACATTAGACCCCTGGAGGAATTGCTGATAATACCGGGTGATATTTCCGTACATCGTAGCAAAATAATTGCCCGGCACATAGCTTATGGGAACCTTGTCATAGGACCCGAAATTGAGGTCCACCGTCCGCCCGCCGGCTTCGGGGACAATAGCGGGTAACGCCACAAAGGCAACAATAACGATAATAAGGACGACGATGGTCCCGATAAACACAAAAGGATTTGCCTTAAACCGGCGTGTCCATTCTCCTTTGGTACTCGTATCGTCGCGGACCAAAGTCCGATGATCAAGCTGTTTATTTTCCCTGGAAGCCATTTGATTAAACCTCTTATAGTAATGGATGAATTTCGACAGTAACAGACTACCATTGTATACCCGGCATGGTCAATGCGTCCTGGACGGCATTACCCAAATCCCGGCAAAAGTCCCTGGTTTTCCGGTGCAGGAACCTCGTTCCTTCTTGAAGGGATGGCGTTCCTTCTTGAAGTAGAGACGTTCCTTCTTGAAGTAGAGACGTTCCTTCATGAAGTGGAGGCGTTCCTTCTTGAATTGGATGGCGTTCCTTCTTGAAGGGATGGCATTCCTTCTTGAAGGAACGGCGTTCCGTAGGTAAGGAACGGTGTTCCGTAGGAGCGGAATCTAAAAAATGAATTACCGGGATGTGCAATTGCCATAACAATCACTCTTTGATAAACTACGAATATCTCGTGTTTCCTGTTTTTTGAGGAGGTTGTGATGGCGTTTTCGTTGAGTTCCTATCCCGTGACATACCGGGCAAAGTATACGGGACCTGGGTCCCACAACAAGGGGTGGACGGAAGAATTTCTGGAAAAACCCCATAAAACCCCGGCGGAAGAAGCCGCTTTGAGTGCTGATGCCGCCGCCGCCTTGTCGGATTCCCGGAATTTTTATACCGATATGCCCCTGGTGGGCTACACCACCCAGTACGGCCTTTCCTGTTTTGAGGGGCTCAAGGCCCTACCTCAAAAGGACGGCGGCCTGGCGATTTTCCGGCCCGACCGGAACGGCGCCCGGTTCAATGAATCCATGGGGGGGCTCTGTATGCCCGGTTTCCCCGCAGACGCCTTTGTAAAGGCCTGTGTGGAGACGGTCAAACGGAACGCCGCCCTGGGATTCACCCTGCCCTACAAGGCGGAATGGGAAAAGGATTCCTTTATGACCGCCGATTCAATCTATATCCGCCCCTTCACCTATGCCGAGGGGGGCATCGGGGTGAACATCTGCCGCGCGCCCTGGGTAGTGATCGTCACCACCCCGGTCAGCGCCTATTTCTCCGCCGGGAAATCCGAAGCGGTGGTTACCGAGCGGATTAGGGCGACCCCCAAGGGCACGGGCTGGATCAAGGCGGCCTCCAACTACGTCATCTCCGCCCTGGCGAAACACGAGGCGGCGGACGCGGGCTTTATGGAGTGCGTGTTCCTGGACGCCACCCACCGGAAGTATGTGGAGGAGGGTTCCTCCTGCAATATCTTCTTCTATTTGAAGTCCGGCGAACTGGTAACCCCGGCACTGATGGACACCATCCTGCCGGGGATCACCCGTTCCAGCATCATCGAACTGGCAAAGGACCGGAAGGTGAAGGTTACCGAGCGCCAAATCGCCATCGACGAAGTCTTTGCCGAAGCTAAAGAGTGTTTCGTCAGCGGTACCGCCGCCGGAGCAACCCCCATTGAATCCCTGACCTACCAGGGCAAGAAGGCGGTCTTCAACGAAGGCAAGGTAGGAGAACTAACCGCAGAACTGCGGGACACCCTGAAGGGCATCCAGTACGGCACGCTCCCCGATACCAAGGGTTGGATGGTGCAGGTCGTATAGTTGTCCCGCATTCTTTTACTTTTCCTCCTGTTGATTCCCGGTGTCTATCTCTCCGCGCAGACTATTACCGCCGTTTCCGTCACGGGGCTCAAACGGACTAAGCCCCATGTGGCGGAGTACCCCTTACAAAAATTTATTGGCCGGGAGGGGATGAGCGTTGACTTTAATGATGTGCACGCGGCAATCCTCGATACGGGGATTCTTGAGCCTCTTTCCATAGGGGTAGGAAGAAGGGCGGACGGGGACGGGATGATTCTTACGGTGCAGGTCCGGGAAAAATGGGCTTTTCTCCCCTTGCCCCTGTTCAAAACCGACTTCGACACGGTGTGGAGCGCCGGCTTGGGTATTATGGATAACAACGCCTTTGGGTTAAATGACAAGTTTGTCCTGGCGGGGGCGTATGGGAACACGGCCTGGTTTGCCACAGCTATGTACCAGTATACCCCGGAACGGAACCATTTCCCCGGGTGGAACGTCATGGGTAGGTATGGCAGAGAGAATGAGCGGGATACGGATCAGCATAAGAGAATCCTGAGGAAATTCGAGCAGGATACCATCACCGGCGGCCTGGGGATACAGTACCCGGTAACAGATTTGCTCACCGTTTCGGCAGCCTTTTCCCTGCAGCAACGAATTATCCGGAAACGTGATGATTCTCCGAATGACCCGGGGGAAGGAACCCTTGCCGGGAGAATCACGCCGTCCCTTGAACTCCGCCGCAGTAATTGGGACGGATACCTGCTTAGAGAGCGGCGTGCCAAGCTGGATTACACCCTTACCCTGCCGGATATGCATCCGTTCCACACGGTTTCCCTGCGTGGTGTCTATGAAATGTCCATTCTCCCCGGTTTCAAGGCAGGCCTTCGCGGAGGGATACGCTATAGCCCCGATGCGCCCCCCATCTTCGAATCTCCCGCCTCCTCTGTGATCATCGATATACTTCCCGGCACGTTTTCTGCGCAGCATTATGCCGGCGCTGCATTGGGGCTTGAGAAGTTCATCTACAAAATCTCCAAAGTACCAAAGGTACTCGGGCCCCTTCAAGGAACTATAGCTATTTTCGCATCCTATCAGACGGTCTATTCCTACGGACCGCTTCTTGAACATCAATTCGATCACGGCATCTCGGGGGCCCTTAACCTCTACCTGAGCAGAGTCGCTATTCCCACCATAGGGATCGGTGTTTTCTATAATGTGGCGAAGAATGAATTCATGGTTGGCTATAATATGGGCGTTAGTTTTTGAAACGCCTATTGCCTAATTATACCGTATCTGCTATACTTTTCCCACCTACGGGGAATTAGCTCAGTTGGTAGAGCGATTGGTTCGCAATCAATAGGTCACCGGTTCGAATCCGGTATTCTCCAGTCCATGTATGGTGTAGTTTTGAAGGTTTAGACGGAAAACGACACCATAGATAGCGTGGACAATTGAAAAGAGGCATGAAAAGGCCATCTATGTATTTTACGGGTTATGAATAATGACAAAATAGCCGAATTGCAGCGGTTATTTACCAAGCAAGAATATGAACTTTTACAAAGTTTAGCCACAATACGAAAGCAAATGGCAATAATAAACGGGGATGCTCCCCTCTTCCGTCTATACATAAATAATTACACCAAAACTCCTACTTATTATGCCCACTTATTTAATGATGATGGACACCAAACCGATGTCCGTATCTCTTGCAAAACCACAGATAAGGAAAAGGCTAAACTTTATGCCACAGAACATAGAGAGGCTTTTTTGAAGGAATATTTTGACAAGAAAAACAAAGACGATTTTTACAACCTCTTAACAGAATACTATACCGAAAAAAGCGAATTATTTAAGAAAGCAAGGCAAAAACGCAATGTCAGAGAAAAGCATGTCAAAGAATATAAAGCATTTATTGATAATTATTTTATACCATTTCTAAAAAGGCAAAAATTGGTTAATTTTAATAAAACTAATAACATCGAAATAATTGAAGATTTCCAGACATACTGCCAAGACGGACAACAAAACGATATGCACCATTCACTATCAGCAAAGACCATAAACAATAATATAAGTTGTGCTATTGCCCCGATATTCAATCAAGTATTAAAAGAAAAGTCTGTTTTTGCGTTAAATATAAAAATGAACTTAATAGCAAAAGCAGGCGAGAAAAAATCAATTGGCGTAATACCGATTAGAACAACATTCGTTATTTTATTAACCGACTTCTTTTGGCTAAAAATGAAAGACGATGGCAATAAAATACCATTTTTAGTCAATAAAATACAAAACATTGAAAAGTATCGTTTGTATTGTTTATTAAGCAATTTATGCGGTTTAAGAAATGGCGAGATATTCTTTTTAAGAAAAAAGAGTATATTACTTATTGGGAATACCCATTTTCTCAATATAGAAAACAGCAGAATTGATGGGACAGGAACAAAAACCGAAGCCGGTAAAAGATTGGTTCCTTTACATCCATTTATTTATGAAAAACTTACAAAGTATATTGATGATGAAAAAAGAACCGATCATATTTTTTGGAACGGCAGTAAAACCATTGTTTATGCTGACTTTCTGAGAGCAAGAACGATACTTGCTTTAATATGCGGTTATAGTAATGATGACATTAAGGAACATAATATAGTATTTTATTCGTTTAGACATTTTTTCAAAACAATGATTTCCAATGCCTTAAACGAAAAAGATTTAGTAGAGTATTATATGGGGCACACGAATAACAATGATATGTCAAAAAACTATTTACATTTAGGAAACGTTGGGAATAAATATATTGAGGAAAATGGTAAAAAGATTATTGGGGTTATCGAAAAATACTATTTAGAGCTGTTTAAGATAAATCCTGAAAAAGCGGCCGGCCCTTTTCAGGAGCCGACTATTAAAGAAATTATGTATTATGATGTTTCCCATAATAGTAAAGGAAAAAAACGCATAATATGGACTATTCCCAACCCGGAGGAAATAGAAGATAGGTTGGATTACAATGAAGAAGATATTCACGAAGAAAAGTCATTAGTTGAACAATTCAATAATATGATGGCAAAAAAGATGTAAATGATAAGTCTGCTTGATTTTACTATTATCATAAGGAGTGGTGCGGGCACCACCTGGCCGAGTTTCTTGAAAAAAGAGGTCAAGCGTCAAAATGGCGCTCCACCAGCCATAACCTGAGCCTACTTCGTCCCCGGCTTCCTGCCCGCTGGCTTCTTCCCAGCCGCAGCCTTGGCCGGACCAGCCTTCTTGACCGGGGCTGATGGAGCCTCCCACCTGTCCAATCTTTTCTTTTGTAGTTAATTAAAATTGACGGATTTTATCAGCAAAAATCTATAAATCTGCTTACATAGTTCTCCAAAGGAGATACCTATGGACGAACAAAAAACCTCTGATAGAATTGGAAGGGTTAAAGCGTTTGATGTTGGCGAACAGGTGATTGCTCTAAATACAGCTTTGAGCCGATTCTTTGAAACCGAAGGATACAACAAATCTGCGATTAACGGCGTTTTAAGCAGCATCGAAACATCAAAATGGATAGACGGATTGTATGAATGGGTCTGTGAAGGTAGACCTATTGAAGCCATCAGACTTACTGATTTTGTTAGGGAACTCTTATCAGCCTAAATAAAAAGCCATCCCTGAAATGATGGAAGGGCTTTTGTTTCAACAGATTTTTAGGCTACGCCAAAACCGCAACAGAACCATCAACTTTTTGGGGAGAAAGGGATTCACACTCATCAGCCTCTTGCAGCATTCTATACAGTTTTATAGGATCGGCATCTTTGGCTTTTGCTGCCTCAGCAATATCCAAATGATTTTTTTTTGTTGCTACTTTTACTATTGTTAATAGTTGATCCTTTCTTCTTATCGCCGGAGGGATAGCCTCTACCCCAAAATCGGGATCATCGTCATCAAAACTTATTTTTAATAAATAATCTTCATCGACAGGCCATGTATCAAGCCAAGTTTTTTCTTTCATAATTATCCTCCTATCAAAGCTGGTAATCTTTTCAAAACAGCATCTTGGCTATAAAACCCATTACCTTTATCATAACTCCCTCCCCATAATAATACCAGTTCCTCAACGGTAAAGTATATTCTTATTGGAGGGCTTTTGAATCTCAATTCATACAGTCCTTTGTAAGTATCAAATAAATCATGGTAGTCTCCATAATGACCAAACACATGAATATAACTTAATCGTTTGATAATACGAGTTTGAGTATTTGAATCTTGGGATTTTAACCATTCTTCAAACTCTCCTTTCATATCCGTTGGTCTCGGCACATTATCAAAAAAAGCCATAACAACCTTAAATTAGTCTTGCCAAATGGCAGAAAATACTACTATGAAATATACCCCAAATGGCACCCTCTGTCAAGCATCGTATTCTTCCATAGCGTGTCATTTTGACCTTCCCGGTCAGACCCTATAGTGCTTGGATAAGTTTTTCAGAGCCTTCGATGCCGTCTTTTCAAAAGATTCCACCGACTTGGCTAAAATAATAGCAACTTCTTCGGTATATTTGTCAAGGACAGCAGATGTATCAGGAGAAAGGGTCTTTTCCGGCGTGAGTAATTCATAGACTTCGGCGTTCAGGGCTTTGGCAAGACGGACCAGAGTATCAAGGTAAGGCCATTTATTTGCTCGCTCAACGGCGCTCAGGAACACAACCGAGATTCCAGCCTTTTCAGCCAGTTCCTCTTGGGTGAGCGACAGACGGCTCCGTAGCCGTTTAAGATTACTCGCCAGTGTATCTCTGACCTCTTTTTCTTCCATATAAGCCTCAAAAATCCAAAATTATCCTCCTTTTCTCTTGACAAATTATCCAGTATCTTGGAAGATCGGTATTGTATGTTCTGTGGAGGATCAGGTATTCTTTTAAGGAATCTGAGGTCTAATTCCGATCAGTTTGGTAGGAATTAGAGGCGGAAATCGTTGATTTCTGCTTATATAATAGAAAGGAGTATGAAAATGAGAAAGACGACATTGTTTCTTCTAACGGCTGTGGTAGCAGTTTCTACCGTGTTTCTGATGGGATGTGATCCCGATAAAGATACCTTCACCGCTTCCACCAAGGAAATCACCAACGATGTGGCTACGCTTGGACTGGTTGGAACTTCGGCCACTTCCAGTAAGACTAATGTGGCTACGGCTACCATTGAATCCGGTAAGGTCAAAATCACTTCTGCTGCGGAAGGAACAGCCACTATTACAGTAAGTGATGGAACTAATAACGCTACGATTGCGGTAGTGGTAGCAAAAACTGGAGCGATTAGCGAGACTATTACCAAATACACAGAAGGCGGTGGTGGAAATGACAACGCAAAACTTGTCGGAACTTGGACAAAAGGCACATTAACCGCTACTTTTGAATCAAATGGGACATGGATAATCTCTGACTCTGCTGATGGAGGGGAACCACAAACTGACCCCAGTTATGAATTCAAAAACAATATCTTAAATTTTGGGGATTTTTTGGGTTCCGTTACTGCTGTGCTTTCTGACAATGACCAAACATTGACTATTAGCGGAGCAACAGGTGAAAAGACAGTCTTAAATGGTGCATGGACAAAAGTGGTAGATTAACAGCCAATGACGTCGAATTTACAAAGTGGTAACGCTTGAAGAAACCCGCCCTGCCGCAGGTGTATTCCATTTCAGCAGATGGTAATACATTGACATTTATGGCGGATACTTATACCAAGTTGTAGCGCAAAGGTATCTGACTTGACACCTCAGCCCGGTTTAGCGATAGACCGGGCTTTTTATTTATATTCACTCATAATAATATATTTATTCCACTAACTTGTATTCTCTGTAATGATAAGAGTTGGTTAAAAAATAATAATAAACTAATTAAATATTGAAAACAACTGCCATTTATCTATGGAAAAAGGTCACATAAGGTATCACCATTTTATAGGTAAGGAAAGGTATGAAAAGTATGAACGATAAAAGGCTTAAAAACCATTTCAATTTATTATCCTGCTGGTATTTATCTACCGACCTAAAACCTCACAACCAAGCCGCTGATGGACTCCGCTATATGGACGCTACATACCTTGCAGAGAAACTTCATTTTAAGCCACGGATGATCTATAAACTAACACAACAATTATTAGCCAACAACGAAATAACACAAGTTTCAAAATCATACAATGGAAAAGGTTTTAATCAAAAGGTCAATTCAAAATTATACCAACTCGATAAGGATATTATTGAAAATTACTTATTACTGATAAAAATGAAATATCGTAATAATAGAATCCCCGATCATGTTGCGTTCTTCACTAACTCAAAGAACTAATTGAGTATGGAAAACGAAATAAACATTATTCCACAAACAGCGGCATATTCCGAACCTGTTAAAATTATTCAGGATAGGACAAGAATCGATATTCTAACTGGATTACCACTAAAAAACATTCGTTCCGATTTACTATCATCAGACTTTGAGCCTTTACCAATTTTAAATCAAACATAGGAGATTATTTATGAACTTTAACAGAATATTTAATAGTATAAACCCACAATCGGTTAAAAATGATACAGATGTCTTAAAAACCAGAAACTATGACGATAACAATGCAAAAAATAGACGGATTTATCAGATTCCTAATACAGATGGTAAAAAATCCATCAAGCTAATCAATGCTGACACTTTTCATAGCAACAATCACTTATTTAGAACATCATCTATCTGATTTTGAATCTTTTGAATAAAAATCTTAATACCTTCTGGCGTTCCTTTTTCCATATCCTCCGGATCCAAAAGTAATGCTTTAACCATATCACCAAAAGCAATCAATTCTGAATGGACATCTGCTAAAATCTGAATCTTGGCTTCCACCTCTTTTCTAAACAAAAATACAAAATTGTCATTATCAGCCATAAAACCTCCTCTCATTATTCAAATAGCCACACGCCAAGGAAATTATTCTTAAATCTCCACAACACCAAGACCTTTAAGATAGCGTTCTGTAATGGCAATGCTGGAATGGAATAAGAGTTTTGACACCCGGTAGATGTCTTTGTTCTTCTTATATTCAGCCACGGCGTAGTAATGTCGAAAATCATGGCTGCTATATTGGTTTCTAATCAGACCAGCCTTATAGAGCCGCTCCATTTGCCTCTTCACCCTTGTTTTGAGAGCGTTGCTGGTGAAATCAGCGAAAGGTTTATGAGAGTTCAGTGTAGCATCCTTAATAGCCTGAACCGCTTCCTGGGGTATCTCACCAGCAATGTCTATCTGCTTACTTCTGGCGTTAAACTTGGTTCCCCAGATAGTCATTCCCGGTAAGGCTCCTATACGGAAACCGCGAGAATACAAACAGGTAATAACGGCTTTTTCAAAAGCTGGAACATTGTTTAAGATGACTTTAATTTCTTCATCAGTAGGTATAACGGTCGTTTTGGACGCTTTATTGGAAGGTTTTGCTCTTGTCCCACGGAACGGATTACTAACAGCCTTATGCCGCCTGGACATAAAGGTAAAAAAAGATGAAGCAATAGACACTTCAAGCCGGATAGAAGCCGCTGCTCGCCCCTCTTGCCGTAAAGAGTAAATATACTGGTCAGCCTGCGCCGGGGTTGTTGCCAATAACTTAATTTCGTTCTGTGAAGCATAGCGTTCCAATTTTCTTAATCCGGTCTTATAGGCTGATTTGGTGGAAAGGCTGTTATTGGGGCTTATGGATTTGAGGAATACCGCCTTTTCTTTGCTATAATCAATACCGGCGATACCTACCTCATGTTTGAGTTCGTCAGAAAGCCGCTGGGTAGTCATAATCCGGCAGAGTTGTTCCAACTGCTCTATGTTGAGGTCTGAAAGCTGCGGCTGGGTCTTGGCAATCCTCGTAGCCAAGGCGTCTATGTCAATTGAGGGCGCTATCTGTCTATTCACCATTCCGGTCATAATTCCTCCTAAAATAGGGAAGACTCATATATGTCCATTATGAGTCCAGTTTCCTCAAAAAAAATTACTCTGGCACCTTTTCCAGATACTCATAGAGCAGCCCAAGGCTTTTTCTGACCCTGATTTTTATTTCCTCGAATAATCCAAAATCCCGGCTCAATGGGTCGGGTTTTATGTATTCAATGACTTCCTCGGCGCAACCGATAAAAGATTGCACTTGGTATTTATTGACGGCGTAAGCCTTGACAGATGCTTTGAGGTATATTTCCACCGATTCAGGATCCCAAAAAAAGTCGATGAGGGTGTCATAATACTCTTCGTCATTAGAAGCCATAAGATCTCCTTACGACTTCTATGTAAGCATAGTCTGTAATATTT
>BNUX01000071.1 GCA_025997675.1 Spirochaetia bacterium | reverse complement strand
TATCTGCAGATAGCGGCCTATATCGTTGAGGGTATCCTCCTTGAAGGATCGCATTCCCTCCTGATAATCCCGGGGATTGGCGAGATCGAGCCCCCGTTCCTTAAAATAAACCCGTTTTGTGTTTGCCTTCTTCGCGTTCACCGCCAATTCCTGGACGCAATACGCCAGGTAATCCTTTAGTTCTTCCCTATGGACCTCCTTGAGGAAGGCGGCGATTACCTGCTCTATGTACAGCTCTACTTCATGGGGGAGGGTATGGGTGGTGATGGTCAAGGGGATGCCCGAGCGAACGGCATTCCGTATTTTTGTCTCATCAACGGTTAATTCCTGCACAGAAACCATACCTGGTAATATATAAGGAAATAGCGTTGCATGTAAAGACTCATTTACCCTCCGCTTCCTTTCTGAACCCCTCGGAAAACCGCGCCAGAAGACTGTCAATCTGGGTCTTGGTGGTAATCCCGAAGCACTTCAGTACGGCGGGATCGACCTGATCAAAGCCTACATTGCCGTTCTCGTATTCGCAGAACATATTGGCCAGATACACGGTGTCCACCAGGGTCCGGTACTGTGCCGGGGCGGCGGCGGGATCGTGGTGGTAACGAATGGCGTTAATCAGGGCTGGGGGGAAGTTCCACTTTTCGGCAATCAGGGCGCCTATTTCGGCGTGGTTCATCCCGGCGGAGAGGTTCTCAAAGGTGGTGGGGGGAAGGGATTTTTGGCCGCAGAAGTCCCGGATATGGCGCATCAAATCAGGATGGGTAGTGGCAAAAATGATCTTGCCCATATCGTGGAGTATACCCCCAACATAGGCGTCATCCAGAACATTCCCTTTCTTTTGAAAGTTTTTGATGAGGCTAGCGGCGTAGAAGGCCGTTTTATAGGAATGATCCCAGAGGGCTTTCTTGTCGGCGGCGTCTTCACCCAGGATTTTCTGGGTCCCATAGGAATAGAGCAGGTTCCTGATGCCCTGGAGCCCCACCAGTTTAACCGCTTCGGTGATATTGTTCACCTTTCTGGCAAGCATATACTGGGCGGAATTGACGATTTTCAGGAGGTCCGCAGTAATCGCCGGGTCCATAGCAATTTGCCGGGCAATGGTGACCATATCCGCATCGGGCTGCCTGATGAGCTGCTGTATCCGGATTATATTTTCCGGGAACTGGGGCAGGGAATTCACGTTATCCACAATCGTGACGGAGAGGGCGGCAATGTTTTCCACCACCCTCCTGTCCATGGGGATACGAATCCGGGCGATGGTTTCCGTTTCGGTACTGCCGATGGCAAAACTATTCGCATTAAGGCCGATTTTCTTAAGCATCAGCACCAGGATTGCCAGTCCCAGGCCGGCGCCCTCGGAATCGTCCTGCATCTGCCCCATAGCCTCCCCCAGATTATCGTTGGTCCAGTCCAGTTTCTGGTGGATACGGACCAGTTCCGCAGCGCTTATGGTTACATTATTCCGGATCTCAATGGTGATGACATTGTTTTTGATTCGCAGGAGCAGCTTAATATAGAGGCCCCGTTCCTTCTGGAGCTTCAAATAGTGGCCAATATTGTTGAGGGTATCCTCTTTAAAGGACCGCATTCCCTCCTGATAATCCCGGGGATTGGCGAGATTGAGCCCCCGTTCCCGAAAATAAACCCGTTTCGTGTTTGCCTTCTTCGCATTCACCGCCAATTCCTGGACGCAATAGGCAATATAGTCCTGCAGTTCCTCCCGGTGAACCAGTTTGAGGAAGATGGCGATTACCTGTTCTATATACAGCTCCGCTTCATGGGGAAGGGTATAGGTGGTGATGATCAGGGGTATACCGGATTGAACGGCCTTCCGTACTTTTGCTTCATCAACGGCTAATTCCCGCACCGGAGCCATAGCTACCCCTTTAACAATTCCCTGCTATTTTACCGTATTATGCGGAATTCACGCAAGGTAGTAAGTCCGCTTGTGGGTTATACCGAATTCGGGGTATAGTTTTCTGATATGTGGGAACTTGGCATTCTGGAACTGCTTATCGCCCTTTTTCTGCTCCTCCCCCTTATCAGGCCGTTTATCAAGGGGCTGTGGTCAATGGACGGTCTGGCGATACTCCCCCTGCTTGCCCTGGGGGCAGCCGCCGGCCTTTTTCCCGCCTACGGCATCCGCCCCGAATGTCTCCCCCTGATCGTGTATGTGATTATCCTGAATATCGCGAACCTTCCCGCCCTGAGCGCCCTTTTCAGACACCTTAAAAACGATGATTTCCGGGACCGGGGATACTTCTCTACGGGACTCTTGTTGGGCCTGCTCATCGCGGTCACCGCCCTGGCGATTTATTTTGTCCCTTCCCTTGACCCGCGCATGGCTGATGCCGGGGTGCGTACCGGTGTTGTCCGGGACACGAACCGGAATACTAACCTGTTCCTGCGCATCTACGAACCTGATGCGGAACCGCGCGCATTGTTGGTTCTTATCCCCCCGGCGATGGGCTCTCTGATGACGGTGGACGGGCTCTGCGGGGAACTCTCCCGAAGGGGCTTTACGGTACTGACCTACTCCCGGAAGGGTATCGACTCCCCGGCAATAGGGGATAGGGGGAAAAAGCTGCCCCTTTCTCCGGTCCGGAGTATTAGGCTCCTGGAGGTCATTTTTCAGGGGACCGGGAGGGTGGCGGCAAATAAGCTGGGCCGTGCCCTGGAGGAAGAACGGAAACAGGACCTGATATTCCTGCTAAGATGTATTAAAAGCGGTACCGAAAATCTTCTGACCGAAGATACGGACCGGGACCATGTTTTTATCGCCGGCTTTGGCGCCGGGGGGGCTGCGGCGGTTAGCCTTGCGGCAAGCCCGGGATTCGCCGCCGCCTACCCCGCCGTACAGGGGATTATCGGCCTGGAATGCCCCATCCTGTCCGCTTTGGGACAGGAACCGGTGAAGCCCCTGGGGATATCACGGGAAGAAGCGGGGTGGTGGCGGTTTTTCCGGGCGGACCTTGGCAACCGGATTGCTAATCTGGGGCCGAGAAAGGTCAAGGGCATTGAAAACCTTCCCCTGCCGGAGGTTCCCGCCTTTTACATCCTCTCCGACCGGGCCTTATATGCGGGGCGCCGGGAAAACCGGTATATGAGCATCCGGGAAAGTTTCCAAAGGGGGACCAGCCCTGCGGCGCTGGCAATGGTTCCCGGCGCAGGCCCCCTGGACTATTCGGACGTCCCGGAAAAATACCCCCTCCTCAGCCTGCTCTTTTCAGGGGATATGGCCCCGGTCTGGGCTCGTGAAGACTACATCGGTGGAACCGCCTCCCTGATAATCAATTTTGCCGCCGCCCTGGATACCGGTGGTCAAAGACCGCTTACACGCACGGTTCTGGATCGCACTATCTCTGTTGATACCAACAGGGCTTGGAATTTGACAAGCACCGAGTATATACTAGGCCTATGAATTCCCCCACTTTGGACGCCTATTTTAGAAGCCTCCTGGACCTTGAGGGGTTTGTCCCTATGGACTCCTCCCTGAACGGTATCCAGGTGGACAATGACGGGGCGGAGATTACCAAAATTGCCTTTGCGGTGGATGCCTGTATGGAAACCTTACAAGGGGCCGCAGCCGGCGGGGCGGGGATGCTCTTTGTACACCACGGCCTGTTCTGGGGTAAGCCCCTGCGCATTACCGGGGGCCACCGGGAACGGGTCCGGTTTCTGCTGGATCACAACCTGGCCCTCTACGCCGTTCACCTGCCCCTGGACCAGCACCCGGCTTTGGGCAACAACGCCGCTTTGGCGGAACTGCTGGGGATTGAGCTGCCTGAACCCTTTGGCGAATATCATGGCCGGAAAATCGGGTATAAGGGCGCCCTTTCCAAGCCCCTTACCATAGAAGAGGCGCTTAAGCGGATCACGTTTAAGGACCGGCCGCCAATGGGAGTGTACCCCTTCGGTAAACGGGAAAGCCGCTCCTGCGCGGTGATCTCCGGGGGCGCCGCCGACGAGGCCCTCCAGGCATTGGATGAGGGTATTGATTTGTATGTAACCGGGGAAATGTCCCACCAGGTCTATCACCAGGCCCTGGAAGGGCATCTTAACATGATTGCCGGGGGGCATTATTCCACCGAGGTATGGGGGGTCCGGCGGGTTATGGAACACTGCGCCGCCCAACTGAATCTGGATGTGGAGTTTATTGATGCTCCTACCGGCTTATAGGGGAAGAAAAATGAGAAATATGGATAAAACCAAGTGGCGGCCTTTTTTATTGGCCGGCCTTATCATTCTGGCGGACCAACTGGTCAAGAGCTTTATTGTAAAAAACTGGCCCCTTCAAAACGGGAACGGCGGGGTATTTATCAAGGACGTGTTCAACAACGACCTGCTCTGGATTATCCACGTGCGGAACAAGGCCATCGCCTTTAGTCTGGGGCACACCCTGCCTGATTCCCTGCGGCCTCTTCTGTTTATCATCCTGCCCCTCCTGGTGCTGGGCTTTCTGTGTTGGTACTATTTCAGGACCGATGAACTGACCGGCGTTCAGCGCTGGGCATTTGCGGGGATCATCGGCGGCGGCATCGGCAATATTATTGACCGTATCTTCCGGCCCGACGGGGTGGTGGACTTTGTCAGCGTCAAGTTTTTCGGCCTTCTGGGATTCGACCGGTGGCCCACCTTCAACATCGCCGATTCCGGTGTGGTAATCTGCGGCATCCTCCTGTTCCTGTCGATACTCCTCTTCCCCAAGGAGACCCGGTGAATAGAAAAACGAATACCCTGTTATTTATCCTGGCCGCCACTCTTGCGAATATTGTGTTGACCCTTATCAGCTTTTTGGTATTCTATCTGCTCTACGCCGTACTGCTCTCCCCCCGGCTGCCGGCGGATTCCGTCATTTGGTGCCTGGCGCTTATTTTCCTGGTTGCCCTGGTGGTTTCTTTTTTAGTGTACCAGGCTCTGTTGAGGCTGTTCATGAAAAAAGTGGACGTGCAGAAATACTTTGATCCTATTTTAAACACCCGGAAACGGCGATAAAATTACAGATCCGACTTGGCGCGGTTCAGATCCCGCTGGTACAGTTCCTGGTAGGCATAACTGCGGGTCTTGAGTTTTTCCTTGATATCCTGGGCAAAGGGCATGTACCGCCAGAAGATACCCCGGACTTCCTTATCCAGCTTCTGGGTACCCTCGCTTTCCTTGGTCATCCAGAGTATATAATCGTTGATAAAGAATTGTTTTAAATCACCCTTTAACTTCTGGGCCGCAACCCACTGGTAATAGTTGCCGGTAAGCCCTTCTTCCATCCAATAGAATGCCGCCTTCTCCTTGGCGGTCTGCCAGCGCAGATCCCCCACCGCAGCCAAGAGGGCCAGGGGCAAACTTTTTGAGTACATGGGCACCGCAATCCGGCCCCGGCTGGTTGCCCGGTTATAGCGGTCGAAGGGTTCCCAGCAGACCCCGGTATCCCCATAGCCGGGGACGAGGATTACATAGGGGACAATGCGGTTCATCTTGTTCCGGTAGACCCGGCAAAACGCCTCGGGGTCAATGCTTTCCACCCATTTTAGCTGGGTGATAATGTTTTCCCGGGTAGCCACGTCCTGGGGCATACAGTGGAAGTACTCATGGGTCAGGATGGGGAAATGGTTCCCCTGACGGCCAATGGTCATCTTGGATATCTGCCGTACGGTACCGAACTCGGTATCCACCGCCTGGGCATCGGCTTCGGCATTGCCCCCCTCGGCGGCAACCTTTTCGGTCAGGAGGTGGACATCCTCTACCGCTTGGTTATACTCCTTTAAAAAGAGCTCCAGATCATGGTCCGCTTTGAACAGCTGCCGCAGCACTTCCTGGATCTCGGTAAAGGTCTTTTTCTGAGCCTCGGTAAACAGGGAATGGATTTCCGGCAGTTCGTCCACCGGACGGTGCTCGGTTAAGCGGGCGACCCGTTCTTTGAGGCTCGCCTCCAGCTTCATCCGCTCATCATCCTTGCCCTTGAGGAGGCCCTTGGCGCCGTCCCGCTTCCCCACGGCCTTATCCAGCAGCTGCTTCATCTTCCCCGTGGCGTTTGCCTTGCTAATCTGTACCTCGTCGGTGGTGGAAGTCCGAATTTTGCCGGTTCCTATCGCCTTGAACCACTCATCCAGGTAATACACCGGCTCGGGATACTCCTTGTCCACCACAACCTTGGAAAAAAGCTCCTTTTCCTCGGGATTGAGCAGGGCAGGGTGCACAATACCAAACCGGAGCAGGAATTTCTTCGAGTCCGGCAGCGTTCCCGGGGCTTTCTTTACCACACTCAGCAAAAAATCCCAGTAAACCGTGATGATCTGCTGCCGGAAAACCCCCCGGTCGGCGGGATCCGTGGCTTTAAGGAACTTTTGGAGGAGCCCGTGGAACCGTTGGGCAATGTCCCCCTCGTCGGAAAGGGCGGTTTTATAATAAGCGGGATCGCTGAAGGCAGCATGGGGCGTATCTTCAAACTTTTTCGTTACCTCAGAAAAACTACCGCCGAGTTCAACCTCATCATGCGGCGCCGCCTTCCCCGCACCGGCTTCAGCATCGCCTCCGGCAGTATCTAATAGGGAAGCAATTTCCGGGTCCAGTTCCCCTTGAAATACATTGGTTCCATTCATAAATATAAGCTTCTTACTATAATAAATTCTTTATTATTTTATAGAAGCTTTTGCGGGGGATGTCAATGCGGATATCGCATTGCCTCAAAACTAAAAATCTAGCCCAAATTACACTGACTCCATCCCATCGAGGAGGAACAAATGGGATTAGACATGCGCAGCAAACGAACAATCTGCAATTTAGCGTAAAGAAAGCGCAAACCGGGAGGCCCGGAAGGAACGGGTATCCTGAACCGGGTGCAGCGTAAGTTCCCGCTGAATATTGGCGATACGCAGAGCCGGCTGCGGGTGGGTGCCGTTGGAGCTTCCGGCATTTCCTCTTTGCTGGAAGAGCGTCAAAACATCAACCAGGCTTGAGGGGGAATAGCCGGCAATGGCCAAGAGCTTGAGGGCATAGATATCCGCCTCAAATACCTGCTTCCGGGAGTAGCCGTTTACAACCAGGGTGTTAACCATTTCCCTGACAGAATTTTCAAAGCCCATTTTCTTTTCGTTCAAACCGGCGATACGGGCGGCCTGGTCCGCAACATTGGAAAGATCCTGGGTAAGCCGCATATCTTTGATGATTTCAATGCTCTGCCTAAGCTGGATAGTGGCAATTCCATGGGCCAGAACCGCCGCCAAAGCATCCTCGTTTGGAAGCGCTTCCAGTAATCCCCGGCACACAAAAATATGGCCCCCGGGGGTGGCAAAGGCGTCCATGTCCGGGGAATCAAGGATCGCCACATGATAGCCGTTGTAAATAACCGGCACAGGAGAATTGATCGTTATGGCGGCGCAGATTTGATTCAGATACCCGGTGGCGGCGGGTTTTTGGGTGTAGATCCGGTATCGGGCAAGAATATTCGCCGCCACTGCCCGGCCCAAAAAATAAGCGTCCTGGGAAGATATATCAGCATCAATTTGAGAAAGGGCACTCTCCATCTGGGCAAGGGCGTCGGAAACATCCCGACTCTGAGCCGGGAGGGCGGAGGATAGGGCGAGGCTTAGGATTATTACAAACAAAAATGGTTTCACAGGGTACTCGTTAAAGTATTGTACCCCTTGCTATCAACGTCAAGCCCATGTACGGATATTTACTCTCAATTGCTCAACAAAATTTCCGATAATCTTAAGGGGATAACCGGAATTCAGATGAAGTATATATGCGCCGTCCTATTCTTAGTCCTGGGGATTTTTCCCGCCGGTGTTTTTGCGGGGGGCAAAAAGGACTTCCCGCCTCCCTCGCCGCCGGTAGTACGACAAGCACTCCCTCCCCGGGAAGCCCAGCCCGCGCCGCCTCCGCCGCCGGAATTCCCCGTACGGCCGGTTACCCGGGACCTTTTAGAACTGATTGGCAAAAGCGCCTATGAACTGGGGGATCTCCAATATTTTATTTCATCCGCCATTACCATTGAGCGCAATAAGGGCATGCAGTACGATATCGAAATAATAGATGGCGAGGGGCGGATTCAGGAAATCAACACCCGGGAAAAAATCATAATCCCAAAGGATACCGGGGGGGTGCTTATTCCGGAATCTTCCGGCATTCCCCGGACGCTTAAAATCTGTTTTGACGATGTGGATGAGCATACCCTGACCTTTCGGGAAAATCCGGCGGATAGGCGGTTCTATCTGGTATTCACGGAAGACCGCCGGTACGGCGAATTTATCGAATACGGGAATGAAACCTTTAAGGTCAATTTCAACGGGGAGATTCCCTATATATATGTCAGAATGAATGAGACAATTGATGACCAACCCAAGATCAGGGAGCTCACCGGCCGTTTTGTGCAGTTCCAGGGACGCTAATATGACCGCAAAGGTGCTGCTCGAAGCTATTCAATCCGCAAAGGCTGTACCCATTTTTGAGGATCTCTATGGTCCGGGGAAGGCTGAAACCGCAGGGCGCCGCTATGCCGGTCTTATCAATGGGCTGCTGGACCCAGGGGCCTTTCCCGAAACCCGGGGGCCGCTCCGGGTGTTTACCGCCGCCGGCCGTACCGAGTTGGGGGGCAACCATACGGACCATAACCGGGGCAAGGTTCTCGCCGCCTCCATACAACTGGATGCGGTGGCCGTGGCGGCGGCCCGGCAGGATATGCAGGTCTTTTTCCGGTCCGCAGGCTATCCCGATGTGTCGGTGAATCTGACGGACCTGGAAAGTAAGAGCGGGGAACGGGGGACCACCGAGGCCTTGATCCGGGGTGTCGCGGCGGAATTGGCCCGCCGCGGGGTGGCTGTGGGGGGCTTTAGCGCCAATGCGGCGTCCACGGTGCTGCCCGGCTCGGGGCTCTCCTCATCGGCGGCGGTGGAGGTCCTCTTTGGGCGTATCTTCGACAGCCTCTACGATGGGGGCGCCCGTTCCGCCCTGGAATTGGCCCAGATTGGACAGATTGCGGAGAACACCTACTTTGGGAAGCCCTGCGGCCTGATGGACCAGGTCGCCTGCGCCTCCGGGGGAGCGGTGGCAATTGATTTTGAGGACAGCGCCCATCCACGGGTACGGCAGATAAACTTCGATTTAGCAGCCGCAGGATATGCCCTCTGTGTGGTGGATACCCACGGGAGCCATGCGGACCTGACGGAGGATTACGCCGGCATTCCCGCAGAAATGAAAGCGGTGGCGGCCTTTTTCGGCAAGTCCGTCCTCCGGGAGGTGGACCCCAAGGATGTTCCGGCCCATGCCGCCGAAATACGGAGGGCCGCCGGAGACCGGGCGCTGCTGCGGGCCATACACTTTTTTGCGGAAAACGACCGGGTGGATGCCATGCTGGCAGCCCTGGAGCGGGCCAACGCCGCCACGGGAAAGGCCAGGCAGGGGGCCATCTTTGACTACCTTGGTCTGGTCGGAAAGTCCGGGGACTCCTCCTGGGAGCTTTTACAGAATATCTACTCCCCCAAAAACCCCGGAGAACAGGGGATTACCCTGGCATTGGCGATAAGCCGGGACTTTATCGAAACCGCAGGTATTGTGGGGGCCTGCCGGGTCCACGGCGGGGGATTTGCGGGCGCCATCCAGGCCTATATCCCCCTGGACTGCCTGGATGCCTACACGGCGCGAATGGAGGGGGTTTTCGGCGCCGGGGCGGTCACCCCGCTCCGTATCCGCCCGGTGGGGGCCGCCGAGCTGCGTTTCTAGGTTTCCCCTGAGACTTTCCAAAATGCTTAAAGAGGCGTATATTTAGGATATGACCATTGAGTTTAACCAGTCGGCATTTGACCACCACATTCTGAAGGAAGACATTCTCTGTGCTATGTCAATGGTTTTGTTTGATGGCTTAATGCCCAAATATGCCAACAAATATTTGCTTATTGGGTTTGATCGGAATAGCAATTTACTCGAAGTAATGTATAATATAAGAAAAGATGGAAGCTACAATGTCTTTCATGCCATGAGATGCAGGAAAGATTTTTACCATTATGTGGAGGAAAACAACGGATATGTCTGATATGACCGAAGAAGAAGCATACGAACTTGATAAACTTTTAACGGAAACCACCCCCGAGGCAGACCCTTCTGTCCAAGGGCCGTTTATAAAGCACCGTAATATGATGGTCCTTCTTGACCAGTTATCTGCGCAGTACTTAACGTCGAAGATGCTGGCTACCAAGCAATCTCCTACGGAGATTATCAGCGGCATGGTACGGCGTGAAATGGCGCTTACGGAATAAAAACAGAAAGGGACGGCACGAATGCCGACCACGGCCTCTGGCTCCCGTCGGTCCCCACCTACAGGATATCAATTAACCATGTGCGGGAACCCCGCTATTGTGTATAATTTGGTCATGGACCATTTCACTAAGAATTTGCAGCGGCATTTTATTGGTTGCCATCGCACGGGTCATAATATAGTCCGCACTTATCCGGTCCAAAGCGTTTGCTTCTTCTTCGGTCATCTTTTTATCAGATCGTTTCTTTTCATGCAATCGCTAACGTTCCATGCTGCCGGATAAAGGAGAAATCAAAGGTCTTTATATCTTCATACAATGAATGCAGCATTGCCTCAAATTCTTTAATCGTTTCACCCTGGGTGGTATAATCGGGATATTCATCAAGATAGCCAACATACCAGCCATCATCTTTCCAATAGGTATACCCTAATTCCATTTTATGTGCCCCCATACCTCCAATCCTACCACAAAAGGGGCGCATGGGCAACACGCGCCTGAGCTGGGGAATCGTTCCCTGAGCTGGGGAATCGTTCCTTGAGCTGGGGAATCGTTCCCTGAGCTGGGGAATCGTTCCCTGAGCTGGGGAATCGTTCCCTGAGCTGGGGAATCGTTCCCTGAGCTGGGGAATCGTTCCCCGTGCTGGGGAATCGTTCCTTGAGCTGGGGAATCGTTCCCTGAGCTGGTTAATCGTTAGCCGGGCTGGGGTTGTCGGGTGGTTGAGTTAGTCAAGTAAATAGGCAGTAAACTTTTTTGCCAGATAATCGGCAATAATCCGGGGGATTTCCCCTGCCATTTCCTCTTCCAGACGATTTATGGAGTTAATATGCACGGGTTCTATTAAAAAAAGTTCCGGGGTGTCAACATTCAGGGCATCCGCAATCTTTTCAAGGACTTCCACCGAGGGAAACCGGCGGCAAGCTTCAATGGAGGCGATATAATTGGCCGTCGTATCCGCTTTTTTGGCTAATTTTCCCTGGGAGAAGCCAAGCCTATCCCGGTGAAACTTCATATTAGCGGCCAGCAATTTTCGTAAATCGGTCACTGGGTGGAACCGTTACCGCCTCCGCTGCTAAAACCCCGCCACAATCCGTTCATGGCAATGGGGCGGGGAATTAAACACTTAAAGATTAAAATAAACCAAACAGCCCTTTCTTCGCCGCCGCACCTTTTACGAATTTTATCGCATAAAAGCCGTAAACAAGTTTTTGGGGAATCAGGTTGTTATCCGCTTTACCGGTAACTATGACGACACCCTGAGCCTCAGGATATTGTTGCTTTGCTGCGGTAAATGCTTCATCATGTGATCCATATGATGACCCAAGATAACCAAGAATCTCATACTCTGCTCCACCGGATGCCGGTACCGTTGCAAAGGTTGAACAACCGGTCACCATCCCGAATGCCAGCACCAGAGCGAGCATTCCCCCAATCAAAACTCTTTTCTTCATTTTACCCTCCTATAGGTAAATCTATTGCTACGCCGGAATGCCGGGCAAAGGTACTATACAGACACCGTAAAGCCCTTGCATTTGACCCGGACGTTAAAGCCTTTATTCAGTCCCGTTTGGGCTTACCTCTGCCTCCATCGCCGTCTCCGGTACGGCTTGCACCGGCAGCCGTAACCGTCCTGTCTTCCGCGAATTTAAGCGCACAGGCAACCTCATAGGCACGTTGCTTGTTTGGCGGGGATAATGCTACACATGCGTCCCGTATTTCTTTGGCTTCCACATTTTCGAGCATTTCGCCCCCCTTTGTTAGTAAGTGATAAATTATCATATAAGAATATCATTGTCAAGTATTTTGATGATATTTTTGTGATTGACAGGTAATTTTCCTTCTACTATTGTTAGTGAATAGGAAAGATTTATCGATAATGACCATCAATGAGCGTATGCGGCATCTGCGGAAGGATATTCTCAAGCTTACCCAGGAAGAATTCGCCCGTAAGCTTAAGGTTTCAACATCCAACATCGGCAATCTTGAAACAAACCGTATCAATCTTACCGAGCGGACTATTGCCGGTATTTGCCGGGAATGGTCGATTAATGAAGGTTGGCTAAGTTCCGGTGAGGGGCCGGTTTTTGGTGATAATGCCGACCCCTATACCCATAAAATCGTGGATATCTACAAATCCCTGAGCCCCGATAGCCGGAAGTACCTCAAGGGCTACATTGACCGGCTGTTGGAAGAGCAGGGTGAGGCCCGTAATACCGCTCCCCCCACGGATAAACCGGGGGGATCTCCGTTGTAGGACATGCCCTACAAGTTAACGGGCATGCCCTACAAGTTGACGGGCATGCCCTACAAGTTGACGGGCATGCCCTACAGGGGGGGGCGGATGGGGCGGACTCAGGGGGCGTTTGACAATGGTATCACTATATAGTACTATTTGAGGGTGAGGATAAAGCTGAATGGTGTCCGGGCTGTTTTTCATCGACCCCATCCTGAAAAAACAACCGATAAAGGGGCGGTGAATTCCGTAAGAAGATTTCTTGAAAATGCGGGGGTGCAGTATGATGGAGTATGAAGGATATTTAGGAACCGTCGAATATGACGCGGATGCGAAGCTGTTTCATGGGGATATTGTTAATACCCGTGATGTTATAACCTTTCAGGGAACCACGGTAGAAGAAATTGAGCGGGCCTTTAAGGATTCGATTGAAGACTATCTTGCATGGTGCAAAGAAGAGGGGGCGGAGCCGGAAAAGCCCTATTCGGGGAAATTTAATGTACGGTTGCCGCCGGAATTACATAAAGAGGCGGCTATTACTGCACGGAAATTAAAGCTTTCGATAAATAGATTTGTAGAAAAAGCAATTACCGACGAACTTGCCATGATACATTGATCTCTCGTAACACCGCTTCCTTCCACTTCCGCCCCCGGTCAAATTCGTTCAGAAACATCCCGAAGCTGGCGCACCCCGGCGAAAGAACCACCGTATCCCCCGGCTTTGCGGTATCCAGCGCCGCCCTGACCGCCGCGTCCACCTGGTCAAAGGGCCCCTGATACCGGATCCCCGCCCCGGTGAGAAGGCCGGTAAGTTTGTCGCTGCCGGTTCCCGCCAAAAGGATGATCGCCTTGGCCTTAGGGGCCGCCGCCACCAGCGGGCTAAAGTCCAGGTTCTTGTCGGTACCCCCGGTTACCAGCACTACCGGCTGATCAAATGCTTCCACCGCAGCGGCTGCCGCTTCGGGGATAGTAGCGGCAGTATCGTTGTAGATCCTGACTCCCCGGTTTTCGTGGAAAAATTCCAGCCGGTGCTCTATGCCGGGGAAGATCCCCAGGCTCTCCCGGATAAATCCCGCCGGCAAGCCCAGATCCAGGAGGGCCAGGGCGGCGGCGAGGAGGTTCTTTTTCTGGTGATAACCGGGAACTAAAAGTTTTGCCGGGACCAGTTCGACAATTTCCCCGTAAATCCGTGCCAGCCCCGATCCGGAAGAGCCCTCCACCCAGCCCCCGGCTACTCCCTCCGGCAAAGGCGCTTCAGCGTAGACCAGGGGACGCCCCGGAGTTTCGGCACGGAAGCTCCGTCCCCAGCTATCATCCCCCGCCACCGTAAGGTCCCCGCTGTCCTGACCCTGGTAGATGACCCGCTTATCCGCCACATAGGCGTCCATCGTACCATACCGGTCCAGGTGGTCCGGCATGATGGCGGTAATCACCGCCGCCCGTGGTTTCAAAAGGCACCTCTCCCGAAGGTCCCCCAACTGCCAACTGGACAGCTCCAACACCACGTCATCCTCCGGGCTCAGGGCATCCAGAAAAGTGAGGGGCGAAACGGTAATATTTCCCCCCAGGTACGCCTTGCCGCTTAGCAAGCCCCCCTGCCGGGCCTTGTCCAGGACCCAGTGGATGGCCGAGGATGTGCTGGACTTGCCCTTGGAACCGGTAACGGCGATGAGGCGGGCGGGGGAGGCGGCCAGGAAAAGGGAGATATCCGTTTCCACCCGCTTTGCCGCCTGAAGGTAGGGGGAGTCGGGCCGGACGCCGGGGTTTTTAATCACCATGCCGGCGTTTTCAAAATCTTCTATATAATGGCGGCCTAAAACATAACGGGCGGAGATACCGGCGGCCTTGAGCTTTTCTATAGAAGGGGCCAGGGTTTTTTCATCCCGCAGATCCGTTACGGTAAGTTCCGCCCCGTGCCCAGCCAGATACCGGGCGGATTCCAGGCCCCCTCCGTGGAGGCCCAGGCCCATCACCAGCGCTTTCATCCCCGTATATTCCATCGGCCCCTCCTTTGTGCTATAATAACCCACATGGCCCCCCTTGAAATAGATACTTTCCGGCCCATTGTGGACGAATCCGGCAAGCCGGTGAATTTCGGCTGGGCACGCTCTCCTCTTTTCGAGTACGACAAAAATCTGTTGGGACCTCCCTACCAGCGCATCACCGAATCGGAACGGTATATCATTTTTTCCCCTACCCACCTCTTGGTCTTTGAAGTTCTGGACGGCGGGTGTCTGGGGTATATCAGCATATCCGTGGTATCCCTGAAGGCTAAAAAGCGGTCCACTCAGCCCTTCATGATCCCCTTTCCCCTGGGGATTTTTGATCTGCCCCCGAATAGTGAAACCGGCTCGGCCTGGATTCAGCGGAAGAAGTTTGCCATTGATTTTTCCGCCATGCCCGGGGGCAGCCGGATTATCAAGGTGGATATCCCCCGGTTTGGCCGGCGCCGGAGCCTGCGGGGGGAGGTGGTGCTGTCCCCGCCCCCGGATGCGGAGTCCATCGTGACCTGTTCACCCTGGCGGGCGGAAAAAACCGCCTTCCGGTACTCCCGGCGTTCCCCCTGGTATATAGCCGAGGGGGTTATGCAATTCAGCAGTACGGAGTTGGTTTTTATTAAAGATAAGGCCTGGGGTATCTTCGACTGGATCCGGGGG
>BNUX01000070.1 GCA_025997675.1 Spirochaetia bacterium | reverse complement strand
AAAAAATTAAATCTAGAAAAAAATGAAGTAACTTTTATTTGTAAAAAACAATATAATGAAAACGAACAGATACTATTAAATGAAAAATTGAATATATTAATTTATTATGGGAGGGAACCAAAAAAATATTTTTAAGAAGGGGATGGGAGTTGCACTGCCCCCCCCCCCCCCCCCCCCCCATGCGTACGTAATTGAAACATATAATTTTTTCAAATTAAACGGATTATTTGAAAATAGAAAAAACGCTTGATAATAGAGGAATACTATGGCTGATAAAACCCTGAATGTCTTGTATCAATCGTCTGATGAATATGCACCCTTTGCCGGTGTCTCAATCTTATCGCTCTTAAAAAATAATTGTCGTGATGACATTTTAATCACTATTTATTATATTGATGATGGTGTTTCTCCAAAAAACCGGGCTAAGATTCAACAAATCGTGGAAGAAAACCATGTACGGATTGTTTTTCTGGATATGGGGTTTGCAGTAACACTGCTCGAAAACTTAAATATATCAACGTATCGCGGCTCCTATTCAACATACCTTAAATTGTTTGCGATTAATGCACTTCCACAAGACGTAAAGCGTATTCTCTACATTGACAGTGATACAATTATCGTAGGTGATATATCTGAACTAATTGATTATGATATGAATGGAAATATCATTGGCATGGTGGCATTAAACACGCTCTTTGTACATCTGCCGCAACAGATAGAATTGTCCATGGAAATTCCATATTTTAACGCAGGATTAATTCTTTTTGATACTGAAAAATGGAAAAATGAAAACATTCAAGAGCTGCTCACAACGTCTTTAGAAAATACTGCATTAGTATTTCATGCGGATCAAAGTTTATTAAATATTGCTCTTCGTAGAAAGATTCAACCTTTACCGCAAAAATTTAACACGCCTACACCGTACAGTTTTTTGCCGTTACCTATTTTATTAAAAAGTACTCTGCAATCGAAGTTGTATTTTCTCCAGGAGTTGGAAGAAATGAAAGCTGATACCAGAATACGACATGAATATCTTTTTCTATCCGAGCGGCCATGGCATAAGAACAGTATTCACCCGGATGCGAAATTATTCGACCACTATCTTGCGAAATCACCGTGGAAAGATTATCAAAAACAAACAGCTTCAACAGGTCTTGTTTTTAGAATTGGGAAATTTCTGTATCGTGTGCTGCCTAGATCGTTATTTTGTTATATTTATGCATGGCAAGCCAATAAAGAAAACCTTAAAATTGACAAAAGAGTAGTACAGAAAATTCAGATGTGTAATATAGTAGATACCTAGCGATAACCCATTGAACGAAAACAATCTTGCAAAAAACAGTATTTTTAATACTATAGGTGTCTTTGTTTATTTTTTTTTCCAATGGGTTTCGACAATTCTGGTAGTACGTTTTTCAGATTTTACTGAAGCGGGAGTTTATTCTTTAGCTATTTCCTTTACAAATATTTTTGCTGTAATATCTTCCTTTGGTGTGCGCGGTTATCAAATAAGTGACGTTTCCCATCGGCATACCGACGGCACCTATATTGCTGCGAGAATAACATCCAATTTATTATCATGGCTGTTGTTTATTGTTGCTTTAATTTTTGTGCGGTTTTCAAACTATATTCTGCTTTGTTGTATTGCTATGATGTGTTTTAAAGGAATGGAATCCGCATCAGATGTTTTTGCCGGTATTATGCAAAAATTAAACCGGTATGACGCTATCGCTTTATCAAATATTCTGAAGGGACTTATTCCCATCATTTTTTTTTGTATTGCGCTTTTTTTAAAAAATCTGATTTGGGGCATCGGCGCCATGGCGACGGCTTACCTACTCGTTTTATTGTTCTATGATATGCCGGTAATTATGCATAACAAGGGATTTACACGCAGTATTTCACTTCAGGATATTCTACATATTCTTAGGGTCTCGTTTCCTTTAATGTTCTTTTCGCTGGTATATCCGTATATGACGTTCATTACCCGTAATATTGTTAAGGATATGTATTCAGGTGAAGAATTAGGATATTATTCTTCTGTCACTATACTTATTGTTGTTATGTTGGTCTTGACAGGAGCTATTTGGACTGTTTTTATGCCTCAAATGAGCGCGCTCTATTCAAATCGGGAATACGGTCATTTAAAAAAAAACATGCTACAGATTGTCTGCCGTATCGCAGTGCTTAGCATAGTATTACTAATTGCCGGATTTTTATTGGGGAATATGGGGTTGGGACTGTTATTCGGCAAAGAAATACTCCTCTACTCTTTTTTATTGCCGCCTGTTATTATTGTATCTTCGATTTTGACTCTAGTGAACTTCTTTAATTCAGCGTTGATAGCCTTCCAAAAAAGAAATAAAATGCTGATCGCTAATCTTATTGGCGCCGTATTTTGTACGTTGTTGCTCCGTCCTTTGGTTACCTGTTTTGGTATGGCAGGTTCGTTGTACTGCCTCATTATCAGTATGGGAATACAGCTTGTTTTGCTAACCGGTATTACTATCATAACACTGGGAAAAAAAGATAGATGATGCGGCAAAAAAAAACAATCAGCCTCAGCATTCCATGCTATAACGAAGAAGGCAATGTCACAAAGCTTACCGAAAATATAATCAAACTGTTTGATAGTCAATTGCCGCAATACAACTATTTCATTCAGTTTATTGACAATCACTCAACTGACAATACTCGTGCATTATTGCGTGAACTTTGCGGTAAATACTCTCAAGTAAGAGTTATTTTCAATGCCAGAAATTTTCCAAAGACATCCGGTTATTATGGGCTGATACAAAGTGAAGGGGATTGCACTATCAGTATTCCCAGCGATTTTCAGGTTCCGCTTGATACAATCCCGAAAATGATAGAAAAATGGGAAATGGGGGCAAAGATAGTCTGTTTGGTCAAGAGTGAAAGTAAAGAAAGAAAAAGTATGTGGGGAATAAGGCAGCTATTCTACGCAATGTCGAATAAATTCAGCGATACAGAAATATTAAGGAATTTTACGGGGAGCGGACTTTATGATAGGAAGTTTCTTGATATATGCAGGCAGATAAATGACCCCGTTGTATCTTTTATGAACATCATTTCAACTTGCGGGTTTGGTATAGTCACGCTTCCCTATATACATGTAAGACGTGGTTCAGGGAAAAGCAAGCACCATCTTTGGTCTCTGATTGATTTGGCTATAACACGTTATACCAATGCGTCAACCATTGGACTGCGTTTTGCAACTGTATTTGGCGCCATTATATCCTTTTTTTGTATAATTATAGGAATAGTATATCTTGTTCTCAAGCTGCTTTTCTGGGATATGTTTCCCGCTGGTACCGCTCCGCTGTTGATTGGTGTTTTTTTTATAGGATCCCTACAACTCTTTTTCATAGGATTACTTGGAGAGTACGTTATAAAGGCAAATGTGCGGTTAATGAATCGTCCGCTTGTTGTTGAAGATGAACGGATTAATTTCGATATTGGGGATTCAAAAGGACATAACAGTAATGTATAATCACTGTTTAGCAATAAGACATAATAATTTGGCGGGGTATCCTCAGATTCCCCCATTTGATCCCGAAGAACCAAATTTAGTTTATAAGGCTGTACGACAGTGCCTTTTGGATTTAGAGATGGATGTAAACCACATTAACACAAAGGATTGGTCTCCCTTTTCTGATATCATTCAACCGGGAAATACCGTTGTAATAAAGCCTAATCTGGTTTTACATACTGCTGATAAATCACTTCAGGAATATACAACTACACACCCGTCAGTGATACGCCCCATAATTGATTATGTTTGGAAAGCGCTCAAAGGTGAAGGCAAAATTATTGTAGGTGATGCATGCAGTGCAGAGGCGGATTTCGATGAGATTATTTCCCGTAACGGGTTTAAATCCATGATAGATATCCTGCGTTTAAGAGAAGTAAATGTTGAGTTGCGGGACTTTAGAGCGCTGAAAGTAACTACTGCCAATGGCATTTGGACTGATGATGTAAAGACAAATGATGTTAATCCGGAATCTCAAATTGTTGCGCTAGGGACTGAAAGCCAGCTTGCCGATAAAAAGTACTCAAAGGCGATATTTCATGGAGCCGGATATGATATTAAGAGTACAAATCATCATCACAATAATAAAGTACACGAGTATTCTGTATCAAAGGATATATTGAACGCAGATGTTGTTATATCAGTCCCAAAATTTAAGACTCATCGTAAAGCCGGTATAACGTGTTGCTTGAAAAATCTTGTAGGCATTAATACGGATAAAAACTACCTGCCGCACTTTGCTATGGGCAGTATAAATATGGGCGGTGATGAAATGCCGGAAATAAAGACCGGAAATGTCTTTCTTCTGCGTTCATATAATTGGGTGAGAGAGAATATTATTGCACATACATGGAAAACTCTTGGCAAGCCGGCGGTTGCAATATTGGGATTATTGAAAAAGAACCATGACAAGCATTCCAAGACTACTGGTGAACTGTCTAAGGATGTAGATTTGGCAAAGTGGTTACACTGTAAGCTGTCCGGGCAGGAAATAGCTGCGGGCGCATGGCCGGGTAATGAGACTATTTGCCGTATGATACTTGACCTTAATCGTATCTTCTTGTGCTGTGATAGGGACGGCAAATTGAAAGAAAAAACTGACAGAAAATTCTTTTATGTCGTGGATGCTATAGGGATAGGAATGGGGAACGGGCCGACACACCCAAGCCCGGTAAATACCGGGCTTGTCGCCGCCGGATGGAACGGTTTGAGTATCGATACTCAACTACTGACATTAATGAATATTGACCCGGAGCAGTTTACTCTATACTCGATGGCAAGAAAAAAAGACTGGATGAAAATAGATTCGCAGGGTGATTGTTTGTATAATGGGAAGATAGTTGAAACTACCGATCGTATTCCGCTAAAACTCATCGGTCCCGATAATTGGGAAAGCAAATTTGATCCGGAGAGCCGTGAATGAAAATACAGGTGAGTAAACCGGTAATCACTAATAACGGCAGCAATACCGTGCGTTTATCTGTTCAGGTCACCTGTGATGGTAATGGTATCGAACCCTTTGCATTATGGTATGAAATTGAAGATAGCTATTTTAACTATTTTTGTACCGAAAGGTCTGATGCTTTCCTGATAGCGCTGCTTCCGTGGGCAATGATGCGATCCACTAATGAAAATCCGGCATCGATAGTATTTGATTCACCGGTATCAGAGAAATTGTTGCATCAACTCAAGTCCTATTATATACCGCTCTTATCAAAGCATATTTCATATTACGGAAATGTTGTCATAGAAACTGCTGTTTCAAATGAAGTGCTGCCCGGCAAGAGCTGTGTAGGAACCGGTATTTCAGGCGGCGTCGATTCATCCTACACAATAGCAAAGTACCTGGGAGAAGAAAACGGTTCATTTAAGCTGACACACGGTGTTTGTTTCAACATAGGTATATATGGCGGTTTTGATAGTCCTTCGCAGAAGAATCTCGAAATGCGTGCAAATAGAATTGCTGAATCTACAGGTATTCAGTACATGAAAGTAACATCGAATGTATGTCTTGAGTTGTATAAAAAAGCACATGCTCCAATTGTTCCTTTTGTTTTTATGAGTGGAGCGCTTGCTCTTCAAAAATTATTTTCTGTGTATTATTATTCATCAGCATTTTCTGTTGATGAATTTCATATGAGTGATGTAGATGCTGCATACTTTGAATTACTGACAGTCCACAGCATTTCAACTGAGAATACTGATATTTATTCATCAGGCATTGAAATCTCACGTCTTGAAAAGGTAAAGTATATTTCTGAATTCTCGTTTACCTATGACAATTTATCAGTATGCTTATCGACAGATCAGGAAAATGGAAACTGCGGCAGATGTGCAAAATGTACTAGGACAATGGCTGAACTTGAAGCTTTGAATAAACTGGATTTATATGAACACATATTTGATGCGAGTGCTTTTAGAAAAGATTCCGGATATCACTGGGGTTATGTCCTGTTAAAGAGCAAAAACGATGCTTTTTCTCGAGATACTATCCGGGAATATAAAAAATCAGGCAGAAGGCTGCCTATTGCTGCTTATTTTTCGTGCTTGAAAAAATGGATTGCGCGCGGATTCACGTCTGAAAACCGAAAACGAGAAAAGGTAAACGAATGAAATTTGGCAATTATACATTTTATGCTCACGGGGTGAATAATCTTGGCGATAACCTTCAAATAATTGCCATTGATGAAATATACCGCCAAATGGGTATCCCTGATACTGACATTGTTTATATAGATACAAATGAATTGGTAACTTACGATGGGGGGGGGGGAGACGTAGTTCTGCCGGTGACAATGCCGCTTGTTGATTATCGCTCGGGTGGTATTTCAGGTCGTTTTTCTTCTCATATAATTCCTGTATTTCTTGGTTTTACTATGGTACGGGATACCTTATACCCGGAGGAAGTTGATTATTTATTGGCGCATGAACCTATCGGCTGTCGCGATGAGCGCACGCTAAATACGGTGAGAAAATATAAAATTTCAGCATATCTGCACGGTTGTATTACCGCAGCTTTACCCCAAAGGGAAACCGCAGGAAAAGTGTTCGACAAGGCATATCTTGTGGATATACCCGATGGCTTAGAGCCGTATATCCCTGGTAACATACTGACTAAAGCAGTATACAAAACTCATCTGCACTCTGCGTCTGATGGTAAAAATCCAAAAGAGCTCATGCTGAATTACTATCAGGAGTATAAAGACAATGCCTTTATTGTAATTACATCGTTGCTGCATTGTTCTGTCCCTTGCATGGCAGCCGGAATTCCTGTCGTTCTGGCAAAAAGTGCAGTATCATATCGTTTTGGATGGCTTGAAAAACTACTCCCTATCTATGAACCCGATGAATACAATAAAATAGACTGGGCGCCGAAACCTGTTTTATATAATAATCATAAAGAAGCGGTGCTTGAACTTACTAAAAATCGGTTGTGGGATACGTACCAAAGACAACGTACGCACACACAGCTAGATATAAAAGAAAACAATAAACTGGCATGTGATATCAGCGATTATTACGAAAATAGGAAGAAGAAGAAGAAGTACATTGTTGATGCTGCAAAGTCATTGACTGATTTCATCGATGAAAATTGGAACGATAATGAAGCGGTTTATTTATACTCCGTTTGGGGATTAACACAAATAGCAGAGTATATTGTAAGCTATATTAGTGAACGGTATCACAACGCAAAATTGGCGCATGTTTATGATACATTCAGAAAAGAAAACTTTTTTGGTTTATGCAGTGAGCATCCCCGGAATATGAAAGATAATTTGGATGAAACAGTATTTGTTACTACAAATGGAGCGGTGGAAAATGCGCGTATTCTTTTTGCCGAACTCGATAAGCCTCAAGGAACATTCGCTTTTATGAAAGTTGTGCGCTAACAAGAGGACGGCAGCGTAAATGAACACCCTGGAATTACTGCAAACCATATCGCTTGGTGAAGACTCGGAACATCAGTTCAAACGGACTTTTACAAATACCGAATCGTTAGCCGCAGAAATGGTTGCCTTTAGTAACGGAAATGGCGGGATAATCTTTGTTGGTGTTGAAGATAATGGAAGTGTTTGCGGTGTTGATTTCAGGGATATTCAACGGATAAATCAATTAATTTCGAATGTGGCAAGTCAGAACATACGTCCGGCAATCAATCCTACCACGCAGAATATTTCCACTGATAAAGGAATCGTGATTGCAATTACAATTCCAAAAGGGAACAATAAACCGTATCAGGATAAAGATGGTGTGTTTTGGATAAAAAGCGGTTCGGACAAAAGAAAAGCAACTGCCCGGGAAGAAATTAAACGTATGTTTTCCGGAGATGAATCGCTGCATGCCGACGAACAAGCAGTTTCCGGTACTTCGATTGACGACCTTGACTTAGAGTACTTTATCCGTTATTTTGATGAAAATTATAAAATACCTTTGAACAAACAGTCTCTTCCTGTTAAAACTTTATTGCACAATCTTAAAATTCTGAAGGATGATGCACTCTCGTTAACCGGCGCCCTTCTGTTTGGGAAAGATATGGAGCACAGAATTCCTTTGGCTACGGTGAAAGCGGTGACTTTTGTTGGAAACAGCATGGGTGATACGCAGTTTATTGATAAGCGGGAAATTACCGGAAAGATGATTGATATATATCGTGAAGCCATTGTTTTTTTTCACAACAACCTCAGACTGATACAAGTGGAAGAAGGATTTAATACACCGGGACAGCTCGAAATACCGCTTGCTGCATTACAAGAGCTTGTTGTAAATGCGCTTATTCACCGTGATTTCTTTGTGCCTGCAAGTATACGTCTTATGATTTTCAGGAATCGAATAGAAATAACCAGCCCCGGTCATTTGCCGAATACGCTTACAACTGAGAGTATTAAATACGGAATTTCAGCGAAACGTAATTCTCTATTATCGTCATTTGCAATTCACATTTTACCGTACAATGGTATTGGCACTGGTATTACACGGGCGCTCGAAGCATACCCGCACATTTTCTTTGAGGATGATCGTGTCGGCAATCAGTTTAAGGTAACAATAGCACGCCCGGAGATTAGTTGAGAGGTTGTATGCCAAAAATAAAAGTATCAGATTACATTACTCAATTCCTGGTTGATAATGGTATCAAAGACCTGTTCCTGATTTCCGGTGGCGGTATGATGCATCTGCTGGATAGCGCGGGCAAACAGTCTGGACTTAATCTGGTTTTTAATTTAAATGAACAAGCCTCAAGTGTCTGTGCGGACAGTTATGGGCAGTTTACCGGCAATCTTGGGTGTTGCATGGTAACCACCGGTCCGGGTGCGACTAATGCGGTAACCGGCTGTGCGGCATCCTGGCTTGATTCAACGCCGGTTTTATTTATTTCAGGCCAGGTCAAAATAGCGGATATGGGGCAAATACGCGGGCTGCGCCAGTTTGGGGCGCAGGAAGTGGCGATAGTGCCGATGGTTGCCCCTATTACCAAATATGCGGTAGTGGTTATGAAGAAAGAAACTATCCGCTATCATCTGGAAAAAGCAGTTTATTTAGCCAAACATGGACGGCGGGGACCTGTTTGGATTGATGTCCCGTTGGACATTCAGGGCGGAATTGTCGAAGAAGCTGATTTGATCCCGTTCCAGCTGGAAAAAGAACGGTTAGAAGTATCCCCCAGTATTGAGACAGAAAAGATTGAAAAAGCATTTGACTTACTTAATCAGTCGAGACGGCCGGTATTACTTCTCGGGCATGGGGTTGTTGCGGCAAATATGCCCGGTGCGGTTCATAAGCTTGTAGAGACTCTAAACATCCCGGTATTGGTAACATGGAGAGCAAAGGGGATTTTTGGAGATGATGAGGAACTATTTATGGGTTCTCCCGGTATTCCCACTGTCAGATATTCGAATTTTATTTTACAAAATGCGGATTTCTTAATTGTCATAGGTACAAGATTAAGTACCGCATTGACTGCTTATCAGGAACGCAATTTTGCTCCGAAAGCAAAAAAAATAATTGTTGATATAGATGAAGCGGAAATTAACAAATTAGATATGGATTTTGCTCTTACGTTTGTAGCGGACGCAGGAAAATTTATTACAAAACTCAAAGAATATATAGGGCTGTATCAATCGGTAAATCGCACCGAATGGCTCGATTATTGTTCAAAAGTTAAAAAGCGTTATCCTTTGCGATTGGAAAAGCAGCCTTATGACAACGAAGGGAAAGTTGACGGTTTTGCTTTCGCGGAAGCGTTGTCAGAGTATTCACGGATAAGCGATGTATATATTGGATCTTCTTCAGGAAGGACATGCGGTATCTCACACATGGCATATAAAGTCAAATATGGACAAAAGTTCGTTTCATCAATGGGTTTAGGTTCCATGGGATGGAGTATACCAAGCGCCATTGCATGCTGCATTGCAAGCGGCAAACAGCGCACTTTGGTGATGGAAGGAGATGGCAGTTTACAGCACAACATTCAGGAATTAGCTTTAATAAACACCTATGAATTGCCAATAAAAATATTTATTTGGTCAAATAACGGATATGCATCCATTTACGGAATGCAAAGAAATAATTTCAAGTCTCGTTTTGTCGGATGCAATCGGGAAAGCGGTTTAAGGTTTCCATCGGTTAAAGCAATTGCCGACGCCTACGAATTGCCCTATTATAAAATTGAACATACCGATGAAATCAGCAAAGTCCTTGCTGAAACAATGGCGGACGACAAGGCATTGATATGTGAATTATCCGGTTCAATTAATTTCGACGAAATTCCAAAATCAATGACTATTGCTCATTCTGACGGCACCTTTGAATCTTCCAAACTTGATAATCTGTATCCTTTCTTATCAGAACAGGAAATAAAGGAAAGTCGTCCTGATTAGTAATAAAATTATATGAAAAAAATATTAATTACCGGCGCTGGTCAGAAAAGTTTTATTGGACGCAATCTGAAGGAGGCATTACAGGGAACGTATATGATTTTTGCTCCCGGTCATGGAGAATTAGAACTGTTAAATTATAAAGCTCTGGAGTCTTTCGTTAAAATAAACAAAGTTGATATTATTATACATGCTGCAATTCACGTTCCCCTGTTCAATGGAAGTGAAAAAGAATATTTTAACGATATGCAAATGTTTCTTAATATTGAAAAAATAAGTTTTTTTGTTGAGAAGGTTTTATATTTTGGCTCGGGCGCCGAATATAATAAAGCCAATGATATCTGTATGGTTAAAGAAGAGATGATAGGCAATTCTATTCCGATTACCGAGTATGGTTTGGCAAAATACACCATGAATATTATAGCCCGGCAATCTGTTAATATATATAACCTTAGATTGTTTGGAATATTTGGAAAATACGAATTATGGGAGTTAAAATTCATTTCCAACCTTTGTTGTAAAGCCATATGTAACCTTCCCTTAACAATTAGAAAGGATTGTTCTTTTGATTTTCTATACATTGATGATTTAGTAACTATAGTAAAGTGGTTCCTTGAAAATATACCTGAATACCATGACTATAATGTGTGTTATGGGAAACCCTATTTGCTTACAGAGTTGGCTGCTTTAGTTAAAGAAATATCCTTAACGAATCAGGATATTGTATTACTGGATGAACAAAAGAATTTAGACTATACTGCTGACAACACACGGTTACGAAATGAATTGCATGGATTTACGTTTATTTCTATGCAAACTGCAATAAAAGAACTATATGAATATTACCTTATGAATAAAAGATTAATTAACTTTGAAATATTACGAAAATCAGAATAATTTGAGGACTAAAAGAAAGGGAGAGGGGATGCTAAGTAATTCTACAATTCTAATCACTGGTGGAACTGGTTCATTTGGGAACACTTTTGTACCTATGACATTAAAAAAATATAATCTTCGAAAAATAATTATTTATTCACGTGATGAAATGAAACAATGGGAGATGGCAAAAAAGTTTCAAGGAGATAACAGGGTCCGCTTTTTTATTGGAGATGTTAGGGATAGGGATCGTTTATATCGCGCACTTAACGGAGTCGATTATGTTGTCCATGCGGCAGCTACAAAAATTGTTCCAACCGCTGAATATAATCCCTTTGAATGTATTAAAACAAACATTTATGGAGCAATGAATTTAATTGATGCATGTATAGATAAGGGTATAAAGCGTTGTGTTGCTTTAAGTACTGATAAAGCTAGTCAGCCGGTGAATCTCTATGGCGCGACTAAATTATGCAGTGATAAACTTTTCATCGCGGGGAATTCATATGCCGGAGGAAAAACAACCCGATTTTCGATTGTTCGATATGGGAATGTTATGGGTTCCAGAGGTTCAGTTATACCCTTTTTTATTGAACAGGCAAAAACGGGTATACTTACCGTAACAGACGACAGAATGACCCGTTTTATGATATCCCTTGAACAGGGAGTTGAGCTTGTCTGGCACGCCTTTGATGATATGGAAGGCGGAGAAATATATGTAAAAAAAATACCATCAATGAAATTAACCGATATTGCCCGGGCAGTTTCTGATACTGCTGAACAGAAAATAATCGGTATACGACCCGGAGAAAAGCTGCATGAACAAATGATAGGTATTGAGGACGCGCCTTTCACTTATGAATATTCGGATCATTTCAAAATTCTTCCTCAAATTCATGAATGGAGTAAGGATCCGCTTCGTATTAAAGATGGGAAGCTTGTTCCGGAAGGTTTTATATATTCATCAGATAATAATTCTGAATGGATGACCGTTGAGAAATTGAATCTATGGATAAATAACAATAAATCAAAAGTAGGGAACATTTAATCTATGGAGCATTTTATTCCTTATGGGCGACAATGGATTGATGAAGCGGATATAAAAGCAGTTGAGTCAGTATTACAATCGGATTATCTGACACAAGGGCCGGTTATTGCGGCATTTGAAGATAAACTAAGGGAAATTACCGGAGCCAAATATTGTGTAGCGGTATCAAATGCTACACAAGGATTACACATTGCCGTTGCGGCACTTGAACTTGACGAGGGAACGGAAGGGATTACAACACCGAATACATTTGTTGCATCCGCAAATTGTTTGTTAACCAATAATTTTGTTCCCGTGTTTGCTGATATAGACCGGCGAACATATAATATTTCTCCTGAAGAAATAGAGAAAAAAATAACAACAAAAACAAGGGTTGTAATTCCTGTTGATTTTGCAGGTCAGGCCGTTGATATAGACTCAATTAAACAGATAGCTGATAAGTATCAATTAGTTATTATAGAAGATGCTGCACACGCAATTGGGTCAAAATATGCTGATGGAATGCCGGTTGGCTGCTGCCATAAAGCTGATATGACAGTATTTTCTTTTCATCCGGTAAAAACTATCACATCCGGAGAGGGCGGCGCGGTAACTACCAATAATGAAGATTTATATAAAAGGTTGTTAAAGTTACGGACTATTGGTATTACGAAAGATGAGTCGGAATTGAGTCAAAACCCGGGGCCATGGTATTATGAAGTACAATGTTTAAGCGGAAATAACCGTATGACCGATATTCAGGCGGCTTTGGGTCTTAGTCAATTATCTAAATTAGCTTTTTTTAAACAGCGGCGCCGGGAGATTGCCGAAAGATACAATGCCGTATTTAAGGATATTCCCTATATTGTTACGCCTTATGAAGAGAAAAATGTTGACAGTTGTTTCCATCTATATGTCTTACAGATAGATTTTAAGAAAATAGGAAAATCGCGTAAGCAGGTCATGAATGAGATAAAGGAAAAAGGAATCGGCGTACAAGTTCATTATATTCCGGTAAACAGCCAGCCTTATTACGTAGAAAAATACGGAAAATATAATGCAGATGAATATCCCGAGGCTGAGGCTTACTATCAAAGATGTTTGAGTATACCGCTATTTCCGAAAATGTCTGATAGTGATATTGAATATGTTGAGGTAATGTTGAAAAATATTATTACCCCCCTAGTATCTTAAAAAAAGATATGGTCAAATAACATGACCGGTATGTTGGCTATTATTCCTGCCCGGGGCGGCAGCAAACGGATTCCCTATAAGAATATACGGAATTTCTATGGGCAGCCGATGATAAAATACGCAATTGATGCGGCAACAGGCAGTAAGCTCTTTGATACAATCATGGTTTCGACCGATGATGAGCAAATAGCGCAGATAGCAAAACAATACGGCGCCGAAGTTCCTTTCATGCGGACGGAAAAAACGGCGAATGACTATGCAACAACCCGCGATGTATTGTTTGAAGTTATAGGTGAATATAAAAAGCTAAACAGTGCATTCGATACCTTATGCTGTATTTATCCCTGTGTTCCTTTTTTGCGGTCAGAGACACTAATCGAAGCGCATAAAATATTTACCAAAAAAAATATCGATTCTCTTATGCCGGTTGTCAAATTTTCCTATCCGATTCAAAGGGCATTGCGTATAAATGACGTCGAATTATTAGATTATGTTCAATCAGAATTTATCGAGTCCCGTTCTCAGGACTTAGAGCCCCGATACCACGATGTGGGAATGTTTTATTTTTATAAGACGGATTCATTGTTCAAACAAAACAATACAATAGCGCCTTTTGAGATGAAAGAAAGTGAAATTCAGGATATAGACACTGAAGAAGATTGGAAGATGGCAGAAATGAAATACCGGATATTGCATAACCCACAAAAGGCTTAGATAAACGCTTATGCAACTCGGATTAAAACTAGGCAGCAAAGATATTCGTTATACAAAAGATATTCTGTCATTTTACAAACAGGGATATTTTCAGTATATTGAATTGTTTGCCGTACCGGGAAGTTTTGATGATACCATCGATTATTGGAAACCATTTTCAATTCCTATAGGTATACACGCACCGCATTCAATGGCGGGGGTGAATCTTTCCTTAAGCGGTGAACGGAAAAATAATAATAAAAAACTTCGTGAAACAGTGCAGTTTGCGGACAGTCTGAATGCCGAATATATTATTTTTCATGGCGGGATAAATGGGAGCATCGAAGAGACTATATCTCAACTTCGCCCCTTTGCGGACTCGCGTTGTTTAATTGAAAATAAGCCTATCAGGGGATTGAATGATGAAAAATGTATCGGTGCACTGCCGGATGAAATAAGTCATATAACAAATGAACTAAAAATAGGATTTTGCCTCGATTTTGGTCACGCAATTTGCGCTGCTAATTCTTTGAAAAAAGAGCCGTTATCATTTATCAACGAACTGGTGCAGTTACATCCGGTTATGTACCATCTGACCGATGGGGATTATAAAAGTGAATATGATTCGCATATACATTATGGCCAGGGGACTTTTCCACTAAGGGATTTGTTAAAAATGGTACCCGTGGATGCCAAATTAACTAATGAAGCAAAACATGATTCGGCTATTGGTTTCGATGATTTTAAGAAAGATAGCGAGTTTTTATGCAAAACGCAATTTTACGAGAAGTAACAAACACCGACAGAGATATGCTCTTTGAATGGGCGAATGATCCGGTGACACGGGCAAATAGCTTTCATACTGCGCCGATCAGCTTTGATGAACATAAAAAATGGTTTGAAAAACAAATTGCATCATATAATGTGTTATTTTTGATATATCAATGCGGCGAACAAGATATTGGGCAAATCCGCTTAGATATTGACGGCGATACTGCATACATAAACTACAGCGTTAGTCCCAATTTTCGCGGTAAAGGATATGGTGCTAAAATGCTTTCATTATTGGAAGATAAAATTACAAGAGACTATCCACATATACGTTGCTTGCGTGCAGAAGTGAAAAATATAAATGAAGCATCAAAATATATTTTCAAGAAGCTGCGCTATACAGAAGCTGTGGAGGTTT
>BNUX01000069.1 GCA_025997675.1 Spirochaetia bacterium | reverse complement strand
TAAAGCAGAAGTATTGCCATTTGTATTCCGTTGAAAATTTCGATACTTTACAATGCAGACAGTCAACGCACTTCTTCTCTTTTTGCTTTACCAACCCTTCACCCCCTAATCAAAATAATGGCTCAATTCACTATCAAGCCCGTACTGTGTTTTCCCTTCGGATGCAAGTCGCGCCAACACCTCCCGGTCCAACCCCCGGATGGCGGTAGTCACCCCTTTATTCCAGAACCATGCTGAAATCCCTTCCAGCACCTTTACTTGCGCCCCTCCTTCCTGGCTATTAAGTATTACCCCATCCCCGACAAGCCCCGCCACATGACCAGCCTTCCCGGAGCCGTCAACAAAAAACGCCGCTGTGATGCTCCCCGCTGCCGGTTTCTGAACCGTAAACACCCGCTTAAACAGATCATCCGCCGTAGTACGAATAAAATACCCGGTGGCCGCACACAGCGCCAAACAGACCGCCCCCGAACAATCCGAGCTTTCCGGGTTTTCTTTCCCCCACCCATAGGGTGAATTATATTGAAGCAGCAAAAAGTATTGAAACTTTTCCTTTTCCGTCATCCATTCAAACTCCCGCTTTTCATTTTCAAAAACCGCATTCCACTTCAACCCCATCATTTTCCCCCATTCTTAAAAAAGTTAATAATAATGCTAAGCACCAAGGCCGCCGAAGCAATCAGCAGACTAAAGGTAGCTTTCATATCCCGCCCCCGTTCTCCCTCCTTTTTTTCAAGTCGTTCAACCCGTTCCCGAAAATGCTCTTTGAATTCCCGCATCTCTCCTTTCAGTTCCTTCATTTCCGCAATACTCTCAATAAACAATCGCCTGTCCTCATCAATCATACCGTTACCTCCGTAATCCTAAACGCCGCCACAAAAGCAGCGCCCCGTTTATACCGCAGTGATAGTGCGTTCACCGTCCCCCGCACCGTTTCTTCTGCCGTGTGTACCATAACCACTGCCCCCACCCGCGCATGAAACATCCCCCTATGCGTCTTGACCGTAATCTCCCGCCTATCCCGCAGCCGTTCCGCCAGTTCCCGCCTCGCCCAATCCTCATACTGTGGGCGGCCGTCTATAGCATCCTCAGAAAAATACGACCCGGTAACATTCAATGCCGCCGTCCCCCGCAAACCCACCGCCGCCGTATCAGTAAGGAAACATGAACGGTTTAAATCCAGTACAATAGGCCGCCCATAAATCGCCGCCCCATAGAGATCGCCATCCCCATCACGGTGTAAGGTAATACCGGCCCGGTCCCGGTGGCTTGTAACGTCATAAACGGAATACCGGAAAGCTCCCCCATCATAACCAAGCCGCATTTCCGTTTCTTCCTGGGTGTCAATACTGTCCGCATAAATCACCGCCCGTTCCTGACCACCATCCTTAACCGTGTACCTCGCCTCATATCCCGACTTCTCTATTTCTCGTATTGCAGGAAAACGAAACGGGTACCGGGGGGTTAAGAATTCGTTATACACCACCGGCGGATCGCAATAGCGCCAGATTTCCTGTTTTTCCAAAGATACCGGTATGTTTATTTTAAGCCGCACCGCATTACGGTACTGCTCCACACATTCCGTAAACCGCAGATAAAATATATCGCTGCCCTTAAACGTATAGGAAGCCTCATCAACATCAAACGTTTCACTTTGGTACGGTGAATGGGCAAATACCAGGGGCTTTTCTACCGGACATTCCAAGTGACACCGGTACGCCGTAGCCAGTTCCGAAAGTTCCGCCCACACATTTTTCGTAATCCTGACGTATGGCAAAGAAACCGGAATCGTAGCGCAATCAATATCATTAACCCCCAACCCCGCCCGTTGCGCAATCAAATGAACCAGGGATTTTTCAGACTGGGTCTTATCACATACCACCGAGTAGGTAAACACCGAAGGCTTAGTCCAGTCCCTGCTTTCATCAGTTTTCCGCAGCACCGCCGACCTATCCCGCAGCGTCAGCCGTACCCGCCGCATCCGTCCCGGCCCCCGCACATCCTGAAACCCCTTATCATCGACATACAGAACAAACCGTTCAAAATAGGGTAGGCCATCCCCAACAGAAAAACTAATCCGTACTTCACGCCCCGAACCAAGTGTTCCACATGCATACGCCCCATAGGTGTTGTCAAGTAACACCTCCCCCCGCGCCGTAGTCCCTCCGGCAACTTCCTTTAACCCGGTAAACGAAGCTTCAATAATGTCCTTTTCAAGCACCGTTTCAACATGACCATTCCCCGACCAGTCAAGACTAATCTGCACCCGTACCGGCTTATCGTTCTGCTCAATGGCTTCACCCAATGCGGAATCTAGGGAATAAAACTTCATTCAATAACCTCCTCGTCAGCCGTAAACACATCCGCCGAAAACAACCCGGCGCAGTAAAACCGTAGCGGCCCAATAACCGTATCCCCGCTATTAATGTCAGTTTCATCAGCCATCAACACCAGCCGGGAAAGCCGTAGCCGGAACGCTCCATAAGAACGGTACTCGTAGGAATCCCGATACAGTTGTGCGGTAACTTCCAAACTCTCAATAAGCTGTGGCAGTTCCCCCGTACTTTCCAAAACACGGTGAATCCATACCTCCGTTTGCGTCCCCCCCTGTTTCCGGGTAGCGATAGTCAGCCCATAGATATTTGTTTGTTCTTTCCCATTTATCCGGTACTTCACCCCATTTTCCTTAAACCGTTCGAAGAACGCGAGTTCCCCACCACAAACCGCCGTACTATCCGGGTAGGCATAAGTAACCGGCGCTTGATCCCCGGTAATATCCAATTTCAACTTGATCGCTTCCCCCCGTATGATCCGCAATTCAAATCCCTTAACCCGGCACCCCTCATAGAGCGTCCGCACCGTCCCCCGTTCCTGAATCAAATCAAAGCGCAGCCCACTTTCCATAGCGGAAAGATTTACGGTATGGCGGTACAATCCCTTGGTTTCACTTATAAACACCGGCACACCCGACCGCCCCAACGCCAGCACAAAAAGCAAAGGAACCGTTTCAATAGACAGCGGCGTAACCACACACCCGGTAACCCCCGCACTATTTCTAATAGCCCCGCAGTTCCCGTCCCCCTCAATCGCCGGGTTTTCCTTCAAAAGTGATACCGCTTCCCTAATCGTTTCCTCGGCGTATGGCAGCCCCATTTCCCGGTACTGTGTTTTAAGCGTAATCGTGCAATCCCGCCCCTGGACATTCATATCGTTAGCCCCTCCACCGTTACCACCAGCGTCAAAATCAATTCCCACAAATCCCCGCAGCAGGGCTGTTTCGGCGGCACATACTTCTTCCGGGCCACCACCGTCCAATCCACCGCACCCCCCAGGGTATCATCTTCTTTCAAAGCCTGATGGACGGCGGCAGCATAAGCGTACCCGTGCCGTTCCCCGCTTATAGGGAAGCTCACCGTCAGAGCGTACACCTCCACCCCAATAATCCGGTCCTTTTCCCCTTTCTCCCCCTGGACAAGCACAATCCCCGGTGCCATCCCGCCCCCCAACTCAATAGGCGGTATCGTATCTTCCATTTCCGCCAAAATCGCATTGACCCGTCCGGTTAAAAGCTCTTTGACCCCATCAACAATTTTTTCTTCTATAAATTTGCTCATATCATCCGCCTCCGGTACGGCTCTAAAAGAAGCCGCACATTCTCCGGCATAGACAGTTCCAAATATTCCCTATCAGAGGACTTCCCCCGCGCCGCCCCGGTAACCCCAATCTTCTTTCCCCGAAACCGCGCCATATTCCAGGCCGCCAACTCCATACACGCTGCAGCCAGATCAGCCGGAACTTCCGCAACCGTATACCCCGCCCAATAGTGGATTTTCAACGCCGACCTACCCCGGACCATTCTCAAACCCGGCGCGATAGAGAGGCAAAACGGCATATCTTCTAAATCTGTACAATCCGGGACGGTCTTATAAAATTCCGGTTCTACCAGTTCCGGCTGTTTAAAAGAGTGGGAGAGGTATACCGCCAGAATTTCCCGTACCGGGTACTCATGCAGGGGAAAGACATAATCCCCGGTAAATTCCGTGAATTCCACCCGTTTCTTTTTCAGAATCCGTCTATGGCAGTATTGCTCTATGCTGTAGGTGGAGGTGATAAGACAATAGCGGCAAAGAGCGTCATCCCAGTCATCAACGCCATTAATGGCCTTAAACTCGGCGAGGGGCAGCAAACTATGTAAATGATCATTCATGGTAGAACTCCTAGTGCAAAGGTAAATGCTCTTGCCCCAGGAGTATCTAAGGGTTTTCCCTAATTTGAAAAGATTTCTTGTTTTTAGCGGTAGTATCCCGCGTTTATATCACCAATAAAAGAGTTTGTCCAAAACACTGGTGGGAGGCGCCGGGTTAAAGTGAGGTACCCAGTAATTTGATCTTTCCACAAATGCGCTTTTCCCCATACTGGAGCTTCCTTTAATATAACCCGGATCATGAGAGCCCATCGGGACACCGACACCGGTCAAACCGATTACATAGATACCCAGTTTGTGACGGTCCGCGCTACCCTTTTTCGGCCAGGATTTAGGGACCGCACTATCCAATGCGCCCTGTAACGCCGACGCATCCACTGAAAGCAAGCCGGACATTGCCTCTCCAAAGCTCTCAATATCTATATATAAATCGGACGGCGGCGTATCATAGTATCTTTCAATTGTAGAGCCGGTTAGAATTGCATCGCGGACAGTCGTCTTATTACCGGCAGTTATAGCAGCAGTCAAAACAAGAGAAAAATCCTCAAACGTATCGACCAGATTATCAATTTCCGCTAAATCAATCATTGATATGGCTGCGTTAAGGGTACCGCTATATTGGGCGCTAAATTGATCTATCGCGGATTCACAAAAATCAGACGGACTAAGACTACTTAATAAAAACGAGGTAAACAGGGACGTATAATCCCACCCATTTGATGGTATTAAACCTTCAGATCCAACGAGATACGCTGCATCACCTCTTATCTGATATGCAAGCTCCAGCAATGCGCCAAAACAGGTGTCAAAACCGACCACTTTCAATCCCTTGTTCTTTACAGCCGTTCCAAAAGATTTAAGCTGCATATACGTGCTGCCATTGGTATCATCAATCGCAACCGCTTTCATTGGTTCAGGTATTTGCCCACCGGCAGTTCCGCTTCCTTTCCAGCCGGTTCCATGCCCCCAAACGAGTAAACCATAATTATCTGCACTATATACACGCTTGGCATAATCAAGTAACTGTGACAAAACCAATGGATCTGCCATATCAAGTTCCGTATTTGATGCTGCACTTAATCCCATTTCAGGACAGTCAAGCCGCTTTGAAATAATAGTTGCATTATTTCCACCCGGATCGGTTGTTATTTCGTAAAGCCGGGTATCGGTCCAATCGCCGTTTGTGGCGTCATATCCGGGCCCCCGGTCTAAAAGCGCCAGAATGGAAACCCGCTGTCCTGCAAGATCAATTCCTTCAAGCTCGTTAAAATCAGCAATGGCCGCCGCTTCAAGGTTATTGTCCGCTGCCATATACACAACAAAAGTCCATTCCCTTGGAATAACTTCCGGTATCGGTTCCGGTTCAGGTATCGGCTCTGTATAAGGTTTAATTTTATCGGGGGTATATGACGCCTCACATCCGGCTAGTAAAAAGATAATAACAATTGACGCAATAAAAATTTTCATCCAATTCCTCCTTATTACTAACTGTTGGTATAATATACACCCGCAGTATCTTCCCATGTACTCCCATCTTCATAGACTATCTTCGTAATACAGAAGAAATCTATTAAATATGCTTTAGCAGGAACCGTATAAACATATGAATCAAGGTCAACAAAGAATTTTTGTGTTTCCTGTCTTTTTACCAAACCGTCAAAACTCATTTTTATAACATTTGATCCGGCAAATGGATTTTTTTGAGTATCCGCATCATAGACCATAAATGAAATATAAAAATTGGAAATGTTTTTATCACCACTATTAAAAAGATCGAATTCAATACCGACAAAATTAAAATAGCCTATTTTTTGCTCAATTAAGCATACCGGTTTACTTACGACATACGGAGGGAATTCATCCTGTGCTAATTTACAGGATACAAAAAGCAGGGAATATACCACTGTTGGAAATAGAACGCAATTCTTAAAATTTATTTTCATCCTGCATCCTTTTTAAGTCATTTAAGAATTCACGTACATACATATCGGTAGAACCGGAATTTACCGCAGTTTGTAATATATTTAACGCTTCAATATACCGCTTCTGTCTAAACCGTACCGTTGCCCGATAAAACAACAGCTCTGTCGTCTCTTCACCAAGCAAACCGGCCCGTACCAGATATGCATCCGCTTCATTAATTTGGTTTTTTGCCAGTGCCGTATCAGCAAGTTCGAGCAACTGTTTAAAAGAAGGAAGGCGAATATATATAATTTGCTCTCTTTGATAGATTACCACGGCGCTTTGATATGATTCGTATCCGCCCCCTTCCCCGTGTATGATATAGTCTCCCGCCGGTACCTTTGAAATAAGAAATCTGCCGTTAATATCTGTCGTGGATGAATATTTTTCACCAAGGAATATTTTATAATTTGGAATAGGCCGGTTTGAAAAATCATAAATCATTCCATTGACATCTATCACCTTGTAGCCAAATTCGGCTGTTTTACATGAAAACAATCCCAGGGTACATGCAAATAAAACAAACGCCGTTCTTTTTTGCATTATCTGTTTTCCTCTTGCGTTATAATTTTTCCTTCCTTGTTCCGATAATAGGTAATCATTTGATTATCATCATTTCGTATAACGCCAATCTTGGTGTATCCCGATAGTTCGTCTTCGGTCAAAACAGGCGTTACTATCTTCCCCGGATTAGCCGGCGGCTTTTTATATCCAAATGCGGCGGGTATTAGCTCCGCATCACTTCCCGTTAAAGCTATCACGTTACTATATTCCTGTATTTTAGAAAAAGAACAAGAGCATAGGAATATATTTTTCTGCCGGTCAAAAGAAACCGAAAGCGCCTCAATACGCGCCGTTCTATCTTTCGCCAGTACTTCTAATTCCTCCAGCGTTTTGACAAAATTGGTTACCCCGCAGGTAAAGGCAATGGCACAGGAAGTATTTCCATTACCGCCCGAAGGGAGCGTCTCCGAAACTATATGAGCTTGGTTGCGTATAAGCGCGGTTCGTACCGCAGAAAGCATGAACAGCCCCTCTTCCTGATCCGTAAAAGCGGCATGCACCGGTAGTTGGTATAATTCCGTATCGAATGATAATGACAGCGTATAAGCAGGTTTTCCGTCATGGTATTGTATATCAGAAATAGTATTGGTCCGCACATACTCAAGTACGCGTAAAGCATCAAATAACTGCACCGTATCAGAGCCGGATATATCGATCATAAAAGTGGGAACGGCATTTTCGTTATAACGCCACAGGAGAATAGTACCGCCGGTATTCAATATAGCATTCGCGGTTTCGGCAAGCGCCATGAACGGACCCGGCGCGGTTTGTATGGTAACTGCCGGTTCTGAAATTATCGTTACTGGTTTTACCGCTTTTTTATTGGTATTCGTATGATAGTGATATACTACAAATACGCACAGGGCAGCCGCGCCAAACAAAAGAGGAAAAAATATAAACAGAGGCCGCGCCTTCTTCTTAAAAACACAATAACTGCCGGAAGCATGTACTAACAAGTCCGCTACAAATTCATCCGCCCCCGGCATCGTATTTCCATTTTCATTTTGCGGTAAAGAAACAGGTTCTTTTGTGTCCTTTGAATAACCGATTGTTTCACCGGGAAAATAATAGAAAGGATGATCGGCAAAACCAGGCAGATGAACCAGCAGAGCGGTAGCGGTATAAAATAATGCGCCCGGATTAACTATTCGGTATTCGGTTAATACTTCCTGCTTAATAACGGTTATCATTATCCACCGCCGGGTATCTAACGTAACGCTCTGCGTATCAAAGACCGTGGCGGCGGAAAAACCGGGATGCAGTTCGGGCAATGTATCGGCAATAAACCGCGTCAGTTTTTTGCCTTTTATCCGGGGGTCCGGAGACAAAAAATACACTTCGTGATCCTTCCGGGGGAGCAAAATATGCTTCTTCATGGCGTACATAACCCGATAACCTCAATATGCTCATCCGCCACAATACAGGAAAGCCGCAATGCCCGGATCAGATCCCCCTGCCTTATTTCAGTAATTTCATAGGATACTAACTCCGGCACCGCCGCCACCGCCTTCTTCCAGTTTTCAATATTCCTGTTTTCCTTAACGCACTCCTTTCTAAATGACGCCGCGACAAAGTGTATCGAATTGGCGGCCCGGTATTCCCGGTTAGTGCGATCCCATGCCGTAATAGCCGGAAAAACGGATTGCGACAATCCGGCAAGAAATAATCCTACAATCAAAAGGGCCGCAAGAATTTCAGTTAAGGTCATACCGGCTCCTAATATCCGCATTGGTTTTTTGTATTTCCAGGAGTACCGCCGCTTTATACCGGGTTGCGGCCCTTTTTACGTTTATCACCCGTGGAACAAATGATACAAAAACAAAGGATAAAATGAGTATGAACGCGACTGACAAGAAAAGTGCGTTTCCCCGGTCACTCCCACGAATAGATATCCGCATTTTGCCCATCCCCTCCTTCTTGTCCATCCGGCCCGTATGAAATAATCGTAAACGGCAGGTTCTTATCCCCGGGATTTTTATACCGATACGCCGTTCCCCAGGGATCATCAGGTAACTGCCGGTCCAAATAGGGACCGTTCCATTGCGCGGGAACCGGGGCCAGTACCGGCTTCTCCCAGAGCGCCGAAAGCCCCTGAGCCGCAGTGGGATACATCCCGCAGTCAAGAAAATAGGATTGCAGTGATAACCTGAACGATTCAATCTGGTTTCGGCAGGCGGCAAATTTAGCCCGCTCTATGAATTTAACCGCAGAAAATCCCACCGCCGCGGTAAGGATCACGATTATCGTAATCGTGATAATGGTTTCTATAAAAGTAAATCCGGAATCTTTCTTCAATCTCATATTAAGCCCCCGGTATGCGTAAGCACAGGTAAAATAACCGCCTGGATAAGCAGCAATACATACATTCCGGTGATAATAATAATCGCCGGTTCAATACATTTTGCGGCAATTGCCCGCTTACGCGCATCCCGCTCCTGGAAATACCGGTAAATAGTTCCGCAAGCCTCGCCGGTATTGCCGTTCTTATCGGCAATAGCAAGCCAGCCCGTAACATAGGCGGGAAAAACAGGCTGTTTTGCAAAGGCGTCAGGAAGGCGTACCCCGGAAGCAATAGCCTGTTTAATCGACACCAGCGCCTTTCCGTACTTTGTTTCGCCAACGCTTACAACACATTGGGCCAGCGCATCATGTATTGAAATCTTGTTTTGCAGTAAAAACGAAAGCAGATAAAACACGGTAAACTCAGCGGAATCCCGCCCGAATATTTGAAAATACACGATAAATAAAATACCCCCCGAACCAACTAAAAAAACACCCGCCCACACTATCCCCGAAACCGCCGAATCAAGTACGGCCCCGCTCAAAAAACCGGCGTCAACAAACAGGGGAATCCCTTTAAGCAGGATCACTACCGTCCCAATGCAGGCCATGCTTATCACTATCAGCGGATACACCATCACCCCCATCAAATTTTCCCGCGCCTCTTGTTTCCGTTTTAAGTCGGAGAGGATACCTTCTAGTACCGCGTCAATGCTGCCGGTACGCTCCGCCGCCTTGATAAGGGTGCAATACAGGGGGGTAAAATACACCCCGCCACCGTTCACCGCCTCAAGGCTGTCCGAAAACCCGCGCCCCTTTTTCATTACCCCAAGGAGCTTTCCAGTTACTTCACGAACCGCCGGGTCAATCCCCTTATTCGAAAGAATATGAAGCGCGTCAATAAGGCGGGTATTCCCCCTAATCAGCGCGAGCAGCATCGCCGTAAATTGAATCGTATGGGTATTCCGGCTCATAGCGGTACCCCCAACTCACGCTTTATTTCTTCCCCCGTGGTAATCCCCGCCCGTACCTTTTCCTCCGCGTCATCAAAAAGCGTCCGGTGTCCGCCCTGCTCCAGGGTACGCCGCAGTTCCTCCGCCTGAATCCCCCGGCTGATAAGGTCGGCTAATACGGTTGTCATAACCAGTATTTCTGCTATGACCGTTCTCCCGGCGTATCCCGTTCCCGCGCATACGGAACAGCCCGCCGCGTTACAGGCGGTACATTTTTTCCTGATTAAGCGCTGGGCAATACTCGCCCGCAGTACCGCCGCTACCATATAAAAGGGTATCCCCATATTTTGAAGCCGGTAAATTGATTCCGGCGCGTTATTGGTATGCAGGGTCGCAAATACCAGGTGCCCGGTCAGTGCCGCCCGGATTGCAAGCTCGGCGGTTTCCGTATCCCGGATCTCCCCCACCATAATAATGTCCGGGTCCTGTCTGAATATTCGCCGCAGCGCCGCATCAAACGTAAGGTCCAATTCCTCATTCACTTGTATCTGGGTAATCCCTTCAATCCGGTATTCAACCGGATCTTCAATCGAAATAATTTTCAGCGCCGTTTTATTTAGTTCCTGTAATAACGCAGCCAGGGTAGTCGTCTTCCCCGATCCGGTTGGCCCGGTCACCAGCACCAGCCCCGACGCCATTGATAAAATTGCACTAATGGACGCCTGATACCCCGCAGAAAAACCGAGCGCCCCGATAGAAAGGGGGACATCGGAACGGTTAAGCAGCCTTAAAACAATCGATTCCCCCCAAATGGTCGGGGTAATCGAAATACGCACATCCAGGGAATAGGCTTCCGCGCTTATATCAATATGCCCGTCCTGGGGCCGCCTGTTTTCAAGAACATTTAAATTCGCCAGCAGTTTTAACCGGGCCGAAACGGCCAATGCCCGTTCCGTAGGAATAATCCTGATAAACACCAGAATACCGTCAATACGAAACCGCAGCCGGGTATGTTCCTTTCCCGATTCTATATGAATATCAGACGCCTTTTTTGCGAGCGCCTCAAGAAAAATACTGTTCAGTAAATTAATCACCGGCGCATCATCCGCTATTTTATCAATCACCGAAGCCCGGCTATCTTCCCCGCCATTGCTTTGTACTGCGTTTTCATCAGGATTTTCTTCCGCGTATAGCTGGGATAGTTTCAGGTTAAATTCTTCCGGCGGTATTACGGTAAATACACACAGGTACTCAGCGTACTCCTTTTTAATACGGGCTTGAAGCGCCGTATCTTCGGGATGGAGCATACCAAAGCTTACCCGCTTTTCATCAATCCCGGTAATTAACACGCCGTTAGCGGAACAGAATGCAGGGGAAAGATACACGGCGTTCATTAGCGTGTCTCCAGAAACGGAACCACAAACCGCTTGTAAATAGAAGCGGTTTTTAATCCCTCAACGGTATACTCGTCACTGGACAAGTCAACATGGGGCACCAGATAAATGATCATCTGTGTGTTTTCTTTCTGCGTATTCCGGTTTCTGAATAGCCACCCCAGAATAGGAATTTTTGATATAACCGGAACCCGCTCTTCCACAATAGTTTTATCATTCTGCTTGAGCCCGCTTAAAATAACCGGCTCCCCGGAACGGCAGCGTACCTGCGTCGTCAGCACCCGTTCGGAAGTAGGGGGCGGGTTCCCGATGGAGGAAGACACATCAGCCCCGCGCTTTGAAACCGACGCGGTAATCGTCGTGGTAATCATCCCGTCCCCCGACACCCATCCGTTAATATCAAGCATAAGCCCGGACACAATCTCCCGGGTTACCCCGGAATAAATCGGTTTCCCGGTATCCGGGTCTATATTAGAATCCCGGTACCGATAGGTACTCGTATTCTGGAATTTTATTTCCTCCCCCGAAAGGCCGTACAGCGTGGTATCCGCAAAAACACTCGCCTGATTTTCTTTTATGGCGGCGTTTACCTTTGCCGCAAACTGATACCCGAACAGCGTTATTATGTCAAAATTAAGATTGAACAGGTTCCCAAGCTGCCCGGTTATCATCGTCTTATCCCCAAGCTGCATTTCCCGCGCCTCCGCCGAAATCGCCCAGTTTAATGTTGAACTATCTTCCACCTGCATGATAAAAAGGTCATACCGTATCCTCAGCCGGGGCCGGTCTATAATCGCCAAATCTTCCCTAAACAGCGCCAGCCGTTCCGGTGTCCCCACAAAGAAAAGCGTGTTCCCGTTCCCGGTATCCACCAGTTCCTCCCGCTTTACCGAAGGCGGCAACGCTTTAAATAAATCTTCGGTGCGGATATATTTCAGGGTAATTGGCGCAGACCGTTTTGGAACATCAATAGTCCGAATATTATTTTGCAGTTCAATGGCGGTTGCGGCATTCACAAAAGAGAAAAAATACATGCTGTCAGAAGGGGAAATCGTTTGAACATCCGGAAACCTGCTTTGCATAAAGGTCCGGAATTCACTAATAGACAAATGTTTTAACTCAAACCGCCGCCAGGATTTCCCTTCATCTTTTAACCGTTTGATGGTCTCTGTTTGTTGGACCGGGAAAATATAGGAGATATTATTGATCTCATTAGATTCACCGTTTCCCTGTTCCAGAATCATGGACAAGCTTTCAGAAAAGACCTTCCCGCTGAACCCTACCCGCTCAATCACCTGGTCGGGCCGGACAAAGGACACATACTCCCGCCGGGCGGTCCCAAAAAGCTGCTCCGGGACATCCCCAAGCCGTGCTTTTTCGATAGCAACCTCATAAATGCCCCCGGACTCCCGTATACTGATACTCCCGGAAGCCGTCTGCGGGAGGTAGAGCCCGCTGGTATCCACCGGCGCTTTTTTAACCTGTATATACGTATCCGTGGTTTCCACCGTATAATCGGTATAGGGTTTCATAATCAGTTCCACCGCTTCACCCGCGCCCGCAGTGGCAAGGTGTAACGATAGCCGGGTTGCCGGCAAAATATCCCTTATTATGGTTGCCCCGGTCTTCCGGGATAGTTTTTCCAGTAACTGCATCGGCGAAGCGTCCAGGGCGTCAAGGATTATGGTTCCGCCATCGCCCAAGACAATAGCTATCCGGGTAACCAGCCATAAATCCGGCGTTTTTTCCACATAGAGCCGGTTGGCCAGCAGAAACGAGTCAAAGGCGCTCTCAAAATTGGTTCCGTTATACTGGAAACTCGCGGTTCCGCTTACTGTATCATCCGCGATAATTGAAATTTTGGCATAGGTTGAAAACGAATAGAGGATATCAGAAATATTCTGGTCTATAAATTCAAAGCTTAATATCTTTCCCGCCTGTCCAAAAAGGCCGCCGGAGGTAGTTAGTAGAAAGAAGATTATGTAAAATCCTTTTTTTACCATCCTTTGAGCCCTCCCAGGGCCAGGATACTCCCGGCAGCCATGAAGGGAATAAAAGCTATAGGTTGCCGGCGGCGGGTTATGGCATAATAGATGAGCGCGCTTAAACAGGCGGCAATAATCGCCGGAAACCACCACACCGGCCCAAGTACCGAACCCATAAGCCCCGCATACCAGACATCAGCCAGGCCGAGCTTCTTACCCGACATGAAAAAGGCAAGGAAAAAGATAGCCAATCCGAGCGCACACCCCAGAACCGCGTTAATCACGGCCATAGCGCCTCCTAACAGGAATTGGGCAACGCACGATACCGCTATAGCCCCCCAGAGCAGGAGCCGGGGCAAATACCCGGTCTTCGCGTCTATGAAAGCAAGATAAATCGAGAAAAAAATATAGATATAACGAAAAACTGCATATCTATGCATTGTTCGTAGTGGCATACCCCCTATAAGAGCAGTCTAATACAAAAAATCTCTATTGGCAACAAAATATTAATTTTAGCTTGACAAATAGTTGTAGGTGGGTTCAGAATAAATCCAAGGGCGCCGGTCGCCCCCTGGAGGATTAATAAATGCCGGTTATTTGGCTGGGTTTTGTTTTTCTTGCTTGCGCTTCTCCTGTCGTTACTGCCCAAGAAATGACGCCGCCGTCTGTTGAAGTTTCCCCGGAGGAATTGGCCGAATTCAGGCTCACCTGGTATACGGAAAAAGAAACTATCCCCCTGGAAAATTTGGTAACCCCGGCTGGCATACCCTTTAATCCCCAGGCAGTAGCAGGTAAATATGTAGTTTTGAATTTCTGGGCCACCTGGTGCCCCTATTGCGCAAAGGAAAAGCCCTCAATCCAGCAATTATATCAGGAAAACGAAAGCGATACGCTTACGGTTCTTACGGTTTCTTTAGGGGAGGCGATTGACACGGTAAAAGAGTATATGGAATCGAATCAGTATACCTTCCCGGTACTGGTGAATACAGACAACTCGATGCGGGAAACTTGGGCTCCCCGCATCCCCGTGTCATACATTCTGGACCCACAAGGAAGCATTATAGCCCGGATAAACGGCAATAAGGACTGGACATCCGAACAGGCGGTAAAGATTTTGAAAATGGTGATTAAAGGTTTTTAACAAAAGGAATATATTAGATGAAAAAGGTGTTAGCAATAGTACTGATGGTGGCGGTAGTTACAATTCCGGTGTTGATAAATCCGATGGTAAGTTATGCAGAAGAAGGCGATGGTGACGACAGTGGTGACGACGACGATAGTGGTCCCGATCCCAGCAGTAGTGGTACCAGCAGTACTGATTGCCAGAGTGGCCCAGGAGAGTGTAACAGCGATGGTGGTGGCAGCGATAGTGGTCCGCCTCCCCAAGACCCGAAGGTAACCTCCGGGGCAGCCGAAACAGGCAGTAAACACGATTCACTATCGGCGGAAAATAATGGGATGTCATCACCAAGCGGGAATGCATCGGGAATAGTTGATTCTGCGAATGGAAACACAAGGAACGCGCAAACAAATGGAAAAAACAGTACCAATGGAGCGGAAGAAGGCAGAAATGAAAAAGTCGGCAATAATACCAATGCTTCCGGAAAAGAAGAAGGGGCGAATATGGGGCAAACCGGGGGCGATCCGGTACTGCTGAGCAGCGGGAACTATAGTTTTGAGGAAGCGGATGTAGTGATGCCGGGGATTATAAACCCGGTTGAGATAGGCCGGAATTATTTGAGTGAAAACACGGTAAGCGGCAGTTACGGGGCCGGCTGGATAAGCAGCCTGGACAGCCGGATTATCCAGGGAGCGGATACGTATCAAAGATGGGTAGCAAATACCTATGAACAATATATAACGGATCTGAGTGCAAAGCTTACCACCCTTATTGCCGTATTTCAACAAGCATGGGGAACCGGTGACGCCTGGAGGAATACGGAAACAATCTATCAAACGAGACTCGCCCCCCTGTACGATTTACAAGCAAGAGCGGCAGCGAATCAGGCAGCGATCAGTTCGTTAAAAGCGCTTGCTCTGGAGCCAACCAGCTATACCCGAGATGAAACTATGGCAAGAATTAATAACCTGGAGGTAGAATCAGCTGCTTTACTGGGAAGTATCAATAGTAAAATAAGTATATACAATGCAAGCATCGTTAGTATCCGTAGTGAATTAGCAGAAATAGCAGGCCATGAAGCGGAGCTTGCCCGAATAAGGGCGGAATGGGCGGAGCATAATGCGCTGGCGGAACGGTCTGAGGCGATTATGATCGCAAATCAGGCGGTACTGTTTAGCG
>BNUX01000068.1 GCA_025997675.1 Spirochaetia bacterium | reverse complement strand
GGCGCATTGAAGGGCTCCTGGACATCGACGTGTTCAATTCCTACGGCCTTTCGGAGATGAACGGCCCCGGGGTAGCCTTTGAGTGTCAGTGTAAGAACGGCCTCCATCTCTGGGAGGACGGCTATATCGCGGAAATCATCAACCCCGATACCCTGGAACCGGTACGGGAAGGCGAAATTGGGGAACTGGTCCTGACCTGCCTCTGCCGGGAGGCCACGCCGCTCCTGCGCTACCGCACCCGGGACCTCACGGGCTTCTATGCCGAACCCTGCGCCTGCGGCAGGACCCACCGCCGGCTCTACCGCATTACCGGCCGCAGCGACGACATGCTGATTATCAACGGGGTGAATGTCTTCCCCAGCCAGATCGAAGAAGTGATCATGGCCATGAAGGAGGTGGGGAATAACTACCTTATCGAGATTGAAAAGGACGGGGTGCTAGACAGGCTTACGGTTAAAACCGAAGTGGGACCGGCAACCTTCATGGACGATTCCCGGCCCCTGAATGCCCTGAAAGAGCGGATACGCAAGACCCTCCAGGCGTCGATTACCATAAACCCGCGGGTGGAACTCCACGAATCGGGGAGCCTGCCCGTGTCGGAGGGCAAGGCTCAGCGAGTTTATGATAAGCGGCCGAAGGACGTTTAGCTATTTCAATCCCGCAAAGGTCACTTCGAGGTCCGCGAGGAATTGGCTTCGGGTAATGTGGCTTTTAAATACCCTACTATCCAATAGGCTGCGGATAACGTCCTTTGAATCACCGGCGGCGGAATATTTTGGTCCAACGCCCTGGGGCTTTTGCAGTCCCGGTTCCCAACTGGGACTGGCGTATAAAGCGACGATGTACCCATTATCGGAATGAATAAGAAAGCAGACGGAACCGTATTTCCTGAGGCTATTCACCGGAGTCAGAAACCCGCTAATGTCGGTTTCGCCGCCGTGCTGATCCCATACCTCAAGGTGATATATGAGGGGTGTCGTGATACTGGTACCATCCCACCGCACTACAATACTTGAATCCTGGACTTTCTCCTGGGCAAATACCTGGCTAAACACGAGTACAAAGAAAACAAGACCAACAAACTTTTTCATGACCCTTCCTTATTGCTTATAGTCCCATGGACTTTAGATATACTAAAGCTTACCCTGTTTTTGATACTATGTAAATACCTGAATTGCTCCCCTCCCTCTATATTTTTTTCAAAGGCCCTTGTACACTACCTGCATTAAAGGAAGGTGCTATGATTTTTAACCCTGAATACGAATGTATGCAAAGTGCAGCCCGGGAGGCGCTCCAGCTTGCCAACCTCAAGAACCTGGTGGAAAAGCTCTATGCTACGGTGCCCTTCTATCGGAAGAAGATGGACGCCCTGGGGGTTTCGAGCCGGGACATCCACACCTTGGCGGATATCGAAAAGCTGCCCTTCACCACCAAGGACGACCTCCGGGAAAACTACCCCCGGGGCCTCCTGGCCTGCCCCAAGGATCGGATCGTGGAGGTCCACATGAGTTCCGGGACGACAGGCAAGCCGGTCGTAGACGAGTATACCCGGAAGGATATCGACATCTGGCGGGAGGCTATGGCCCGGACCCTGGCCGGGGGGGGCTGTACCAAGGACGACATCGTCCAGAACTGCTACGGCTACGGCCTCTTTACCGGCGGCCCCGGCGCGCACTACGGGGCCATGACCATCGGCGCGGAGGTCCTCCCCATGTCCAGCGGGAACACCGACCGGCAGCTCATGGTGATGCAGGACTTCGGCTCCACCATGCTCACCTGTACCCCCTCCTACGCCCTCTACATGACCGAGGAAGCGGCGGATGCCGGGATAGACCTGAAACAATTGCCCCTCAGCAAGGGCTGTTTCGGCGCAGAGCCCTGGAGTGAGAACATGCGGAAGGAAATTGAAAGCAGGTACGGGATGAAGGCCTACGACATCTACGGCCTCACGGAGATTATCGGGCCGGGGGTGGCCTTTGAGTGCGAGGCCCAGGACGGGCTCCATATCAACGAGGACCTCTTCTACCCGGAGATCATCGACCCGGATACGGGCAAGCACGTGCCCCGGGGCGAGAAGGGGGAACTGGTCTTTACCACCCTCACCAAGGAAGGGACCCCGCTAATCCGTTACCGCACCCGGGACATCACCTACTTCATGGACGAGCCCTGCTCCTGCGGCAGGACCACGGTGAGGATGCACCGCCTCTTTGGCCGCACCGACGACATGCTGATCCTCCGGGGGGTGAACGTATTCCCCAGCCAGATCGAGCACGCCCTCTTCGGTATCGAAGGCACCGAACCCCAGTATATGATTGTGGTCAACCGGGGAGCCTCCCACCTGGACGAGGTGGAACTGCAGGTGGAGGTGAAACAATCGTTCTTCAGTGACGAGACCCGGCGGCTGGAGGAACTACGGAGTAAAATCCAGAATGTGATGAAGTCCAAGCTTCAAATTGGGGTAAAGGTCAAGCTGGTGGAGCCGAAAACCATAGAACGGTCCATAGGTAAGGCCAAGCGGGTCATCGACAACCGTAAGCTATAGCTATATATAGAGGAGAATTGACATGCAGATCAAACAAATATCGGTGTTTCTGGAAAACAAAGATGGCCGCCTGGGGGAAGTTACCAGGGTTCTGGCCAATGCGGCTATCAATATCCGGGCCATCAGCATCGCGGATACGGCGGACTTCGGCATATTGCGACTTATCGTGGACAAGAACGATGCGGCTATTGATGCCTTAACCAAGGCGGGCTTTACCACCCGGCTCACCGATGTGGTGGCCGTCGAGGTTGGGGATACCCCCGGCAGCCTGGCCGCCGTGATGGAACTCTTCCGGAGCGCCAGGGTGAACATCGAATACCTTTACGCCTCCCTGGAGGGCCAGGTGGGAAAGGCGGTGGTTATCTTCAAGCTGGAAAACTTCGAGCGGGGGTTGAAACTGGTGAAGGATAACGGCCTTTCTGTGGTTGATACATTCTAACGGAGGGGATATATGAAAGTTCTGATGACCGCCAGTGAGGCGGTTCCTTACGCAAAGGCCGGCGGGCTGGCGGATGCGGTGTCCGCCCTGTCCCTTGCCCTGGCAAAACTGGGCCATGAAGTGCGTATCGTCATACCCCGGTACTACGGGGTGGATCGCGCAGAGCTTACCCGGCTTGAGGGGGCTATGGGGGTTCACGTGGGGGGCGGCGAGAAATGGTGCGCCGTCTATACCGCAGAGCTGCCCGGCTCATCGAAGCAGAACCCCGTCAAGGTGTACTTTATCGACCACGAGAAGTTCTTTGGCCGGGACGGTATCTACGGGACGCCCGCAGAGCCGGATTTCCTGGACAATCCCCGGCGCTTCGCCTTCTTTTGCCGGGCCGCTTTCCAGCTTTGCCGGAAGATTGCCTGGTTCCCCGAGGTGCTCCACGCCCATGACTGGCCCACCGCCCTGGTTCCGGTGTTTCTGAAGTTCGGAGAACGCCAGACGGGATTTGCCGACACCGTGTCGGTCCTCACCATCCACAACCTGGGCTACCAGGGTATCTACAATAAGGACAATTTCGGGTATACCGGCCTGGGCTGGAACGACTTCTACGCCGCCGGGTTTGAGGACGGGAGCATGATGAACCTCCTCAAGGCGGGGCTCTATTCGGCGGACAAGCTCAACACGGTGTCCCCCAACTACGCCGAGGAAACCAAGACCCATGTCCAGGGGTTCCGTTTGGATGGTATCCTCCGCTACCGTTCCGCAGACTACCTCGGTATCCTCAACGGCATTGACTCCGCCCTCTGGAGTCCCGAAACCGATACCTACCTGCCCCAACAATACAGCGCCCGGGATATCGGCGGGAAGGCTAAGGCCAAGGAGGCGCTTCAAAGGGAGTTCGGCCTGCCGGGAAAGGCCGATGTGCCGGTGGTGGGCATGGTCACCCGGCTGACCGGGCAGAAAGGGGTGGGGGCGCTCTTCGGCCCCGCCTACGGGTCCGCCTGGTCCATCTGCCGGGACATGAACCTCCAGTTTGTCCTCATCGGTACCGGGGAAACCTGGTGCGAGAACGAAATCCACAGCCTCTCAGGCAGGCTCTCGAACTTTAAAGCCAAGATCGGGTACAGCGAAAACCTGAGCCACCTGATTGAGGCGGGCTCGGACTTCTTCCTCATGCCCAGCCAGTACGAACCCTGCGGCCTGAACCAGATGTACTCCCTGGCCTACGGCACCCTCCCCATCGTGCGGAACACCGGGGGCCTCTCGGACACGGTGAGCAACTACGAGGAAAAGACCGGGGAGGGCACGGGCTTTATGTTTGACGACCTGACCCCCTCGGCCATCTACAACACCGTGGGCTGGGCGGTCTGGGCCTACTACAACCGCCGGGACCATATCGAGGCCATGCGGCTGCGGGGGATGAAGCAGGACTTCTCCTGGGAGAAGTCGGCGCAGAGGTACGTGGGGATGTATGAGAGTGCTAGGTGTACATGGAACCAATAGATAGGTACCTAACGGAGCGATAGATACCTACCTAACGGAACTTCATCTCACCGTCAGGACGGCGGGGAAGATATAGCTGCGGGCCTCCTTGAGCAAGGTGCCCACCGAAAACATCGTTGTCAGCATTAACCGGTACTCCCCCTCCTCGACCAGGGGGCAGATGAAGTCGATTACCCGGGGGCCGTTCCGCATGATGGCGGCAGCGGCCACCGGGAAGTGGTCCCCGTCGGCGTTGATGAGGGTGATGCCCACCGTGGGGTCGTTCCCGGCAAGCTTCATCTTGCTGCCCCGTACCCTGACACCCCCGCCGCAGGTAAGGATACGGTCTTCGGTCCCGCTTGAGAGGTCGCGGACGTGCTCAATGTAGAGTCCGCTTGCGGCGTCGGACACATGGCGGATGGGGCTTTCGGCCAGGGCTTTGTTCATGGCCCGGCAGAAGTTGATGCTGCCGTGGATGGTGTTGCGGCGGGGTCGAAGGGGGAATCCGAGGCGGGGAAGTCGCCTTTAACGTGTACATTCGCGTTGATAAAGCCCTTGATGTTGACGGACCGGCCCTGGGATAGCTCGAAGAAGAAGGTGCGTATCACCAGGTCAATCCATTGGGCGCACTCCCCTTCGGTGACGCCCCCCCGGATGCTGGTCATGGTTTTGATGAAGTCGGCGGTGGTTCGGTTTTCACCTTGCACGGTTACGGCGTGAAAGCCTCTGGGATTCTCCCCCACGGTATTGGGTTTAAGGATAATATCGATCATGTGGTACCTCCGTACGCGATGGTCTCTCGGAGCGACATCCCGGAGGCGGCAATTCTTTCCCGCACCAGTTCGCCGATGATTTCGGTCTGAGACTTGCGGGTGACTTCGGACTGTACCCGCAGCCATGTGGCGGAAACATGGTCGAGAAACACAAGCGTGTCCGTCTGATGCCGGGCGATAAAGCCGCCTGTCCCGTCACCGGACACTTTGGGCGGGTTCTTCATTACCTGTTCTTCCAGGGCTTCATATTCTTCATCGGTTAAATCGGGCATTGCTTCTCCTTTGGTCGATGAGAGGCAGATAGATGTTCCGGCAGGGCATAGCATGGAATACTTTCATCTTCTGGTCATCAACAACATTATACATTATTTCCAGCGTGTTACCGTTGCGGTCAAAGCCTATTAGCAGGTGTTTATCCGTCTCTTCGTCCCATAAATCATCGTACAACCAATTAAGGACGGCATGTTGTATATCTTCCTTGGTGCAATCGTGCCTGAAAGCCGTATGGACATATTCAATGGCAACTTCCATGTTTCTATTCTATCGGAACGGGGGATTCCATGCAAAGGGGAACCAGGGAGCCTCCCTACGTTCCTATTCGCTCCCGTACCATCTCGCCGACAATCTGGGAAGGGGTCTTGTGGGTGGCAATGGCTTTTGTGATAAGGTAATCCGCTGAAAGGGTATCAATCGTTATGGTGCGCCCCAAGCTTTTTCGCTGAGTAAAGTACCCTGTTCCCTTTCTGTTTGGGTCTATCCCGGGGGGATTGTTGGTGAAGTCCTCATCAAGGGCATCATAGTCTTTTTCGGTTAATTCTTCCATTCCCGTTCCTCCGTATTCTGTAACTGAGAAAAGTATATCGCAGAAAAGGCTTTATGAGAAGTCAAATATAATTGGTGGCTGCCGCCTCCTTGTTATCCGCCATACCCTTCCCTTGTAACTAATCCGGAAACCGTCCATACTATAGTAAAAGATACTCCGAGGAGCGATTATATGAACTATCCCCGCCGGCTATTTACCCTTGTTCTGGTTCTGGCCTCCCTCTACCCCCTCTACCCCCAGGTAGACTCCGGGGAACTTGCGGATGGTCAGGAACCTATCGACTTTATCAACTACGAAGGCCCAAACCCCCGGATAGAAACCCGCCCCCAGATTCGGAGCATCGGCTATACCCTGGGTGCGGCGGTGCGGGCCGGCGCCGCAAATACCGGAGCCGCCGCCCGTTACTTCGTGTTCCACTCGGTGAGCGCACCGGAAGATGACAAACTGGATGCGGACATCCTGGGACTGGGCCCCCAGGCGGGGGTGGATCATATCCGGAACCTCCGGCTTATCATCCAGGGCTACCTGGAAGGGGCCTACGCCTATAGCGAAGCGGACGCCGCCCTCCTGGCCCGGTACATCACCATCTACAATGCGGTATTCCGGGGGAATGGGGATTTCTTCAATTCCAAGTATAAGACGCCGGTAATTGCCAATCTGACCCGGGAAAAGGCGGGGCTTGCCACCCGCTATGATCAATGGCCCGGACAAAGCCTCTTAGTGATTCCCCTTCAGACGGCCGTTGCCGGATCCCTTAGTGCTATAGACACCTCCACCCTCACCAAGGGGGAGGTGATCGATGAACTGCGGAAGGACGAAGACCGGGGGCTGCCCCAGCGGCAGGACATGGTGGACCTGAAGGAACGGGAAGCCGATACGGCGGAGCAGCGGGCGGCCTCACAAAGAGAGGCCGCCGCACGGGAAGAGGCGGCCATAGCTGAAGAGCGGCGGCAGAATGAGGAGGAGCAGCGGCGGATTGAGGAAGAGGGGCGGCAGAACGCGGAGGACCGGGATGCGGGCCGGATAAGTGACGAGGAAGCGGCGAAGAAGCAGACGGAGCTTGCCGCCCGTGAGACGGAGACGGAGCGGAAGGACGAGGAACTGGCCCAAAGGGAGGAGAACCTTGCGGATCAGAAAACGGAGGCCGGGCGTAACGAGGCGCTGGCGGAGCAGAAGACCGCCGAAGCTCAGCAGGAACGGCAGGCCATCGCCGCGGACCAGCAGGCCATCATCAACCGGGACGCCGCTCTGGCCCCTACGGGGGTCCTGGGTCTGCGCCTTGAAACCAGGGATGGCGGCCTGGGACGGCTGGTCCGCCTGGACCCTGCCAACGGGGCGGTACTCAAAACCTCGGCGGTGAGTACCATTAACGCCCGGACCCTGACGGTGGTGAACGGGAAGGTGTTTGCGGCGGCGGAGACGACCTCCGCCATTCATCTGGTGACCTTTAACCCTGTTACCCTTGAAATAGACCAACAGGGCACCGATACCATCCACGCTCAAAGCCTTCTCTGGGTTAAGGGCTCCGACCTTTACGCCATCACCGTCACCAATGAGGGTATCTTCCTGGGGCGGTACAATACGGACCTCGCCCGCCAGGCCCTGTCAACCGTCACCATCCATCCCTTTGCCGCAGTCATCTTCCAGGATGATGTGCTCGTAACCCAGAACACCGATGGTCAGGCGGTGTTGCTCAATGCCCGGGACCTGACCAACAAGGAGTAATATGCAAAATGTAACACCGGGGCTCTGGTCAAAGTACCTGAGGCCCATGACCATACTATTGGTCGCAGCCGGTATCGTCGTGGTAGCATTGCTGGGGACCAGCGTCTACATCGTAGATCAGACCGAACAGTCGGTGATAACCCGGCTCGGGAAGTTCCGCCGTATCAACGGGCCGGGGCTCCATTTCAGGCTGCCCTTCGGTATTGACAAGCAGTACATGGTGAACGTCACCACGGTGCAGACCGAGCAGTTCGGCTTCCGTACCCTGAAGAGCGGCGTTTCATCCTCCTATGCGGGGCTCACCACCGAATCCACCATGCTCACCGGGGACCTGAACATCATCGAGGTGGAGTGGATCATCCAGTACCGCATCACGGAGCCCAAAGCCTGGGTGTTCAACGTGATGGAACGCACCGAAACGATACGGGACGTGTCCCGCTCCGCCATCAACATGCTGGTGGGGGATAGGGCCATCATGGACATCATGGGGAGCCAGCGCAGTACCATTGAAAGCGAGGCCACCGCGTTTATGAACGAGACCTTCCGGGGCTACGGCCTGGGCATCGACGTGATCGCGGTAAAGCTGCAAAACATCGACCCTCCGGCGGGGGTCCAGGAGGCCTTTGACGATGTGAACAAGGCGGAGCAGGACCAGAACCGGCTGATCAACGAGGGCCAGCAGGCCTACAACGCGGAGATTCCCCGTGCCAAGGGCGAGGCGGACCGGCTGGTGCAGATAGCCCAGGGCTATGCGTCGGAGCGGGTCAACCGGGCCCGGGGCGATGTTTCCCGGTTCAATTCGGTGTACGATGAATACCGCCGGGCCCCCGAAGTAACCCGGCGGCGGCTCTACTACGAGATGATAGAAGAGGTGTTCAAGGAGGATACGGAAACGGTGATCATAGATAGGAACTTCAACAACTTCCTCCCCTTGAGGGATCTGAACGCCCCACGGACGCCCCAAGGAGGCCGTTAATGAAAAAGACACTCTTTATACCGATAGTAATCGTCGTAATCGTAATCGGCATTATCTGGGCGGGTCCCTTCTACGTGATCGACGAGGGTGAACAGGCGGTGGTGGTCCAGATGGGCAAGCTGGTGGACGTGGTTACCGATGCGGGGCTCCACCTAAAGGTCCCCTTCATTGACGAGGTGGTGCGTTATCCCAAACGAATCATGGCCTGGGACGGGGAGCAGAAGAGCATGCCCACCCGGGAGAAGCAGTATATCTGGGTAGACGTTATCGCCCGGTGGCGTATTGCGGACCCGCAGAAGTTCTACGAATCCATTTCCACCATCAGTGGCGCCTACTCCAAGCTGGCGGAGGTTATTGATTCCGAGGTGCGGACCGTGGTGGCGGAAAACTACCTCCGCGAGACGGTGCGGAACTCTAACCTCATCCTGGAACAGCCCGCCACCGCCGACAGCCTGGGCATCGGTGACGGCATTGACGAGGCGGAGATTCCCACCCTGATCCAGTCGTCGGGCAGCCGGGAACCCATAGTACGGGGCCGGCGGCAATTGGCGGAGGAGATCCTGGAACGGTCCCGGAAGATGGTCCCCGAGTACGGCATTGAGCTTATTGATGTGGTAACCCGGCAGATCCGCTACTCCGACGAACTGACCCAGAGCGTTTACGCCCGGATGATCAAGGAGCGTAACCAGATAGCCCAGGCCTTCCGCTCGGACGGTGAAGGGAAGAAGGCCGAATGGATGGGGCGCATGGACAACGAGCGCCGGTCCATCCTGTCCGCAGCCTACGAAAAGGCGGAGGTGATCCGGGGAACCGCAGACGCCGAGGCGACCCGGATATACGCGGACGCCTACAACCGGGACCAGAGCTTCTTCGACTTCTGGCGGGCGGTGGAATCCTACCGGACCACCGTACCGGGGTTTGACAAGACCCTTTCAACGGACATGGAGTATTTCAAGTACCTCTACTCACCCACCGGTCGATGATAAACCGGGCAACGGAGCCGTTGCCCGGCAGGTTGGGGAGGGCGTCCCGTGAAAACCACCCGGCGTCGAGGATTTCCTTGCCGTCGGGCTTGAGCGCGCCCCCTGCATACCGGGCGGTGAAGCCCAGCATCAGGGAGTTGGGGAAGGGCCAGGGTTGGGAAGCGGCGTATTGTATGGTGTCCACCTCAATATTCACCTCCTCCCGGAGTTCCCGGATGATGGTGGATTCCAGGGTTTCCCCGGCCTCGACAAACCCCGCAAGGAGGCTGTATATGCCCCCTTGAAAGTTGGCGTTGTGGGCCAAGAGCGCCTCATCCCGGTCGTTGGTAACCAGCACGATTACCGCCGGGGAGATGCGGGGGAACTCCTGCCTGCCGCAGACCGGGCAGAGCCGGGCAAGCCCCTGGGGTGCGTCCCCGTTAAGGCTGCCGCAGCTGCCGCAATAACGGGATTCACGCCGCCACTGCATAATATGGTAGGCCCGGAAAAGGAGCCCCTCCGGGCTGCCGGCGGTGACTATTCCCCGTGCCGCAACGGAAAGCGCCTGACGTATGGGGATGCTCCGCCAGCCTTTGGGGAGCGCAGCAGAGGTATCAAGCATACAAGCCGCCATGCCATATTCGCCATCCACCGTGGGTATCTCGCAATGCCCATCGAAACTGTTAAAGACCAGTGAGCGGGAAAGCGTATGGAAGGCCTGTTTATCGTCCGCATCATGAGGTAAGACCAGGTTAGGCCCCTGAAAAACGTAGGCTCCGTCCACTACCGCCATACTCTCCCCTTACATAAACAGCAGTGCCAGGACGCCTACAAAAGCCAGGATCGCCAACACATACGCCCAAACCGGCAGATCACCGGCGACAAACCTTGGGGGCGGCGCCTTTTCATGTTTGGAAGTATAGCCGCAGGAAGGACAGCCGGCGGAAAAAAGCCGTTCCTCACCCTTGAAACCGCAGGCGGGACACAGGATGTTAGCGAAATGACGTCCGCATTGGGGACAGCTTTTTGAGTCCCGCTTAACCGAAGTGCCGCAATGTTCGCAAATAAACCGGGCGCCCATAAACGAAGCACCGTTTCGCCGGGACTAGGAGCCGGCAGCCTGGGTGCAAGCGCCTGACTGGGCGGCGGCACAACCCGCGCAGGGGGCTTGGCCTTCGGCCTTAGAAGCGGTTTTGTCACCGCTTATCTTGGAATTATCGGTTGAGTAAAAGCCGGAGCCCTTAAATATGATGCCGTTTCCGCCGTTGATTACCCGGCGTATTTCCATACCGCACTGGGGGCATATCTTTAGGGGATCATCGGCCATGTGCTGCATCGCTTCAAAAGAATGACCGCAACTCTTACATTCGTATTCATAGGTGGGCATTTGTACCGTTCCTTGCTAGTTCAGTTTAACGAAAATATACCGCAAAGCGGTTTAAAAGTAAAGCGATTCCCTCATCGCTCATGGGGCCGGTGCTGATAAGCAAACCCGAACCATCCTGCCGGGGAGGATTCGCCAAAAGCGGACGGAGGGTCTCCAGGGATTCCAGGTCCATGCCGGGACCGACGGCTTCCATAAAGCCCCGGACAAGGCCCAAAATGGAGGCCAAACCCCTGGCCTGGCCGGCATTTTGTGTCTCTACCCGCAGTACTACTTCATACATCCGGTTCGCATCCGCCGGGGCCTCATAGAGGGCGAACAGGATCTGATCCGTGGGGATTTTGAAGGGTATACCCTGGGTGGAAAGGAATTTGTTAATCGGCCTTCCGGCGTCTTCCACCCACCCCAGTACCAGGGCCGGGGGACCTTCGGCCTGACGGCGCAGGTCCGCAAGGTGTTCAGGCGGCTCAATTGGCGGGCCGTCAATGAAGGGGTCACCGTCGGAAACAAAGGCCTCTGCCTTTTGTATGGATACCGAAAGACCGTACGCGGAGGAATGCCAATAGCGGGCGCCGGTCCGGGACGTGGTCTTTTTCCATTGGGAACTGAGGGCCAACGCCGCGCCGCCGGGGATATTTCCCCTTCGCCGCCAGGCGTGGAGGAGCATAGTCCGGGAGCCGGGGGGTCCCTTGGGGGGATATACGGCTCCGGAGAGGAAGTCAACCTGTTCCAGGAGACCCGCTGTCTGCTTCATATTGATGTTTTTAAGGGTGACATGGGCCAGGATAGGCTGGGCGCGTTTAACATCGGCGTAAAAATACACCTGCCCCCCCGGCGCCAGAGAGGCGAACTCCCCCCCCGGAGATACCGGGACATTCACCCGAGGCGCCGAGGCGCAGGAAGCGAGGACCAGGAAGACAAGGATACCGGGCAATAAGCGCATATACCTCCCCTACACCTTACTCAAACTAACCAGCCACGGCTCGGACCTACCGGGTCCGCCTTCCCCGGCATCGATAGGGGTCTGCCCGTCGGCCTTCCCCCACTCCACCGATGTTGCCAGGGTTTCGGCGGCCACATAATCGGCGAACACTTCCCAGGCTTCTCTTAGCCGGTCACTGCCAAAGAGCCTAAGGGTAATGCGATCCGTTACCAGAAGGCCCGTATCTTTCCTGAGGTTTTGCACCCCCCGGACCAGGTCCCGCACATCCCCCTCACGGGAAAGTTCCTCGGTAAGCTCCGTGTCCAGGCCCACCGTGAGGGTTCCCTCGTTCAGGACCCGGAGCTTGGCCTTTTCGATACGCCGTATGTCGAGCTTCTCCGCCGTGATATCAACGGAACGGCCGTCCGCTTCGATGGACAGGACCGCCCCTTCAAGGAGGCCCTGTATCTCGGACTGGCTAAAGGCTTCTATCCGGGCGGCGGCGGCCTTCATATCCTTCCCCAGGTCCTTGCCCAGGACACGGAAATTGGCCTTGGCCTGGTACTCCACCAGGTCCTCCTCGTTATCCCGGAAGACGACAGACTTTACATTGAGCTCCTCCCGGATGATATCCTCCATCTCAAGGAGCACCTTCTTTTCGTCCAGGTTCCGGGTAACCAGTTCTACGGTTTTAAGGGGCTGGCGCACCTTGAGGTTGTACTGGGAGCGGAGGGAACGACCCATACTCACCGCGTGCTGGACCGCCGCCATTTTAAACTCAAGCTCCCGGTCCCGCCGCACCGTTCTGGGTACGGGGAAGTCGCAAAGGTGTACCGATTCTTTTTCACTGTCAAGACGGAGGTTCCGCCAGATAGCGTCGGTGGTGAAGGGCATGAAGGGCGCAGCAACGGTGATGAGGGTTTTAAGGGCGTCGTAGAGTGCGCCGTAGGCTTCGGTCTTGTCGGTATCGTTCTCGCTCCGCCAGAAGCGGCGGCGGGAACGGCGGATGTACCAGTTGTTGAGCTGGTCAATGAACTCCAGGATGGGGTCCACCGCCCGGGTGAGGTCGTAGGCGTCAAGGGCAAGTCCCACCTTTTCCGTCAGGGATTCCGCGGCAGAGAGTATCCACTTGTCCAGGGGATTGACGGGATTATCCGGCGCGCCGGAGGGACTGGCCTTGTCGATATTGGCGTAGGTGACATAAAAACTGTAGGCGTTCCACAGGGGGATAAGGATGCTCTTCATCACATCCCGCACCCCCTCGTCGCTATAGCGGAGGTCGTCGGCCTTGACAACGCTTGAGTGGATCAGGAAAAGCCGCAGAGCATCGGCGCCGAAGGAGTTCACCACCTCCATGGGGTCGGTGTAGTTTTTGAGGCTCTTGCTCATCTTCTTGCCATCTGACGCCAGCACTAATCCTGAGACCACACAATTCCTGAAGGCCGGCTTTTTGAAGAGCGCCGCCGCAAGGATGGTGAGGGTGTAAAACCAGCCACGGGTCTGGTCCAGGCCTTCGTTGATAAAGTCCGCAGGGAAATGGCTGTCGAAGAACTCCTTGTTCTCGTAGGGATAGTGATTCTGTCCGTAGGGCATGGCGCCGGATTCAAACCAGCAGTCCAGCACTTCAGGGATTCTGTGCATAGTTCCCCCACACGCGCAGGGAATAGTAATCTTGTCAACAAAGTGTTTATGCAGGTCCGTTGCCTCCACCCCGGAAAGCTCCTTGAGTTCCTTCCGGCTCCCCACACAAATGGTCTTGCCGCAGTCCGGGCACTTCCAGATGGGCAGGGGGTTACCCCAGTAGCGGTTCCGGCTGATGGCCCAGTCCCGTGCGCCCTCCAGCCACTTCCCAAAGCGCCCCGCCTTGATATGTTCCGGCACCCAGTAAATCTGATTGTTGGCGTCCAGCATATCCTGCTTGATCTTCTCCACATTGACAAACCAGGACCCCACCGCCCGGTAGATAAGCGGGTGGCCGCAGCGCCAGCAGTGGGGATAGGCGTGGAGTATCTGCTCCCGCTTTAAGAGCTTCCCCTCCGCCTTGAGGCGATCCAGGATGGGCTTGTCGGCGTCCTTCACGAAAAGGCCCTGGTAGTCGGGGACCTCCGCAGTAAACCTGCACTCCGCATCGATGGGGCAAACCACCGGAACCCCGGTGCCCTTGAGGACCCGGGCATCGTCCTCGCCAAAGCCCGGCGCGGTGTGGACGATGCCGGTACCATCTGATGTGGAGACAAAGTCCCCGGAATAGATGCGGAAGGCGTTTGCGGCGTCCTTGAAGTAGGGGAACAGGGGTTCGTATTGGATGCCGGTGAGGTCCGCGCCCTTCATCTTCCAGAGGACTGTGTAGTCCGCAGGGGTCTTGTAATAGGCTTCCAGCCGTGCCTCCGCCAGGATATACCGGGCCTTCCCGTCCTGAATCAACACGTAGTCGATATCCGGCCCCAGGGTCAGGGCAAGGTTTGATGGCAGGGTCCAGGGGGTGGTGGTCCACGCAAGCAGGTAGGTAGAACCATTGGCAAGCCCCTTCAAAGGGGCCGCCTCTGCAGCGCGGCTTCCGGGAACAAGGCCCGTCACCTTAAAGCGGATGGTGCTGGCCGGGTCGTGGACATCCTTATAGCCCCCCAGGTTGAGTTCGTGGTTGGAAAGCACCGTGGCACAGCGGGGGCAGTAGGGCAGGATGTAGTGGCCTTCATAGAGGAGGCCCTTGTCCCAAAGGGCTTTCATCACCCACCAGATGGTCTCCATATAGTCCGGGTCCATGGTCTTGTAGTCGTTGTCAAAATCCACCCAGCGGCCCAGGCGGGTGATCACCTGCCGCCACTCATTGACGTAGCGCAGCACCGATGCCCGGCAGGCTTCGTTAAACTCCGCCACCCCGAACTTTTCGATATCCGTCTTGGAATTAAGGCCCAGCTCTTTTTCGATGAGATTCTCCACCGGCAGCCCGTGGCAGTCCCAGCCGAAGCGGCGCTCCACCTTCCTGCCCTTCATGGCCTGGTACCGGGGGATGATGTCCTTGATGGTGCTGGGCACAAAATGGCCGAAATGGGGCAGCCCGGTGGCAAAGGGGGGGCCGTCGTAGAAGACAAACTCCTCGGCCTTATTCCGTTGCGCGATGGATTTCCTGAATATATCGTTTTTCTCCCAAAAGGCCAGAACCTCTTCTTCCAGTCTGGGAAAGCTTACCTTTGGATCTACCGGCTGATACACTGCGATTCCTCCACCGGGGTAGTATGGCATATTGGGGGGATCTTTTCCAGTATCCGCAGGGCCGCATAGTTTTTAGCGGCAAGGGGGATTGAACCTATTGAACCTTGGCAAGCATTTCCGGGTTTTGGGCTGCATAGTCCAGCACATTGGCCATGATGCCGGTATAACCGCGTCCCAGGGACTTAAACTTTGCCAGGGTTTCAGGTGATATCCGAAGGGCAATAACGGGTTTGACGTTCCCCTTCTTTTTGCGGAGTTCACGCGCCATAGCCGCGAATTCATCCAGGGCTTCGGGGGTGGATTCCGGGCTGTCTTCATCGTAGACTACCGGGTGCTTCTTTGCCTCCCGATATTCCACCTTGGCCTGTTTGAGTATCTCCTTAGGTATCTTTTGTCCAACCCTTACCGTCGATTGTATAATAGCCATTGTATGATCTCCTTTCGCCCGGTTCTGCCGGACGCGCTGATATAAGCCGCTTCGATTCTCCGCACTCTGTATATACAACGAAATACAGGCGCCCAATTTT
>BNUX01000067.1 GCA_025997675.1 Spirochaetia bacterium | reverse complement strand
GGGCCATTATCGGCAAGCCGAAAGTATTGCTGCTGGATGAACCCGTTTCGGGGATGGACGCCAGGGAGACCGCCCTGGTGGTGAAGTTGATTGGGAAGATACGGACCATGGGTATTACCATAGCGGTGGTGAGCCACGATATTAAGATGCTCATGGATACTGCGGAATGGGTAACGGTACTGAACTTCGGCGAAAAGATTGCCGAGGGGACGCCTGTGGCCATCAAGCGGGACCCTCTGGTGATGGAGGCCTACCTTGGAACAGAATAGTAACGCTATTCTTTCGGTACGGGATCTTTCTGTTTCCTACGGGCACATACCGGTTCTCCGGGGGGTCAGCCTGGAGGTTCTCCGGGGCGAAATAGTAGTGCTGCTGGGGGCCAATGGGGCCGGTAAGACGACGCTTATGGAAACCATCATGGGGGTCAATACTCCCGGCGCCGGGTCCGTGATCTTCCGGGGCAGGGATATTGCCCGTGGGCCGGTGGATAAGAATGTGCGTGACGGCATCACCCTGGTCCCCGAAGGCCGGGGGGTATTTGCCTCCATGTCCGTGATGGATAATCTCCTCCTGGGGGCGCACCAGGATTTGCAGGGGGTGGATAAAAAGCTGGCCCTGGTGTTTGACGCCTTCCCCGTATTGGCGGAGCGGAAAAGCCAGAACGCAGGAACCCTTTCGGGGGGGGAACGGCAGATGCTTGCCATAGCCCGGGCCCTCATGTCCACCCCCCGGATGATCCTGGTGGATGAACCTTCCATCGGCCTTGCGCCTATCATGGTTACTACTATTTTTGATATACTGGTTACGCTGAATAAGGAGGGCTACTCAATTCTTCTTTCGGAACAGAATGTCTACCGGGCCCTCAAATGCGCCCACCGTGCCTATGTGCTGGAAGGCGGCCGGGTGATTCGGGAGGGCAGGGCGGCGGATCTTTTGCAGGATCACCGCAGCGCCTATTGGGGAGTGTAGGGTGGAAGTATTGATCGCGCAGATTATCAACGGCCTTTCCCTGGGCAGTATCTATGTGCTTCTGGTGACGGGATTTAACCTGCTCCTCCTGGTGGCCATGATCATCCACTTTTCCTTTCCCGTGGTTATCGTCCTTTCGATGTACACTGCCTGGTTTGCGATGCAGCTTACGGGTAGTATTATTGCAGGGGCAGCCGCAGCGATTGTGTCCGCCGTTATCATCAATATGATCTCGGCGCCAATCTTCCAAAAGGTGATGGGCCAACGCGGTTCGGTGGATATTAACGCTACCATGGTTGTTTCCATGGGCATGGGGATGCTTATCACCGAATTTTGTTCCCACAGCATTAATAAGGGATTCCCCATTTCCTTTCAGTGGCTGTCCGGCGCAGGGGAGCCGCTTTGGCAGCATGGCCTTATCAGTGTCAGTTACGCACAGGTGCTTACCCTTGCGGTGGGGATTATTGCGGTGGGGGTGTTGTTCAGGATACTGTATTCGACAAAAGCAGGCCGGGCCTTCCGGGCTATCGCCGAAAACCCCGACGGCGCTAAACTGGCGGGGATTCCGGTTTTTAAAACCGGGCTCCGGAGCTATATGCTCACCGGGATACTGGGGGGCATCAGCGCCGCGCTCATGGCGCTGCTGCTCGGGTCTGCCTCCCCTGACTTGGGGGACCTCTTGAGCCACAAGGTGCTGGGGGTGTCCATCATCGCCGGCCTGGGGAACCTTGGGGGAGGCTTGGTGGTTGCCCTGCTCCTGGGTATAGTGGAAGCCATCGTTCAGGGTTTTTTTTCCGGGTCCTGGTCCAACGCCGTGGTTTTCGGTATCATGCTGGTGGTGGTTTTGGTTAAGCCCCGGGGTATTTTCGGAACGAAATTGTAGGGAGTAATTGTGTCGGGTCCCTTGTTTTACTATTTGTGTTTTACCGCAATTTTTCTCCTGGCAAGCTGGGCCCTCTACCTGCCCTACCGTATGGGGCAGCTTCACTTTTTAGCGGTAGCAAATATGGTGATTGCCGCCTACCTCGCCGCCATCCTGTCCGGGGCTGCGGTGTCCGGGACCTTAGTCCCCGGTTCCTTTGACCTGCACTGGCCCTTTGCCGCCGTGTTAATCACCGCCACCCTGCTCAGCGCCCTCATCGGGTTCCTGGTTTCTCTGGCCATCGGAGACGCCCTCTGTTTCGCCGTCGTAATCGTTGGTTTTACCGCCATGTATCTTTTCAAGACCATCGTGGAAAATACCGGCGCCCTGGGCAGGACCATGGGGATGTTCAACGTGCCCCGGATCATCAATTCCACCCAGGGCAACCGGATTGTGTTAGTACTGATCATCTATGCGATAGTGATACTAACAGGTTTCCTCCTCCGCCGCTTTGACAAATCTTCCCTGGGCCGCGCAGCGTCGGTGATCTTCACAGACCGGGACCTGGCGCGTTCCCTGGGAATCGACGTGAAGAAAACCGGGATGATTCTCCAGACCCTGTCCAGCGCCCTGGGGGGGCTTGCGGGGGTGCTCTACCTCTACGTGACCCGTTCCATTTCACCGTCCTTCATCACCTTCCGGAATTTGGGGCTCTTCATGACCATTCTTTTTGTGGGGGGCTACACTACCCACTGGGGGGCACTGTTGGCCGCTCCGGTTCTTTGGGGGCTTCCATTGCTCCTGCCCGAGGCTCTCCAGCCCTTGAAAAATGTTTTCTATGCGTTTATGCTCATTTTTATTATACTGATTAAACCCGAGGGAATCATAACCCGGCCGGTTTTGCGGCGGATCTCCCGGATGTGGAGTAAGAAATGAATAAGAAGTTTGTTAGTTTTTGTGTAGCGGTACTCGTATTCAGTGTCCTTTCATGCGGGAAGACTGATTCTGCGGTGGTTGTTACCGAATGGCAGATACCCTTTCTCAATGTGCTTACCGGTCCCATTGCCAGCATCGGCGGCTACCTCCAATGGGGGGCCGAGCGGGCCGCTGCGGAAATCAACGCCGCAGGGGGCATTGCGGGGAAGCCCGTACGGATAGTGGGGATCGACACGGGCATGGAGAGCGCCAACGGCATCACCGAAATGTCAAAGCTGCTGGATACGGCGCTTCTGGTGATGGGCCCTGTTCCGGAGCCGGTAATCCTGGCTGCGGTCCCCCTTGCCGCCGAAGAGGGAATCTACTCCTTTACGGCCACCACCTCCTACGAATACGCTGCGGATTTCTACCCCTGGGCGATTAGCTGGTTCCCCCCCACCGAGGAGCCGCTCCCGCCAATTGTGACGGGCTGGCTTAAGCATACCGGCGGCAAGCGGGTGGTACAGTTTGTGGAGAACTACAGCGTGTGGGCGGGCATGGCAAAGGCCCACGAGCAGGGAATCCGTGATGCCGGAGCAGCCGTGCTTAACCAGGTTGATGTACCCGGCGACGCGGTCAGCTTCGGTCCCCTGGCGGTCAGCGCCCTTTCCCGGAATCCCGATTCGATCATCTTTGCCTGTAACGCCCAGAAGATCCCCGGCATCATTGCTGAACTAAAAACCCGGGGCTGGAACAACATGGGATCCCTCCTGGTTTTTTCCTCCGGGGACGATGCTTCACTTTACACCGTTGGCGGCAATACGATTAACGGCATCATGATCTACAATTACGCCGATCCTGCTCTGAGCAATCCCCGGTGGGACGCCTTCAGGGAAGCCTTTAAAGAGGAGTATAACGGCATTGAACCCTTCAGCCTTTCTACCAACTACTACGATGCGGTCTATATGATCAAACGGGCTATTGAGGAAACCGGCATTACCGGTGATCCGAAACAACTGGCGGCGGAACGGGTCCTTATCCGGGATTACTGCAACGAGATTCAGGACTTCGAGGGCATACAGTTTACCTGGAGCAATGTTCGGGGCTATCCCCGGAACAAGCCGGTCTATCTCTTTGAGATACGGGACGGCGCGAAGGTTAAGGTGTTGGAGATTGTCCCGGAGTAGGAAGGTATTGTATGACATTAGCGAAGGTGTATGTGGCTATTCCTCTTCAAGAAGCGGGATTGAAACTGCTCCGGGGAAAGGTGGATTTCGGGGTATGGGAAAAAGGCGGTACGCCGCCCCGTGATGAGCTGCTTAGGAATCTGCGGGATGCCGAAGGTCTGCTTTCCGGTATCCCGGTTACGGTTGACGCCGAACTGTTTGACGCCGCGCCGAAACTCAGGGTGGTCAGCAATTATGCGGTGGGGTACGATACTATTGATGTGCCGGAGGCGACCAGCCGCGGTATCTGTGTTACCAATACGCCGGATGTTCTTACCCCTGCAACGGCGGACTTGACCTTCGCCCTCATCCTCGCCTCGGCCCGGAGAATTATTGAAGCAAACGCCTTCCTGCGTTCCGGCGACTGGAAAGCGTGGGAACCTGAGTTACTGGTGGGTCGGGAAGTTGCCGGGAGTACCATCGGCATCGTCGGCATGGGGAACATTGGGCAGGCGGTGGCAAAACGGGCCAGGGGTTTTGATATGAAGGTCCTGTATTTCAGTCATTCCCGCCAAAGCGAAGCGGAATCAGCCCTGGACGCCAAACAGGTAACCCTGGATGACCTGCTCAGGGAAAGTGACTTTGTTTCACTACACTGCCCCCTTACCAACGCTACCCGTGGGCTTATCGGAGAAAGGGAACTGCGGTTAATGAAAAAAACTGCCATCCTGATCAACTCAGCCCGTGGTCCCATAGTGGATGAGAAGGCTCTCTATACGGCCTGTTCCGAAGGGTGGATTTGGGGCGCCGGCCTTGATGTTTTTACCAAAGAACCGGTCCCCCTGGATGAACCACTGCTCAAACTGCCCAACGTAACCACCTTGCCGCATATTGGGAGCGCCAGCAGAACTGCCAGGGATGCTATGGCCGTCAGGGCCGCAGAAAATCTACTGGCCGTATTGCAGGGGAAGCGGCCCCGGGATTTGGTCAATAGGGACGTCTTGACCCTCCCGCCCCTATCGAGTACCCTGTAAAGGTCCCGCAGCCAGGAACCATGCAAATGAACGCCGCCTAACTCCGCCAGGTTCGGAAGGAAGCAACGGTAAGCGGATGTTTGTTGTGCCGTGGCCTCCCTGGTTGTGGGGCTTTTTTTATCCCCCCGTATCTGCTATACTGGTTCCATGGCTTATGAAGTTACCGCTACCAAGCGGCGTCCAAAAACCTTCGATGAGTTGGCCGGCCAGGAATTTGTCGCCGTCACCTTAAAAAGCTCCATTGAATCCGGACGTATTGCCCATGCCTACCTCTTTTCAGGCCCCCGGGGCTGCGGCAAAACCAGCGCCGCCCGTATCCTTGCCCGGTCCCTTAACTGCGAAAAGGGGCCCACGGTGAACCCCTGCGGCACCTGTCCCAGCTGCCGGGAAATTGCCCGGGGGGCAAACCTGGACATCATCGAGATCGACGGGGCTTCCAATAACTCGGTGGACAGCGTACGGCAGATTAAGGACGAGGTCATCTTTCCGCCCCACGGGGGAAAGAAAAAGATCTATATAATAGACGAAGTCCACATGCTCACCAACAACGCCTTTAACGCCCTGCTCAAGACTATTGAGGAGCCGCCTGAGTATATCGTCTTTATCTTCGCCACCACGGAGGTCCACAAGGTGCCGGCCACCATCAGGAGCCGCTGTCAGCAGTTCAATTTCAGGCTTATCCCCATAGAGACGATACAGCAAATTCTCAGGGATACCTGTGCGGAAATGGGGATTGAGGCCGAGGATGAGGCCCTGTTCTGGATTGCCAAGGAATCCACCGGTAGTCTCCGGGACGCCTATACCCTGTTCGATCAGGTGGCCTCCTTTTCCGAGGGGCATATCCGCTCCCAACTCATCCGGGACAAGCTGGGCCTGGTGGGGCTGGATAAACTCAATGCTTTAGCCGAGACCTGCGCAGCCAACGATACCGCCGGCGCCTTTGCCCTGCTGGACGGCGTCCTGGATGGCGGGGTGGCGATAGAACAATTCGTCATCGATTTAGCGGGGTATTACCGGAGCCTCTTGCTGTTGAAAAACGGGGTGACCCGGGAGTCCCTTTTGGGTTACGGCCCGGAGCGGTTCTCCGCCCCGGTACGGGAGAAGCTTGAGTCGGCGCAGCTTGAACAGGCACTATCCCTGCTCCTGGGCCTCTACCGGGACATACGGTACTCGGTTTCGCCCCGGTTCGAACTGGAAACGGTACTTTCAAAGCTTTGTTGGCTGGACCTCTGGGTGTCCCCCCTGGAACTGAGGGACGCCATTGCCGGCGCACGGAATGTCCTCGAACAAGGCGGCGGGGGAGGGGTAGCCGGCCCTTTAGCCGGGCGGAGCTGAGGGGGGCTCCGGCAAGCTATAGTGACGCCTTTACCGAGGAGTTTAAGCGGGTCTTGGCCGCCCGGGAAGCCGCGGTAGTACCGGCTCGGGAGGAAGGCGTCTCCGGGGTGCAGGGGACGCCGAAACCGGCGCCGTGCAAGGACTTACCGGAACTGCGCCTGGCCCTTATCGGGAGCCTCCGCGGGGATCGGGGGATACTTGCCTCGGGGATAGAGAAGTCCCTGCCCTGGGAATGGGCGGCGGAAAGCGGTGGGAAACTTCTTATTCCGGTGCGGGATACCCTGACGGCGGAATTGCTGAAAAAGGAATATCCCCTTATCCGGCAAATCCTGGGGGAACTTTGGGACAAACCTCTGGATATTGAGGTGGTTGTGTCCCCGGACAGCGCAGGGGATGGGGATAAGGAGCCGGAATTGCCGCCCCAGGTAGCAATGGTTCAGCGGATGTTCCGGGGGACGGTGGTGAAAATAAGCAGTATGGAGAGTAAAGATGCAAATTAATCCCTTTGATATTCTAAAGAATGCCCAGAAAATACAGGAGCAGATGGGCTCCTTCCAGGAAAAACTGGAGGGCATCACCGTGACCGGTTCCGCCGGGGGCGGCATGGTGGAGATCACCATGAACGGCCGCATGGAAATTCTGGGGGTACATATACTGCCGGAAGCTGCGGAGGGCCAGGACATGGAAATGCTCCAGGATCTGGTTGCCGCCGCCTTTGCCAGCGCCGCAGAAAAGATAAAGGAAGCCCTGAACCGCGAAATGGGTTCCCTTATGGGCGCTGCGGGACTCCAGGGCGTGCCCGGTATGCCCCCGGGCTTCCCGGGATTTGGCACACCGGGGGCCTCTTGATCAACGCACTTGACCGGCTGGTAACCCTTCTGGCCAAACTCCCCGGGGTGGGCAAGAAAAGCGCCGGCCGGATGGCCTACCATATCCTGGATACCAGCCCCGAGTATGCCCGGGATTTGGCGGAGGTGCTGGCGGCCCTCCATCGGTCAATCAGGCACTGTCGAATATGCGGGGGCTTTACCGAAACCGATCCCTGCCCCATTTGCACCGATTCCGGCAGGGATGCTTCTCTATTATGTGTGGTTGAACGGGCCCAGGATGTGCGGGTCATTGATGACTCCCGGGAGTTTCACGGGCGCTTTCATGTGTTGGGCGGACTCATTGCCCCCCTGGAAGGTATAGGCCCGGAGGATCTCAGCATAGGGCGGCTCCTCAGCCGGGTCGGGAAGGAGGGGGTGCGGGAGGTGATCCTGGCCATGAACCCCACCCTGGAGGGGGATACCACCGCCCTCTATTTACAGAAGTTGCTCAAGGACTCGGGCGCCGAGGTAACGCGCCTTGCCTCGGGATTGCCCGTGGGGGGGGACCTGGAATATGCCGACCGGTTGACCCTTTCACGGAGCTTCCGGGGCAGGGTAAAGCTATAGCCCAAATCCTCGCCCTGTGGTATAATTCCCCCCATGAATGGATTAACAAGATTGAGTATCGGTAGTTTTTTCCTGGCTGTTTTCGCCGCCGGGACCGCTTCCTGCGAGCCCTCGGGGGATAGCACGCTTGGGGACGGGCTTTTTGCCCGGATTCGTACCAACCGGGGGGACATTGTCCTGCGGCTGGAGTTCCAGAAGACCCCCCTGACGGTCTGTAATTTTGTCGCCCTGGCTGAGGGGAAAATGAACGCCGCAGGGGGGAAGCCCTTTTACGATGGCCTTATCTTTCACCGGGTTATCGCGGATTTTATGATCCAGGGTGGTGACCCTCTGGGAACCGGTTCCGGTGGTCCGGGCTACCGGTTCCCCGACGAGATCGATCCCTCCCTGAAACATGAAGGGCCGGGGATTCTCTCCATGGCCAACGCCGGGCCGGGCACCAATGGGAGCCAGTTCTTTATCACCCATGTGGCTACCCCCTGGCTGGACGGCAAGCACACGGTTTTTGGGCGGGTTATCCAGGGGCAGGATGTGGTGAATGCCATCAAGCAGGGAGACCGGATCGAGAAGGTAACGATTATCCGGAACGGTCAGGCCGCCACGGCTTTCAAAGCCGACCAGGCCACCTTTGACGCCCTGCAACGGGAAGCCGCCACCGCGATTAGCTCCCGGCTTAAGGCGAAACGGGATGCGGATATTGCCCAAATCCGGCAAAAGTACCCCAATACAAGCGTCACTCCCTCGGGAATCTACTATATCATCCAGAAGGAAGGGACCGGCGAGAAAGCCTCTTCGGGGAAAACCGTGTCGGTAAACTACAAGGGGATGTTCCTTTCCGGCGAGGTTTTTGACAATTCCGATCTCCATGGCCCCCTGGAATTCCAGACCGGGTCCGGGCAGATTATACCGGGCTTTGATGAAACCGTGCTGGACATGAAGCAGGGGGAAAAACGGCTGGTAGTTCTCCCGCCGGAGCTTGCCTACGGTGAGCAGGGCGCCGGAAACGGGGCTATCCCCGGTAACAGCTTCCTGGTATTTGAGATGGAACTGGTGCGAATACGCTAAGAAACCTTTGGTTTCAGAAACCTCTGGTTTCAGGCCGCCGGAATTTTCGGGGAAGGCTGGATAAGCCCGTTTTGTTCGGCAAAGACCGCCAACTGGGCGCGGTTCCGGAGGGACGTTTTCCGGAGGATTTCGCTTACATAGTTCCGTATGGTGCCTGTTGTCAAGTGCAGTTTTTCCGCAATTTCCTGGTTTTCAAGTCCCCCGCCCACATGATGGATAATCTGTAGTTCCGTCTTGGACATATAAGCCAGGGGATACAGGGTCGGCGTTACCGGACATTCTCCATGGGTGAGCCGTGATACCATGGGAAAGACCTGTGCGGCGATAGAGGGGGATAGGCAGCAGCCGCCCGCATGGACTATCCGTATTACCACCGCCAGCCGTTCCATATCCCTGGCCTTTAAAAGGTACCCGGAAACATCGTTACCTATGGCGTCAAGCGCAACCGTGTCATCATTCAAATTGGTAAGGATGATCGCCGCAGTCTGGGGGAAGCGGCATTTTGAGATAGCTGCGGTTTGCAGCCCGCTGCTACCGGCTAAATCGGCCTCCATCAGAAGTATATCCGGTTTATGTACACTCACAAGATGGATGGCGTCGAACCCGTCCTTTCCCATCCCCACAACCGTAAAGTCGCTTTGGGCTGATAAAACTAACTCTGAGTTTTTCCTGTCCTGATCCTGACTGTCGATAATAACAATTCGTATCATGGTACCACCACCTTGGCATTGAAGCCATGTATTAAGTGTTATTGAGATAATCATAAAATGCAAGAAGTATTTCCTTTCAATATGAAATAAGGTTTTTTAAATACATATTTCATTGACCGCATGGGAGAGTTGTGTTATAATGCGAGGTATCCAGTTTGGAAAAGACCCGATTTCATTCCTATGGACTAAGCCATGCAGTATTTTGATACTCACGCCCACGTAGGGCTCATTTGTGAGGACCCTATCGAGCAGCTCATTGTTATTCAGGAAGCCCGCCAGGCATCCGTTACAAGACTTGTGTCGATATGTAACAGCCTCCATGATTTCGTGAAGGTCTATGATAACCTTAAATCCGCCGCCAACGTGTACCATGCTGTGGGGGTTTCCCCCTCGGAGGTCCAGAACCCGGGCCGGGACTGGGTTCAGATAATAGAGCAGAACGCCCAACATCCCCGGGTGGTGGCCATCGGGGAGATAGGCCTGGACTATTACCGCAAATTTGGGGATAAAAAGTCCCAGATTGAGCTTTTTATTACCCAACTGGACCTGGCGGCCCGGCTTAAGCTGCCGGTGATCATCCACAACCGGGATGCGGGTAAGGATGTGCTGGATATACTCCGGGACCGGCTGCCCCCCCGCGGCGGGGTTCTCCATTGCTACTCCGAGAACGCCGAGTATGCCAAACGGGCCCTGGACCAGAACCTCTATTTCTCCTTTGCGGGTAATTTGACCTACCGGAATGCCCGGAACCTCCACGAAACCATCGGGATACTGCCCCTGGACCGTATCCTCATCGAATCCGAAAGCCCCTTCATGGTTCCTGCGGAGTACCGGGGTAAGCGGAATATGCCGAAATACCTGCCCCTCACCGCGAACTTCCTGGCGGATATGCTGGAAATAAGCGATGAAGAGATGGCCGCAACCCTCTGGGAAAACTCAAACCGGCTCTTTGGGTTATCCAATGAGTAAATGGGCCTGTATCATCCGGTAGAAATCGGCTCCCTCGCGCTTCCCGGTAATCTCTTCCTGGCTCCGGTGGCGGGGTATTCGGACCGGGCCTTCAGGTCGGTTTGTATTGAACCAAGGGTTCACGAACAGGGGGCGGACTTTACCTGTACCGAGATGGTTTCCTCCGAGGCCCTGACCCGGAACGGCGTGCGGACCGAGCTTCTGCTGCCCCGGGCGGAGAATGAGGAACGGTATGCGGTGCAGCTTTTCGGCGCGGAGCCGGAGGTGATGTACCGGGCGGCGCTGCTCTTGGCCCCCTGGCGGCCCGATGCGGTGGACATCAACTGCGGCTGTCCGGTTCCCAAGGTGGTAAAGACCGGGGCCGGGTCCGCACTGATGCGGAGCCCGGATAGGCTGGGCCGGGTGGTGGAGGCGGTGGTTAGGGCGTCGAAGGAGGCGCTTGGGGGTGTCCCGGTTACGGTGAAGCTCCGTTCCGGCTGGGACGGGGCTTCCCTCAATTACCGGGAATGCGGGAGGGTAGCCGTGGAAAGCGGAGCCGCCCTGGTGTGCCTTCATCCCCGGACAAGGACCCAGGGATACGCCGGCCGTAGTGACTGGTCCCACATTGCCGACCTGGTTTCCCGGCTGCCGGTTCCTGTGGCCGGCTCCGGAGACCTCTTTAGCCCCGAAGATGCCGAAAGGATGCTCCGGGAAACCCGCTCTGCCGCGGTGATGTTCGCCCGGGGCGCTATGGGGAACCCCTTCATCTTTGCTGCGGCTAAGGCGTTCCTCTCAGGCGATGCGTGGCAGGCGCCAACCCCGGAGGAGCGGCTGGAAACGGCCTTCCGTCAGTTAAGCCTCTTAGCCCGGGATATGGGGGAGGGACCGGCCTGTAGAACGATGCGGAAACAGTTTTGCGCCTATACTAAGGGGGTAAGCGGCGGCGCGGTCCTCAGGAATCGCCTGGTTCATGCCGATACAATAGAAGAATATCAGGCGATTATAGGAATGGGGCAGGATGATGGATAATACCGTTAGTTCGATGGAAAAGCAGATATACGACCTTAAGGAACTCTTTGAAATATCAAAAAGCCTGAATTCAACCCTGGATTTTCCCATAATCATTGATTCCCTCTTGCTTATCTGTATGGCCCAGCTCAAGGTGCTCAAGGTTTGCCTCTTTGTCCGCAAGCATCTGGATGCCCATGAATTCAGCCTCCACCGTAATTATACGGGGTTTGAGGTAGACCATTCCCGTACCTATGCTATCCCGGAAAATCATGGGCTGATACAACTGTTTAACCGTAAATACGGCTGTTATACCCCGGATGATATTGGGGCCTGTCAGGTGTCCCTGAAGGGCTTGGACCCTATCATCAAGCTGGAGCCTTCCCTGCTGGTTCCCTTACAGGCCCATGGTAAGATAAACGGTATTATTATGATGGGTGAACGGATAGATGCGGGGGATTTTGACGCCGGCGAAAAGGAATATATCCTCAATGTGGCTTCCCTGGCTTCTATTGCCATCAATAACGCCAGCCTTTTCGAGATGGCTACCACGGATATGATGACCAAGCTCAAACTGCGGCACCCCCTGTACACCATCCTGAACGAGTGGATGGAAAATAGCCGGGGCTTTAGTATGCTCATGTTTGATATTGATTTTTTCAAGAAGGTCAACGATACCTACGGGCACGCCTGCGGCGATATGGTTTTGAAGTACGTTGCTCAGATTTTGATGGATAATATCCGGAATTCGGATGTTGCGGCCCGGTACGGCGGGGAGGAATTTGTTATCCTCATTTCCCGTCCCGGGGAGGATATGGCCATGAAAATTGCCGAGCGTATCCGGAAAACCGTTGAGGATAGTAAAATTAACTACAAGGAACATGTCTTCCGGATAACTATTTCCTGCGGCGTGGCTTGTTATGCGCAGGGTCTGGATACCTCCGCCGAGGTGATGATTGAGCGGGCGGACAAGGCGCTGTACCAATCAAAACAGGAGGGGAGAAACCGGATTACCTTTTCCCCGGCGGTTGACCAGACCGGGTAAGGTAGGTATGGTTATCCTATGAATCCAATCCGCAAGCCCTTTCGGTATCGGTATGACAATACGGCGCTCTATCTTATCGGTATCAACATACTGGTTTATGTCATGCAGCGGATCAATCCATCGCTTACCAGCTATCTGGCTTTGAACCCCGTGAACATTATCAGGCATCACTTTTACTGGCAGTTCGTAACCTATATGTTTGCCCACGGGGGGCTTAGCCATATCCTGTTCAATATGCTGGCTCTTTTTATGTTCGGCGCCCAGGTGGAACGCCGGATGGGTAGTAGGGAATTTCTGGTCTATTATATGAGCGCCGGTATCCTGGCGGGGGTACTGTCCTTTGTGATCTACTGGGTCACCGGGGCCTACGGGGTCTTTCTCCTGGGCGCTTCCGGGGCGCTGTTCGCGGTACAGCTTGCCTACGCCACCCTTTTCCCCGACGCCGTTATCTACCTTTGGGGTCTCCTGCCCCTCAAGGCCCCCGTCATGGTGCTGGGGTTTACCGCCCTGGAATTGTTCTCCTCCGTAACCGGGTTTCGTAGCGGCGTCGCCCATCTGACCCACCTGGCGGGGTTCGCCTTCGGCTGGGTGTATTTCCTGGTGCGTTTTGGCGCCAATCCCTGGAAATATCTGAGGGGGAAATAATATATACCGAGTTCTTGCCACCCTGATGCTAAGCGCCGCCCTGACAGTGATACTTCCCGCCCAGGAGGTACTCCGGGGGCAGGTATGGGTGGAACTGGAACCCGTGCCCGGCCAGTTTATTGACAATCCTGCCCCGCCGGATATGCAGACCCTGCGGCGGCGGGCTCTGGAAGAAGCGTCCCTGTTTTTCTCCGCCATGATATACGGCTGGTCCTTTCACTACGACATAGGGGAGCGGGTCCGGGGGATACGCGAGGAACTGGAACTTGAGCCCCAGGGGACCATCGCATGGGGAGATCCCGGGCTTTTCGCTACCGATGCGGGGCTGCGGGATAAGCGGTTCTATGTGTGGGCCGATTTCCGGCCAAACGACGCCCAACAAAGGCGGCTGAGTACCTGGAAAACCGGGACGGTCAGGAGCGCCCAGGCCATAGGGCATGGGCCCCTGGGAGGACCGGTAGAAATAGACGACTGGGTAAGCATTAAACAGGCCGCCCTGGAAGACGCCGCCCGGCAGGCCATACGGACCATGCTCCGGGGCAGTGAACGGAACCGCCCCAAGGCCGCCGAGGGCTTCATCTGTCTGGCCGAGTTCCCCAGCTTCCGGATGGACACCGGTCGGTGGACCGCATCAGGCCGCTTCCGGGTGAATATTACCGAGGTGACGCCCTTCGCAGCGTATTAAGAAAAACTTGTTAGATGGGCTAGCCAGATGGACCGCGCGGCTAGCCGGATGGACCGCGCGGCTCGCCAGATGGACCGCGCGGCTAGCCAAATGGAGCGCGCGGCTCGCCAAATGGACCGCGCGGCTCGCCGGATGGACCGCGCGGCTCGCCAAATGGACTGCGCGGCTCGCCAAATGGACCGCGCGGCTCGCCAAATGGACCGCATACTTTGTTCAAACAAAGCCGGCAAAAACCGGTTCCAGCGCTATTTCAAGGCCCGGTAACACCTCTACAAGGGCGGTTCCGGTGGCGCCGTAGGAACGGTAAAAGAACCGGCCGCCGTTAAACTCATAGCAATGGATGGTTTTAGGCTCGGGATCAATAACCCAGTATTCCTTCACCCCCGCCTTCCGGTACAGGTCAAATTTGAGATCCATTTCAATCGCCTTGTTGGAAGGCGACAGGATTTCCACCACAAAGTCGGGCGCGCCCCGGCCGCCCTCCGGCCCCAGCTTCTTTTTATCACAAATCACGATAATATCGGGCTGAAGGACCGTATCGTCACTTTCGTCCTCTTCATAAAAGAGCCGCACATCAACGGGGGCGGGAATTACTTTGCAGGGTTTGCCGGTTAGATACACCGCAATCTGTTTGGCCAGTTCCATAAGAATTAACTGATGATATATACTCGGGGCCGCCATAGCCACGGCTTTACCCCGGTAAAGCTCATACCGTTCGCCCGGAGCCAGCTCCCAGTCCTTGTAATCAGCGTAGGTCCAGCGCTCGTCTTCCTTCAACAAGGTGTTTCCGTTCATTCGCCCAGTATATCATAAATAAAACAGCCGTCAATGCTCGTTAACTATATGTGTCAGCGTTGGTTCAAGAAACAATGCCGTTCTGCCGTTAATAGCAGATATGGAAATACCAACCCTCTTAACCGCGAATCAAACTGCCTCCATTCTTAAAATCTCTGAATATACCCTTGGCGTTCTTGTCTCAAGCGGTCAAATACCTTTCACTTATATAGAGATAGATGACTCGCATAGTAAGGTGCTGCGGTTTAGCACAAGCCATATCGCTCAATGGCTTAAAACCGGCCCGGTGTATACTGCCCTCCGAAAAGATGATTCCGTTGTAAAACGGCTGCAACAGATATACCAGGTGCAGTTTCCCGAAGCGCTTTCCGCTTTGCAGGACCTTGATAGTCAGTTTGCGCCACCACGGCAGCGGAAAGGTTATAGTCTAAGCAGGATTGCGAATAAAAAAATAGGGTTTGTGTACTATGTCCGCTACATAGAGCATGGAAAACTTATTCCCTCCCGGTGGTGTACCCACACGAATAACTGGGAGCATGCCGTGCAGTTCGCCCTGGAAAATCGCGACCGTATCCTGGCGCAGTATCACGAACGTCACCGGATTCCAAAGTACGATATGTACGCTATCCTGACGGACTATTACGCTCCGGGGTCGGAATACCTTTTCAACGATAGGCAGAGGGGCCGGAAGCTTTCCAAAAAAGGCGCCCGTGCCCGGTATAACTTTATTACGAAGATTGTCCTTCCCTTCTTTAAGGAATCGGGTATCCGGCAATTCGCCGATATTACCGCCCCGGTTGTCGCCAAACTTCAGGATCATCTGCTTAAAGGCGGCCGCAAGCCGCAGTCGGTAAACTTAAAACTAAGCAGTCTTACTACCGCGTTCAGTAATCTGCGTACCCACGGTATTGTATCCGATAACCCGTTTCATAAAATAGACCGTATCAGGGCATCGAAGGGGGATAAGAAACTGCGGGGCTGTTACGAACTGGATAAGGTCTATGGCGTATTTAATATACTGTGGGAAAATAAAAAATCCTACATGCTCTGTCTTCTCATCTATAGTACCGGTATGCGTAATAGTGAAATTACCCGGATAACGCCTAAACACGTTATCCGGATCGGGGATGTTCACTTTATCGATATACCTGCCAGCA
>BNUX01000066.1 GCA_025997675.1 Spirochaetia bacterium | reverse complement strand
GGAACTAAAGGCCCGGTCCCCCATAGCATCCCCCCCGTCAATTGCTTCCAGGTACCATTTTTTAGCCTCATCATACCGGAACATCTCGGAATAGATGGTACCCAGGGTCATGGCAAAATCGGGGCTTGAACCGAACCGGGTCTGGGCATCCAGGAGGAGCCGCTCCCCCTCACCCAGGCGGTGGAGCTTGTAGTACATCCACCCAAGGTTGCCGATGGCCCCCAGGTTGTCCGGGGATATGGCTAAAAGCCGTTCCAGGTACTCCACGGCGGTGGCGCTCTCGTTCAGGAAGGCGGCGGTAAGTCCCATCTGGTACAGAAGGTCCGGGTCGTAGGGCAGCAGGGCTTCTGTTTTCCGGTAGGCCTCCCAGGCCAGCCCATAGAGGCTCCGGCTTTCGTAGAGCTGTCCCAGCGCCCAGGGAAACCGGGAGTCCTGGGGATAAAGAACCATACCCCGGTTGTAGAGTTCCATGGCCCGCTCCCAATATTCCGATTTTTGAGCCTCCTCAGCCATCCGGTAGAGGGCTGCCGCATCCGGAGCATTATCTTGGGCTTGGACCAGGTCTCCCCCGAGGGGTAGCAACAACCCCACAAGGAGCAGCGCCGTAAAATGGCGCCCGGCGCCTTTTAGGGACATGGCCAGAGGTGGCAGAAGCCAAGCCAGGATACGCCTCCCAAGGGGCGTTCTGTTCCGGTATTGGTCTCTGAATGTGCAGTATCGCTCTTCCAGGGCCTTCCAATCCTCCGCTTCATATTTCGGGGCGTAGCGGGCGGCGGCTATTCCCTGATAAAGCCCGTAGATGCCGGGAAAAACCGGTTCCATAAACTGGGCCCACTCGGCTTCTCCTATTTTCCGGGTATCCCGTTTATAGCCCGCCAGATGAAGCCTGCGGAGGGTATGCGCCCAGAGATAGCCCGCCTTTTTCCGGGGCTTCCGCGCCAACCGGGCGCTTACAAAGAAACCGGTGCGGAGGCTTAAGAAGACCAGGGCCGCCACGCTAATCAGGAACGGGGGCCAATACCGGGCGAGGAACGAACGGACCTGCCGGCCAAGCCTGCCCAGAGCGGACGCAGGGGAGTTGTCGTCGGCCCCTTCCTTGGGATTCAGCCGGGAACGGTTTTCCAGGATTTCCCGCATAAGCCGCTCAAATAAGTCCTGGGGCACCCCGGAGGAAAAGCGGAATTCCTCATTCTCCGCTAAATTAGCGGTGGTGGGATCATATTCAATCCACCCATATTCGGGATACCGGACCTCCACCCAGGCATGGGCCATATCGGAACGGACCGGGTAATAGTTAAAGGTATCCAGTTCAGGGTCGATGAAAAAACCCGCCGCTACCCGTGCGGGGATACCCAGGGAGCGCAGGAGCATGGTAAAGGCGAACGCATAGTAGGAACAGTAACCCTTCTTGGCGTCAAAGAGGAAATAGCCCAGTTGGTCCCCATCGGGGGCAAGCCCGGGTTTCAGGCTATACCGGTAATCCCCGTATTTCAGGGTTTCGTAGAGAACCTGAATCCGGTCCCAGTAGGAACTAAACCCCCGGGTAAGTTCCCGGGCGTAGGCGGCGATCCGTTCATTGCCGCCATACTCGGTATAGTAGGCGTATTCCTCCGGGCTTAACCCCAGGGCTTCCGGCATGGTCCTTCCCCCGGCGGGGCTAAACTGCCCCCGGTCTGAAAATTCCCCTTCCATGATATCCGCCAGCTCAAAGGCAAAGGCATCGCTGGTCTGGCTTTGAACCGCATACGCAGAACTGAAGGAAGACGCATCCCAGCTGTCAAAGGGAAGGATTTCCACCGGTTCCTTCATGGCGATAAGGGCTGCGGAATCAAAGTTCACCAGGTAATATTCCTGGTTGGTAAGGCGGAAATTTTCGATGGGCTCTGCCTTCAGGATGGTACGCCGGTCCGGCAGCCGCTGGGGCTGGGCCGCCTCGTCAATCGTTTCGTGCCGGTAGAATCCCTGTTTGGGGTTGTAGCCGGAAAGCACGTAACGTCTGAGGTAAATATGATCATCATCGGGGTCCTTTCGGACAATAAAGACCAAATCGTCGTTCATGCTGATTTCACTTTCCAGCCGCAGTACCTGAGAAAAGTCGAAGTGGAACATATTCGGTTCCAGAAGCCCCCCGCCCTTGTCCACCGCCCCTTCCTGGGAAGGCCGGATCAGGAGCATCCCCCCAATCGCCACCAGGATAAGCAGGGCCAGCCCCCCAAGGATACCCTCCCGCCTTTGCAACCCGTACTCCGGGGGCAGGGAGAGCATAAAGGCCAGTATCTGCAGGAAGATGATGCCGCAAAAAACGGCAATCATCAGCACCGGCCAGCGGTAGGCGGGCAAATCCGCAGTACGGACTATGGAGTACAGCACCAGGAGAAGCACATCGGCGGCAATGATATCGGCCCGCAAGAAGCGGCGGGATTTGGCGGCAAAGTAGGTGGTAAAGGCGGCCCAGTAGAAGGGCAACAGAACAACAAAGCTGTTCCGGTCCAGGTTAAGCAGCAGGGAATCCAGGGTAATGGCGGGGCCGGGTACAAAGAGCCGGGGAAGGGCGATACCCGCCCGGGTTACCCAGGGGATGAGGAACAGAATGAGGAGGGCTTTAACAGCGCCAAATGTGCCGGGCACCATCCGGCGGGCCAGAAGCCAGGCGGCCGCGAAGGCACAGAGGAGGGTGGCTCCGAAGACCGGGGTATCCGCCAAATCGGCGGCCAGGAGGCGGAACTGCCAGAGGATGGCGAAGAGGGCTAGGGACCTGAGAAGGAGGGCGGTTAGGCACGGAAACTTTCCGGATTGATCAGGCAACTCCATGCTTAGAGGGTAGCATAAACAGAGGATTTTGATCAGGCCGGTGGGGTACGCCGGTACCGCGTTAAGCAAGGGTTAAAGGATTCCCGATTGCATTGTACACCTACACTCCCATGCAGGTTCCCACGGCCATGGCCGTATCGATCATGTAGTGATCCTGCGGCACGGTTTTAACCTTCCCCGCAGGAACGCTGAGATCCACCGCCCCAATACTGCCCCCCGTCAGGGCGACCATTTTGCCGTAGTCCCCCTTGGCCAGCAGGTTTGCTGCGGCGGTTCCCAAACTGGTGGCCAGGACCCGGTCCGAGGCGCTGGGTATGCCCCCCCGTTGGGTGTACCCCAGAACCGTGGCCCGGGTTTCCAGCCCCGTTTCCGCCTCAATCTCCCGTGCCAGCCTATAGGCGATGGAGGGCGCCCCAAGCTGTTCCCGGTACTTCTTCCGTTCCTTCTTTTCCATCCGCGCCTCCTCCATTGACATAGCCCCCTCGGCCACCGCCACGATGGAGAAGCTCCTCCCGCTCGCCGTCCGTTTTTCCAGATGCCGGGCAATGGCCTTAATGTCGTAGGGGATTTCCGGGATAAGGATGATGTCCCCCCCGCCGGCCACCCCCGCATAGAGGGCCAGCCAGCCGGCCTTATGCCCCATGAGTTCGATGATCATCACCCGGCCGTGGCTTTCGGCGGTGGAGTGGAGCCGGTCTATGGCCTCGGTGGCAATGGACAGGGCAGAGTGGAAGCCGAAGGTCCGGTCGGTCCCCATGATGTCATTGTCGATAGTCTTGGGGAGGCCCAGGACATGGAGCCCCTCACGGGAGAGGAGGTACCCCGTAGTATTGGTGCCGTTCCCCCCCAGGACCACCAGGCAGTCCAGGTTGAGCGTCTGGTAGGTTGCCTTAATAATCTCCACCTTATCTTTCCCGATATCGTTGTTGTCCTCCCGGGAGCGCGCCTTGAAGGGCTTCTCCCGGCTGGTCCCCAGGATGGTCCCCCCACGGGTAAGTATCCCGCTAAAGTCCTCGGGCCGCAGTATCCGCACGTCCTCATCAAGGAGCCCCCGGTAGCCATTGGCAATACCCACCGCAGTCATGCCATACCGGTCATGGGCAGCCCGGCACACCCCCCGGATGGCGGCGTTTAAGCCGGGGCAATCCCCCCCGGCGGTAAGAATCCCGAATGTCTTTGTCACGTGCCTCCCCCTTGTATTCATCCATAAACCGCCGATAAATAGAGTATAATTAGGAAAAGGCTGAAATGGGAAGACGGATCATTTTTTTATATGCCCTCTACCTCCTGATTGCCTCCGGTCCCCTGTTATCTGCGGACGAAGAGACCGAGCGGAACCTGACGGCCTTTGCCGATCCCGCCAAGGTCTGGGGGCGCGGTGTTGAGGGGGTCATCGAAGAAGCCTACCGGCTATGCTTTAAGACCTACATCCTGGATGGCAAGGTGATGAACCTCCGCATGCCCTTTGCCCAGAACAACGAGCGGGATCAGCTTTCGGACAAGTCCTGGGAGTTCCTGGGGGGCGGCAAGGCAAACCCCGGCTACCTCTGGAAGAACATCACCGAAACCCTGGACGGCGATGATTTTCAAACCTACACGGAAACCCTGGGTGACGGTAAAGAAAAGGTGATGATCCTGGATATCCCCACCAAAACCTGGACCTATTCCCGTGACCTCTTTGACATCGCCCGGATGAAGGCCGGCGCCTACCGGGGCCTGCCCCACCGCCCCTACGTCCTTGTTTCAGGCGAAGGCATCAGCGAAACCGATGTGTACAACTACCTCTATTGCATAGGCTGGACGGGCATGGACTGTTCCGGCTTTGTCTGGCACACCCTGTCCTACGTAGCCCAAAAAGGCGGCGTAGACCTGGGCCGAACCCTGCGCCGGGCCGTAGGCGGTAACGGCGGGGATACGGCCTATTGGGTGGGGACCTGGTTCTTCGCCTCCCGCAGCAGAGAAATAATTGCCGTAAAAGACGAAATCCGAAGCTTACGCCCCGCAGATGTCCTCCTGTTCCGGGGCGTCAACGGCAGTATGGTCCATTCCGCGGTGATCCAGTCGGTGGACCTCAAGGCAGGGCTTATCCGCTACCTCCAAAGCACCGACGAGGCGCCCCTGGCAGAACGGGGTGTCCACGAATCCCTCATCTACTTCAACCCCGCCCGTCCCGCGACCAGCCTCTCCGACCCCACCCTGGTCTGGAGCCAGTCACGGTATCCCCCCTTCCCCGGCGAGCAAGCCTCGGCCTTCTCCGACGACGGCGAGCGCTACCGGGCCTTTGGCGGGGGCAAGGTGGTGCGGCTCCGGGCGCTGGCGGGGCCCATACAGAAGATTAACCAGAGACGGTAAGTTGTTCTATAGGCGGTAAACGGGATAGCGGGGAATACCCCGGCGTCTACAAAAAAGGCATCAGGGAGCTAAAATCGTTCTCCTTGCCGAGTAGTTCCAGATACAGGGAAATCATGCCCCGGTGGTGGGTCTGGTGATTGAAGATAAGAAGAAGCAACCCGTTTACCCTCTTTTCAACAGGGATACCCTTGTAGTTCAGAAATTTGAGGGTGCCGCGGAGGTCCTCATCGTTTAGCTCGTTGATGAAGTCAATGAGCTTGGCATCAAGTTCCGACCGCTTGGTTATATACTCATCCGGGGATGAGAACAACAGTGTTTTAAAATCAAGCTCCTGGTCAAAGAAGGCGCCTCCCAGGGTCTTATATTCCCGTAGCAGCCGGTTCCGCTTGAGTATCGTAAAATCGGAAATGTAGAGATGGGAACACACGCTATGAAGGGACGTAAAGAAGCCCCCTAATTGCCGGTCCCACTCTTCCCCGCTGAGGGTTTTGATAATTTCATCCATCTGCTCATTGGCGCCCTTATTGTACTTCGCCAAAAGGGTAAAGGTATCTTTGGTCATACGGTGCCTCCATCACTGATATCGTATACGGTTTTTAATTTGTGCGCAATAACGGTTGAGATTGCCCCTCTTTTTTGATACAGTATCCCCATGATACGTACCCCCCTCCCCCGCCATTTCTGCCTTGCCGTCCTATGCCTGGCCCTGAACCTAAGCGGCGCCTTCGCCGCTCCGGTTACCGACAGCCCCGAGGCCTCCCCCGGTAGGCAGGCGGAACTCCTGAACCTGGTCAACACCGCAGTCTTTGAGGTGGTGGTGGAGAAGCCCCAGCCCGACTCACTGGTCTATGAACGGGAGCTTACCTGGGAGATGGTCCCCTACGCTATCCGTACCGATAAGTACCGTTCCATCGGCACCGCCTTTGCCATCAGCGGTACGGAACTCATCACCGCCTTTCATGTGATCGACCTGGGTGAAGAAAGCATGATCCACGACCGGTATTTTATCCGGGATTCCGAAGGCAAGGTATACGAGATTGACCAAATCAACGCCGGTTCCAATGAACGGGACTTTCTGATCTTTACGGTGAAGGACCGGACCTTTACCGATTATTTTGAATTTGAAGCGCATTTTGAAACCAACGAGCCGGTGTTCAGTATCGGTAACGCCTTTGGGGAAGGAATCGTGATGCGGAACGGCCTTATCCTCGGCACCGTCCCGGAAGATGAGGCGGGCCGCTGGAACCGGCTCAAATCCTCCGCCGATGTGAACCCCGGCAATTCCGGCGGCCCCCTGGTTACCCGGAGCGGTAAGGTTGTTGCCCTGGTGACCCACAAGGCGGACAATATTCTCTATTCCATTCCGGCATCGGTCATTCAGGAGGCCGGGAGGAGCGAACTCCGGTACCGGCTCAGAACCAACTACAGCCACCTCATCCTGGTGAATACCGCCAACCGGGTATTTGAGACCACGGTTCCCCTGCCGGCGCATTACCAGGCGGTACAAAACCGGATCGTCCGGGCCGCCGGTGAGGATTATGATCGGGCTATGGAGGCCCTGTTCGATGCCGCGCCGGAATACCTCACGGGACCCAATAACCGGTACCTGCTCAACACATCCGTATCATCATCCTTTCCCCAAATGGAATTTGTGGATAAGGACGACAACAACTGGTACCTTTCGGATCTGAAAACCAGCAGCTACACCCTGCCCGATGACGGCCGGATCACCCTGGCATCGGTTGCGAATTTCAATATTTACAAGATCTCCCGTCCCCGGACGGTCCCCCTGAAACAGATCGATACGGAACCCCGGTATATTATGGATACGATTCTGCAAAACATCCGCCGGGAGCGTACCCTTGCACGAAACGACAAGTACCGGATTCTCTCTTTTGGGGACCCCGTGGAGGTAGGCGAATACCGGGACGCCCTTGGGCGCTCCTGGATTGCCGCAACCTGGCTTATCGAATTTGATGATACGGTGATGATCATGTACATCCTGCCCCTGCCCGACGGCCCCGCCGTGATCAGCACCCTTCGAACCAGTTCCCAGAGGCGGGTATATGAGTGGGATTTACGGAAACTCTGCGACCATATCCAAACCGCCTATTCAGCCTCCTTTGAGGGATGGGATGAATTTATCGCTCTGAACGCCGAACCTGCGGTTCGCGATATCCCCGGCTTTTTGAAGGACTTCAAATTCAACTGGAGGCCCGATGCGCAGGAAGTATCCGTTGAATCCGGTACGGTTTCTGTTGGCGCAGGTAAGGAGGTTTTTGAATGGACCCCATTGTCGGAATTATTCATCGCCCCCTGCTGGTATCAAAGCGCGGAACAACTTCCAATTGAATTCGGTGTCCGCCGGATCTTCCTCAGCCGGGATTCCCGAAACCGGGAATACATCAACCTCTACAAAAACATAAAACCGGACCCCCGGCTCGGCTCCTCCTCTGCGGAGGACTGGAACGATCTTGTCCAGGAAAAATATCCCTACAACGAACAGCCGGGCATTTCCGCCAAGGACAACGCCGGTTCTGTGGGGGCTATCCTCCAAACAGACCCCGCCGACCCCGGTGTGCTGTACACCCTCTACCTCTCCATGGAAAACCCCCAGGACGAGGAAAACCTGAGCCGCCGGTTTAATGCGCTTAAAACGGGGATTCGCATCATCAATAATAACTAATCCGGTAATCCCCTACCACCGAAAACCCGGCGCCCTCATAGATAGCCCGGGCGGCCGGGTTGTTCTTCTTCACAAACAGGGAAAGCCCCCTGCCTTGTTTGATAAGTTCCCCCACAAAGACTGCGGTCATGCGGCGCCCTATGCCCAGGCCGCGGTATTCCGGGAGGACGTAGACGCCGCCTACCTGGATGCGGGTAAAGGACGCTGCGTTGGTGTTGATCTTCCCCACGATACGGTTTTCCATGCAGGCGATAAGGGTTTGCTCCCCAGCGATAATCCTGCTCAGGTTGAGGCGGCACCAGGCGGGGTTGAAGGCAGCGCCTTTGGGGAGAACCTCCTCCTTTTCGTATCCCGTCTGGAGGGGGAGCATTGCCTCCAGGTCGGTAAAGCCCGGCTTGCGGAGGACAAGCCCCGGGATGTCTTCGGGGCGTTCCCGTTCAGGCGGAGATTGCAAGGCCATGAGGTCGTAGTCCCGGTGTTCCGCCGCAGGGTACCCCACTAGGGCGGCGTCAAGGATTTCCGTGTCGCCACGCAGGCCCTGGACCGCATGAATAGGGGTCCGGCCCAGGAGACCCTTCTTCAAGAACCGGGGCGGAGGAATGTCACGGACCGTTCCGAAAACAGGAAAGAGTACACCCCCGGAACGGAGAAGCATCGCCTGAACAGCCCCCTTCGGGTCTGCGAGATACCACTCATGATCATGCAGGGAATGTGTTTGTAGAAATTTAGCACAGGCGTTTACACAGTACTGCTCGCGGGATCGGAGAAACCCCTCCATGCGGGGCCCTTCGGATTTACCCGCCCGCCGCCACCGGCTTTTCACCGCAGAGGGAATTTCCCCTGGGCGGGGATGCGGCCCAGCATGGCGGAGAAGCCCGCCACAAACGATTCCGGGGCATAACTGTAAACCGCTATGGCGCTGTCAATCCACGGTACCTGATCCAGGTAGACCGGGCTCAGGACGGAAAAAACAATCACCCGTTTACCCAGTCCCCGGAGGCTCCGGAGCACGCTCAGCCCCTCGTCATCGGGGAGGCAGAAGATGATCGTATCCGCCGGGCGGGCGTAGCTCACCAGTTCCGGTATCCACATCTCCCTCGGGTCACCCCAGCCTTTCGCGCCGGGGTAGGCCGCTTTTCCGGAGGCAATAAATTCCGGGTACTTGCCGACCAGGAGCACATTACCGGCTTTTTCCGGCGTCAGGGGGAGAAGGTCTCCCTTAAGGATAGTAACGCTGCGGGCGGCCAGGTCCAGGAAGAAACGGCTTCCCTCGGGGTCGGGCAGCCCTGTTTCCACTTTGCGGAGATCCGGAATGTAAGGGACCGCAGTTTCTCCCCGCAGGTATTCCAGCTTCATCACCATGATTCTGCGGGCGGCATCCCGCACCCGATCCCGGAAGGCCGGTTCCCGCCCCATGGAGGCCAGCAGATTGGTCCATATCGGATCGTTCAGGCTGGGGGTTTTGGAGAGCATGATAATATCGTTACCCGAAAGAAGCGCCAGCTTTGCCGCCGCCGAAAGGCTTCCCGCCCAGGTGGTGGCGCCGTTCATCATCAGGTCGTCGGTGATGACCAGCCCCCGGAAGCCGATACGGTCCCGGAGGATGTCCCGGAGGAACCAGGATGAGAGGGAGGCCGGGGTTGACGCCGCCTGGGTGTTGGGAAAGGCCAGGTGGCCGCTCATGATCGCCGGGATATTTTCCTTGGCGAGCATACGGTAGGGGACCAGTTCCCGGTCCCAGAGCACCTCGAAGGATGCGTCGATCCGGGGCAATACGCCGTGGGAATCCAGGTCCGTGTCCCCGTGTCCGGGGAAGTGCTTCGCCGTGGCGATAACCCCCGCCGCCTGCTGGCCCTTCATAAAGGCGGTCCCCAAAAGCCCCGCCCACACCGGATCGTTCCCAAAGGACCGGGGGCCGATGACCGTGGAGGCCCGGTTCGTATAGATATCCACCGTGGGGGCGAAGTTCATGTTGATCCCCAGGAGCGCCAGTTCCCGGCCTATATAGTAGCCCGAAAGGTAGGCGTCCCGGGGATACCCCGATGCGCCGATGGCCATATTCCCCGGGGTTTCGCTGGTGGCGCCCTTCACATGGCGTATCCAGCCCCCCTCCTGATCCGTGGCCACCAAGAGGGGTATCTTCAGCTTTCCCCCCAGGGCCACCCGTTGCAGGGCCCCCACCGTTTCCGCCAGCCGGAGGGTATCCCCGGTATTCCACCCGAAAATCTTCACCCCCCCGATATGCCGGTCCCGGATCCAGTCCAGGATAAGCGGCGAAGGCTCGGCGCCCACCCAGCCAAGCATAAAGGTCTGGGCCAGGGCTTCCTCATCGGACATAGCCTCTACCAGGGCCGCCGCCAGAGCCCCCGTATCGCCGGTATCGGTAAAACTTTGGGGGAAGATGCTTCCGGCAGAGAGGAATAACAGAACCACATGGCGAAATTTCATACGGTTTATTCAATTATATAATGGAAGATTAGTCAATTATTACTCTACGGGTGAGAATTGTCTCTGATTTCTCACGCTACCAATTGATCCCTAGGAGAAATCAATATATACTATAGGTAAGAAGGAGGTGGCAGATGAAGCGGGTATTTTTAATTGGGTTGATAGGTCTTACGGTACTCATACCCTGTATCGCCCAGCAGGCTCAGACTGCTATAGGTAATGCTTCCCGGTACGAGTCGAAAGATACGGTCTTTTATGCTTCCCACGCTACATTGCCCTTTGGGACTCAGGTAAAGGTGACCAATCTGGGAAACAATAGAACAATTACCGTTCAGATCGGGGGACGCATCCCCGCAGATCCCCGGTGGCTCGTAGATATTTGCTCCCCCGCAGCGGATGCGCTGGGAATGAATGAAGCGGGGTTTACCACGGTGCGGTTCGAAGTAATGCCCAAGGAAGTTAAGCGCAAGGCAGTCAGAAAATTCATGCAAACAGGCTCGGCTTTAGTTTCGGACCAATTGGGCGGGGCGGATTTTACCGTTGCCCATCCCTCGATACCCCTGACTTCCCTGGTTCGGGTAACCAACAAGGCCACCGGGAAGCAGGCAATCGCGAAGGTGGTGTCCCGGATGTACGCCGATGGAGTCCGGGTCATTGACCTTTCCCGGAGCCTGGCCCTCAATCTTGGACTGAGCAGATCCGGGGACGTAATGATTGAGACGGTGGACAAGGACACGAGAAAATAAACATGAAGGGGAAAAGTATGAAAAAGTTTCGATTTCCGGTTATTTTGGCACTTCTGGGGCTGCCGCTTGTATTGGGACCTCATGTGTCCCCGGTATCCGCCCAAAACAGAAGCAGGCAGCTGGTTCTGTATACCTGGGAAGAGATGTTTCCCCAAACAATACTTGACGGTTTCAAGGCGGCAACCGGTATTGAGGTGGTGTATGATAAAACATTTGTCTTAAACGAAGAGATGCTGAGTGAACTGGAAGCGGTCAACGGCGGCTCCTACGATTTGGTTATCGCCGATGACTACATTATTGAGTTCGCCATAGACGAGGGGCTGGCCCAAAAGCTGAATAAAACAAAGCTGGGTAATTATGCCAATATCAACCCCTTCTATCAGCACCAGTTCTACGATCCCAATGACGACTACACCATCCCCTACGGCGCCGGGGTTCAGACCATCGTGTATGATCCCGCCAAGGTAAGGCTGAATATTACGGGGTATACGGATCTGTGGAATAGCCAGTTGAAGAGCAGAGTGGGCATTATCGGGAACTACCGGGTTATCAACGGAATGGCCCTTCAGGTCCTGGGCAAGAGTTACAATACGGAAAATCTTGCGGATATTAAAGCCGCCGGTCAACGGCTTCTTGCCCTGGCGCCGAATATCCGCATTATTGATGACACGGCTCTGGACCAGGAATTGCTTTCGGGCAACATATCCGCCGCGGTGATGTATACCAGCGGGGCAACCAATGCCCTGAAGACGAACCCTGCATTAAAGGCGGTATACCCCAAGGAAGGGATAGGTTTTGGGGTGATGGGGGCCTTTATTCCCAGCCGCGCCCCGAACGCCGATGCGGCCCACGCCTTCCTCAACTATATTCTTGATGCAAAAAGAGGGGCGGAGTGTTTTGAGTTCCTGGGCTATTACTGCACCTTCTCGGCGTCGGAGCAATTTATCAGCCCGGAAAACAGGAAATACGTCCTTATGCCCAAGGATCCCAAGGATACCAACCGTTTCCTCTTTGGGAATTTTGAAATGGTGCAAAATCTCAGCGCGGAGGCGGAAGAAGTACATGGTCAGATATGGACCGCCTTTAATTTGGCCATAAAATAGGCCCGGCCGGAGTGTCTGCGTCTGGTGAGCCAAAAACGATAACCCGGGGGTATGTCCGGGATTTTTTCAAGTTCACCGATTCGGATGAGGATGTAGTAACCCTGGATCATATCATGTCCCGGATGATTCTCAAGGAATATGGGCATGGTCAGTATATCTGCCGTGCGGGGGATGATGCGGAGGCCATGTATTTTATCGAGGCCGGTGTCGTCAGTGTGCGGGGGCAGAACGACGAAGTCATCAACGAGCTTGATGCCGGCCAGTACTTTGGGGAATATGCCGCCCTAACCGGTGATAAACGCATGGCGGATATCCAGGCTAAGGGGACGGTCCAGGTGTATGAGCTTGACCAGAAAACACTGTCTGTCCTGGCCCGGAGCAATGCCAGGATTTACAGCCTTTTTCTAAAGAACGCCTATGCCCAGGCGACGGATCGCTACCGGAAGCTTGTCAGGACCCTTAATTCCCGGCGGGGCATGGGCAACCCGGGTTCCCAGAAAAAGCTGACCTTCAAGTCCCTGTTTATCAATTACTATCTGGTGGTGTTGATTTTTTGCGCCACCATGATTATTTCCCTTAGCCCCTTCGCCGCGGAGCAGACCGAAGGTCTGATGTATCCCCTGTGGCTTTGTTCCCCCATCATTTTTCTGGTGGGCTATATCGTCATCACCAAACGTGCCCTGGAAGCGATCGTGCTTGCGGTGATGTACCTGGCGATTATGCTGGCAAAGTTCAATTTTATCGGCGCGTTTTACGAGACGGTTATCGGCGCCGTCATGGAAACGGCGGATATTATCCTCCTGGTTGTCCTGATGGGATCCCTGACCCGGCTTTTTTCAGCCTCCGGGAGCATCAACGCCCTAAAATATATTGCAGAGCGGCGCATCAAATCCGGTGCGGGCATCCTTTTTGCCTCCTTTTGTTCCATGGTCCTGATCGCCATTGATGAATACCTCAGCGTCCTGATAAACGGCGCCTGTTTTACGCCCCTTTCGGATCAGAAAAAGATAGCCCGGGAAAAGTCCGCCATGGTTATGGGCATGTCTCCGGGGGCTCTCTGCATAATCAGCCCCATCTCCCTTACCGGCATATACCTGGCCGGCATGATCGCCATGAGCGGCGGTTCCAAGGGACTGTTTTTTATGACCATACCCTTCAATTTCACCGCCCTCCTGACGGTTTTCCTTATACTCCTCCTTATCACCGGAAGGGCGCCTCTTTTTGGGGGGCTCAAACAGGCGCTCAGGCGGGTAAAGGAAGGAGGCTCCCTTTGGCCCGAAGGTACGGATATTGAGGAGGAAGAGGGTGGGGAAAACCGGGGGCGTATTGCCAATCTTATTTTGCCAATCCTGGTTTTTGCCGCCGCCTCCATTATTACCGGGACCCTGGAGGCCGGCAGTTTTTCGGTAAATGTACTCTACGGGATGTTCATAACCCTGATTTTCACCTTTTTTCTGTACTGTTTCCAGCGCTACATGACGCCGGAACAGTTTTTTAAAAATGTCGTTTTTGGCATTGAGAACATGCTTGCCCCCATTGTTATGTTTGTGGTAAGCAAGTGCTTTGCCAACGGTATTACGGAGATTGGATTTTCCGACTGGCTGAACGAAATAGTTCAACAGTTTCTGGGTGGGCAGGCTTGGCTGCTGCCGGCCATCATATTCGGCCTTTTCACCCTGATGGGCGCGCTGTTCGACAACCCCTGGGCCATGTACGCCATCGGCATTCCCATTGCCCTTAACCTTTCCGCTTCCCTGCACGGGAACCCCGGGCTCTATATCGGCGCGGTTTGCGCCGCCGGGTTGGTTGGTAACGAAATCGCCATGGGGGACATCTTCTTTATCGGCCCCATGCTGGGCATCAACCCCATCGCCTATTACCGGACCAAGCTGCCCTACGTGATCCTGATTACCCTGCTGGCCTTTCTAGGCTATATGGCGGCGGGGTATTTTGGGGGGTAGGAGACAATCAATGCCCCTGTTCCTTGGAAAACGGTTTCTTCGGGTAAAGGTCTGCCGGTGTGATGTACCGCCGTATTTACGATGTTGATATATTCGGCAAAGTTCCGCGCACCGCTGGCCTTATAGGCGTTTTCGTAAAGATCATGCTTCCACTGTACGCAATCCACTATTTTCTGGTCATTCATTTCCTAATACCTCCTGCGGGGTCCGTATTTCCAAGGTGTTATACCCTTCCCTCATATTTACTGAATTAAAAAGCCTAATCCTATTATAGTTTACAATGTGTTGGAAATTCCAGCTTACTAAAATATCAACCCCAAGTACGGTGGCTACGGCGATATGCAGGGCATCGTCCCGGTACTGTTCGGAAACGATTTTATCGGCCATATACTGCTCGGTTAAATCGTACATTTCCTGGGTAACGGCATTTTCTTCATAGTCTAGGGTTTTGAGATTTTCTTTTACCTTGTCCGGCGCGCCTTTTTCCAATTCATAGAGGGTATGGGCGGAAATCACGGCTTTGTACACGCCTTTTCTGAACAGGTCAAAAAGTTTTCGGGTAGGCTCCTGAAATTCTTCATCGAAATAGCCGCCGATGACTGAATTTTCAATGTAAACCCGTATGGTTTTCATACTTTTATAGTAAGGCTTTCGATAGCTATCGTCAAGTTCAAAAATCGGAAAGGGCTTTCCGTACATCCAAAATAAGAATTTGTCCGCGAATAGACGCGAATAACTATTTGTTGTTTTATTCGCGTAATTCGCGGACACGGCCTAGTCGGCTAACTCCTCCTTCCAGAGGCAGTATACCGGCACGGCGTCGCTCCAGACGCCTTTTATGGGGTTTCTGTTCCACCAGCGGCATTTCGCCATGCCGTTTTTGTTACAACAGTCCACGGGCAGGATGATGGTGGGAGTGCCGGTGGTATAGACCGCCTTAAAGATAGTGTGGGTACCGTCCGGGTTGTCAAACTTTATTTCGATTTCAACCCCCAACTGCCCCTTCGGAATTCCGGCCCGGCTGGCGTTCTTGGCGGAAAACCGCCCCTTCAGCCTGCCCGGTTGATCATTGATATAGCGGCTATCGGGATGGTCGGTGGCCGGGGGAAGGCGCGAGTAGGGGGTATCTTCCCCAAAGCCCACCGCGACCTCGTCCGCCTTCCTCCAGTTCGGGTTAAGCCGCAGCTTAGCGTCGATGAGGGTGTCAAGATGGCCATCCATGACGATCCGGGCCGCCGCCAGGGTAACCTCATCGGCCTCGGTGTGGTTGGGCATATCGTACACCACTCTGTAGACGTTTTCAAAGACCACGATAGTACCCTCAAACACGGCGAGCTCCTGGGTGGAAATCCCCAGCCGGGGGCCTTCGACATTCAGATATTGGCGGAAGCGGTGCAGTAAGGCAAGATACGGCGGGTCGTCATGGGGACGGCCAAAATCAAGTACAATCGGTTTCGTTGCCCCCAGCAACGCCGTCATATCAAGCGGAGGCGCGGCTTCTGCGGCTTCTGCGGCGCCGGCGATTCGAGCCGCAATCCGTTCTTTCTTTACAATTTTTCCCATACAAATACTCCTTTGGGGTCCGATAAACCCCTAATTATGGTCATTTTGACCAATATCCGGGCCAGTTTCCTAATAGTGGCGCACACGTGCAAAAAGCGCGGCGCCCTGGCAAAAGCTCCCGTACTT
>BNUX01000065.1 GCA_025997675.1 Spirochaetia bacterium | reverse complement strand
GTTATGTGCAGTACGCCCGTACTTTTATATCTTTATTTTTCTATCGGACTCTGAAATGTTAAATAAACAAGGTCTAAATCCTTGTTGTCTATTTTTAAGGAATAAGCCTCGGAACTGTCATTTTTATTAAGTTCCATTGCGGGGACTTCCTTGATAAAATTACAGAAATCTTTGTAGTTTTGTTTACCCTTTTCATCGTCATATAATTTTGTTTTAAAAACAATAATGACCATTATCGAATAATCAGCTTTTACCCCGTTATCTTCGGCAGCAATAGTTCCAAAAACAGCGGTTAATAGTTGATACCTTAAATCAAAGGTTTTTTTAGTTATTTTAACGATTGATTTTTTTAACAAATTTTCAATTCTCAAGACTTTATTTGTCCTTTCGCCACTTAATTCATTGGCTTTTCCCTCAAGGTATTCTTCGCCTATAGTATCGTCAAAAGGTTCATCAACTTTTGACTCAATGCCAATAAAAACTTTTTTATTATCATCTGTATGACCCCAGATACCCAGATCATGTTCCCGTCCATGACCAAAACTATCAAAACGCACTTCAAGTTCAGGAGTGGCTTTATCAAAATGGATGTTCATATTAAGAGCTATTTTTAATGAATTCACCAGCTTTTCTTCGCCATTGCAATTAAGCATAAAATTGGCTATCGAATAGGCACTACGCCCTTCCTTCCAATGCTTCTCTTTTTTGGTGTTTGTGAAAATCCGTTGCCAATCTTCCATGCTCTTTATTACATCGTTGTCATTGTCTGAATAAATCATAAGACATCTCCCTTTTATTTTTCAATAATTACACAATATTATCGTAGTGTCAAGAGGCGTTAGAAAATATTTTATAGGGTTTTTGATTTTTCATTAAATCTTGGCATAATTTTTGCGTACACAGGTTAGGGCGTATTGCACATAACTACATATATACGCAACCTTCACTCACCAACCACCCCCCAAAAAAACGCCCGGTCTATCTAAACCGGGCGCTCCACGTAGTCTGTGGTGACTTATCCAGTCTACGTAAAATACACCGGGTACATATCGCCCCAGTTGCCTTCCTCGTTTGCATTGGTTACCCAGCGCGCCCAGAACCCATGCAGGACCCCCGCTGTTCTTCAGTCATGTTGTCCCGGTCAACCTTCCCGGAATTGGGGGTGATAAAGACCAGCCATGCCTGCATGAAAGGCGCAATACCGGCCTCCAGGGCATCAAACCTAAAAGAGATTGGAAGCGAACCAACGGTTCACCGGTGGCAGTCTTTCGGCGCTAAAAACATGTTTATCGCCGCTAAAAACATGTTTATCGCCGCTAAAAACATGTTTATCACCGCTAAAAACATGTTTATCACCGCTAAAAACATGTTTATCACCGCTAAAAACATGTTTATCACCGCTAAAAACATGTTTATCACCGCTAAAAACATGTTTTTAGCTGCTGGACAGTACTTTCTCAAATGGGGGGTGAACTGCCGTTGGGCGGACGATCCGTCGCGTCAGACGGCGGACAAGCGGAAAGCCTTAGCGCAGAAACCAGTCCAGGACTCCCTGGAAACATAAGCGGCGGGCGTATAATCTCCTTGACCGGGCAATCTTTATCCATTATCCTCTAGTTACAGCGGTAACTATTACCACCGTAACTGTTATATTGGTAACTAAAAAAGGATACGGAACTATGCAATTCTACAACCGGACAAAAGAAATCGAAGAGCTAAACCGTATCCGGGAACTGGCATTTACAGAACATTCCCGGATGACCGTCATAATCGGGCGGCGGCGTATCGGCAAGACCAGCCTTATCATGAGGGCAACCGCACAGACTCCCACGGCATATCTTTTTGTGGGACGCAAGGACGAGGCCGCCATTTGCGGGGAATTCACGGATACTATTGCCAAGGCGCTCAATGTCTTTATACCCGAAGGCATCCACCGTTTCCAGGTCCTGTTTCAATATCTTATGGACCTCGCCGTCCGGCAGCCCTTTACCCTGGTAATTGACGAATTCCAGGAATTTCTGAATATCAACCCATCGGTTTATCACGATATGCAGCATTTGTGGGATCAGTACAAGGACCGCAGCCGGATGCATCTGATTCTCTGCGGGCAGGATTCTAAGGAACCCCTTTTCGGCAGGGCGGACAATATCATCAAACTTTCGGCATTTGATCTGGAAACAATCAAAAAAATAGTGAAGGATCACCGGCCGCAGTACAGCAATGATGAGCTTTTGGCGCTCTATGCCTTTACCGGCGGTATTCCCAAATATGTGGAAATGCTTTGTGACAACCTTAACCGGAGCTCCGATGGTTTGAGTATACCGGGGATGATCGATTTTATGGTCCGGGATAATTCGCCCTTTATTGAGGAGGGGAAGTACCTGCTTATTGAGGAATTCGGGAAGAATTACGGGGTTTATTTTTCGATTCTGGATGCGGTAGCGGGGGGGCGCAATACCCAGCCGGAGATAGCGGCCACTCTGGGGGATAAGAGCATCGGCGGCCAGATAAAGCGGCTGATAGAAGATTACAACATCCTTGTCCGGCGGCGGCCGATTCTGGCAAAGGAAGGTACCCAGGCGGTACGGTACGAGATTGCCGATAATTTTCTGCAATTCTGGTTCAATTATTTTGACCGGTACCGCTCCATGATTGAAATAAAAAACTTTACCGGCCTCTGCTCCATAATTAAGGATGACTATACGACCTACTCCGGGAGGATACTGGAACGGTACTTCCGGCAGCAACTTGCGGAAAGTCAGAATTACCGGGACATCGGTTCCTGGTGGGAGCCTAAGGGAGATCAGTACGAGATTGATATCGTAGCCCTGGGAATGGAAAAAGACCATGCCCTAGCGATAGAGGTTAAGCGGCAGCGGGAAAAATACAAGCCTGCCCTGCTGGCAGCTAAGATAGGACGGCTTAAAGAGAAGGTGCTGCCGGGATACGAGATTGAGGGACGGTGTTTGTCGCTGGAGGATATGTAGCACCCTGTGTTCCCTGCATGGTTTTCCCCCCTCCCTTTTCACACCCCCCCCTGCCGTGTTATAAATAGGTCGAGGTTATGCATTGTTTCTTAAAAGCTTAGACATATTTGGTTTCAAATCCTTTGCCGACCGGACCAGGGTTGAGTTTGCCGATGGGATCACCGCCCTTTTGGGGCCTAACGGGTGTGGTAAGTCCAATGTGGTGGATGCCATCAAGTGGGTCCTGGGGGAACAGGCGTCCAAGGCTATGCGGGCCGAAAAGATGGAGGACGTCATCTTTAACGGTACCGAAAGCCGGAAGGCCCTGAATGTGGCGGAGGTGGCCCTGACCCTGGAGAATGAGTCCGGGCGGCTCCCCCTGGACTCGGCGGAAATCCAGATTAAGCGCCGGCTCTACCGCTCCGGGGAAAGCGAATACTACATCAATTCCAATCAGGTTAAGCTCAAGGATGTCCGGGAGCTTTTTTGGGATACCGGGGTGGGGAAGGCAGCCTATTCGGTGATGGAACAGGGGAAAATTGACCAGGTACTGTCCTCCAAGCCCGATGAGCGGCGCTATCTCTTTGAGGAAGCTGCGGGAATTACCCGGTTTAAGATAAAAAGCGCCGAGGCGGAGCGGAAACTTGCCAAAACCGAAGAAAACATGCGCCAGGTTGAGGGGATTCTGGGGGAAGTGAAGCGAACCTACGATAGTCTCAAGATCCAGGCGGATAAAACCCTGAAATACCGGACCTTACGGGAAGAGATTTTTCAGTTTGAGTTGGATATTCAGCTTCTTCGGCTGAAGCAGTTCAAGTATGAGCGGGATGAACGGAACGAGAACCTCAAAAAAAGGACCATAGACCGGGATGCCCTCAGGGCTGATATTGATGCCGTCAACAAATCTCTGGAAGAAAACATGGACGTGGTTAACTCTATGGAGGAACAGTTCGTTGACTATCAGAAGAATCTTATCAGGCTTCAAATGGAAAAAAACGCCGGGGAAAAGGAAGCAAAGCTCTTGGCGGAGCAGCGGGCGGAAACTAATACGGCAATCCGGCAGAACGAGGGCTGGGAACGGGCTATCGGTATAAAGATCGAGGAACTTATCGAGGATGCCGAAGCACAGGACGATGCGGTTCGGGATTTAAAGAAAAAGGTCTCTAACATAGAAGAAAACATTGCCTCCTTCGAGGAAAATATCCAGACCGCCGCCGCCCGGATCGGGGAAAACGATTCGGATGTACGCCGGAACGAGGAAGAGATACACAGCCTTGAGCGGAAACGGGCGGAACATACAAAAGCCCTGGAGGCCATCACCGACGATATTGTGGCGGCCCTGGATGCGGGGCTTAAAGAGGCGGGGTACTCCGCTACGGAGCGGCGAAACACCGAGGCGGCCCTGGATGAGGCACTGGGCTTGCTGCGGACCCTCTTAGGAGGCCGGGAAACCCTGGTTAGGGACCTGGCTGCGGCAGCGGAACGGGACCAGTTGCTCTCTGCTGCAGAGTTGAAGCGCATTGCCGAGGGGCTTGCGGCGGCTTTGTCGGATGCGGCGGGGTACGGGGATAAGGTGCGGGCCCTTTTTGAAAGCTACCGGAAGAGTACCCCCGCCTTTATCGACGAGTTTCTCGCCCCCGAGGGGATTATCACCAAAAAACGGGCGCTGGACGCGGAAATCCGGGCGGCTAATGAGGGGATTGTGGAACGCCGGAACAGGATTGCCTCTCTCAGGCAGGATAACGAATCCTTAAGTGTCAGGATTGATGAATACCGGGCGACCCTGGAGGAACTCCGTGTAAGCAGGGCGCGGATGACCACCCAGGCACAGGCGGCGGAGGAACAGGCCAAGCTTATACGCCGGGAATTGGCGGGACAGGAGGGGCTCCTCAAAACCGTCCGGGATGAACTATTTATAAGCCGCAAGCGGTTTGAGGAAATCAACGAGCGGATCGCCGATACGGAATCGGAACTGGTGGAGATAGAGCGGAAGGGGATGCAGCTTACCGCGGATTTGGAGAAGCTTGAGAAGGATATCAGTAAACGAAATGGGGACGTGGCGGGGAAACGGGAGACCATCAAGAAGCGGATGGCGGAGCTTGCCAAGGTGCAGGAAGGTTTGGAACGGCTTCACCTGGAACTGGTCCAGTCCGACACGGAGATTAAGAATATTCAGGACAATTTTCGGGAGACCCATTCACGGGACCTCATGGAATTTGAGGAGCGGATTTTCACCATTACTACGGCCCCTGCGGAACTGCGGGAAAGCCTGAGCCGGGCCAGGGCGGGACTTAAAGACCTGGGGTCGGTGAACCTTATGGCCCCGGAGGAATTTGCGGAAACCAAGGAGCGTTACGATTTTCTTTCCAGCCAACTGGCGGACCTGACCAAGGCCCGGGACGATTTGGAAATGATCACTAAGGAAATCCGGGCGGAATCTTCGGAATTATTTATAGATACCTACAATAAGATTAAACGGAACTTTAACAATATGTTTCGCCGGCTCTTTGGGGGCGGCAAGGCGCTGCTCGAACTCCAGGACCCCAACCATGTGCTGGAATGCGGCATTGAAATATACGCCCAGCCCCCGGGGAAGAAGCAGGAAAACATCTCCCTCCTTTCGGGGGGCGAAAAATCCATGACCGCCGTGGCTCTGCTCTTTGCCACCTATATGGTAAAGCCCTCCCCCTTCTGCCTGCTGGACGAAATCGACGCCGCCCTGGACGAGGATAACGTTGCCCGCTTTGTTCACCTGCTGCGGGAGTTTGGTAGCGCCAGCCAGTTCATCATCATCACCCATAACAAGAAAACGGTGACCGGCGCAGAAACACTGCTGGGGGTTACCATGGAGGAGTCGGGGATTACCAAGATTATCTCAGTAAAGCTGAAGAATGAGGAATTGGCGGTGACCCCGGAGCCGGTTATGGATGCGCCCCTGTTTGAGGAAGAGGATGTGGAAGTTGAAGAGGGGCGGGAACTGCCCATCGGCATAGACGACCCGGCCCTGGTGAGCGAGGCGGATTTGCGGCCCATACGGGCAGACAGGAGACACTGATACGGGACTGCTTGATACCGCCGAAAGGCTCAAACAAGAAAAGCACGCAGTAACGATACAGACCCTTGGGTCTGAGCAGAGGGCGGTTTCGGCGCTTATAGAGGTGAACGAGGATGATGTCCGGGAAATTGAGGCCCAGATTGAGGCGATTTCCCGGAGAAACCGCACCTCCTTTGATCCTACCCAATCCAAAATAAAGGCCCTGAAAAACGGCTTATTTTTTCCCATTATGGTGAACCTTATTGTCATAGCCGTGACGGGGGGTGTTTTCGGCTTTCTCTACTATTATACAAACCTGCGGCCGGGACGAGCCGTGGCGGGAGGCCGGGCCTTCACTTCGGTGGAGGGGGAACTGATTGAGCAGATGCGGAAGGAATCGGATACCCAGCTTTCCGAAAAAGAACAGGAAATTACCGGTATCCGCGTTCATTTGACGGAGTTGGAACAGAATCAGGCGGCTTTGGTGTCCGAATTTGAAGACCGGGTCTCGCAGCGGGAAGCGGAGTTACGGGTCGCCATGGAACAGGATCTCGCGGCTGAACGGCAACGGCTCCGGGGCTCCGGGATTTCCGAGACCCAGATGGACGAACAGCTTACGGCTTTTGAACGGGAACGGGCTTCCGCTTCCCGGGCAGAATTGGACCGCTTTACTGAACAGCTGAACCGTGAACGGGCGGAGGCGGAGGCAAACTACCAGCGAATCCGGAATCAGTACCAAACCGATATTGGCGCCCTCAACAATGAACGGGCCCAACTACAGGAGGAATTCCGGCGGCGCGAGGAGGGGCTGCGGTCTACCCTGGAACAGAATCAGGGGGTGGAGCGGGCTTTGACCGAGCAACGGCTGGCCTATGAACAGGCCCAGGCGACCCTTTCAGTTCTGCAGGAACAGCGGCAGAAGGCACAGGCGGAGGAACAGCTTATCATCGGGATGTTCAGCCGGGTGCGGATGGCCCTGGACGGAGAACAATATCAGGATGCCCTGATCCAGGCCCGGAATCTGCGGGCCTATCTTGATGGGCTCTCCCGGGGGTCTTCCTCCTCGGCGCGGCTTGGGACAGATATATACATGGCCTCTTCCCTGGAACAACTGGCCCGTACCGCCCTGGCGCCCACGGATACCGCAGATTCCCGGCAGCAGATTCTCCGTCTGAACACCGAGGCGGAAGCCCTGCGGCGGCAAATCGCCGATGATGCCGCCGAACTCGGGGAACTCCGTACCCGGCAGCGGGAATGGGAGCAGGCGAATTCGGAGAACCGGCAGCTTACTCAAACCTTACAGGAACGGACGAACAGTCTTACCGCAGTAACCGAATCCCTGCGGCAGGCCGATCAAAACGAGGCGTTGTATACCGGTATCCGGGACGCCTATACCCGCTATAACACAGCCAATGGCACCGCCGCAGATCTCCCCGCTTTGGAAAATTTCTTCCGTACCCCGGTGGTAGGGACAGCTTTTCCCGGCCTCCTGGACCGGATTACCGCGCTTAACCGGCAAGCCGCCCTGGACGGACACCGGGAAGGGGTGGGTAATGTAAGGGACATGGTGGAGACCGCCCTGCGGATACCCACTCAGGAAACCAGAACTCAATATTTACGGGGGATGCGGGAGCGGTATGCAGGTGATCCGGCCATCACCGCCCTGGTGGATGTCCTTTTGGAACGGTTACCCCCTGCGGAACGCTAAAAGGGCAGCGGGAACCGGGCGCCAAACCGGATCAGGGGCAGTTCAACATACATGGCGTCTCCCAAAAGTTGCTGAAAAAACATGACATCCTGCGTTCCCTTGGAAGTTGAATTGCCGTAACCCGGGCGGAGAACGTACAGGGACACCCCCAGTTCGGCAAAAAGGGTAAAGTGATACTTGGTAGGCATTTCCCAATCGTATCCGGCGCAGAGGGAGAGGCCGAGGGGGCTGAAGTCATCAAAGGGACCTGCCGTTCCTTCACGATTTGCCTTAAACCGGAGGGAAAGCGCCGCCCCAAAGGATAATTGTGGACGGAAGGCATCGGTTTTTAGGCGGTAGGCTGCCTGGATGCCCGGCATGATCAGGGGGAGAGCGTTGAAACTTGTTTCCAGGGGAGTGTCGCTCTCCCTCAGGGCAATACCGAAGGCCTGCTGCTGCAAGCCCAGGCTGAAACGCCAGCCGTAGGACCGCCTGCTATAGGAGAGCCAAAAATCCGGGAAGATCGCCTGGGTAAGGGCCAGGTCCACACTGAACGGATAGTGTCGCCGCTGTTTCAGTTCCAGAAGACGCGCGTCCTGGGTGGAGAGAAAAACACCCTGGGTACTCACGTAGCGGGTATGGACGGACTCCCAGGATAGGATAAGCGGTATAGGGACGTCGATAAAAAGGGAACCCGATGGGGGGATAGTGAGGGGCTCTTTGGTAATGCCGGCGATGGAGATACGAGTACCGGGGTAGCCTCGGATCTCCAGCGGGGGTTTGATGATCTTCGCCACAAAATTGTTGAGTTCCTCCGCCAAGTTCAGCCAAAACCAGGAAAAAAGCGTCCCTTCTGTAGGAATCTCAACCTCAAAATGGCCGGTTTGTTCATGGGTGGTATTGAACAGATCCCGAAACTCGTAATCCATCTCCACAAAAGGCCGATTGATGGACCCGCCTATCCGTATATCCAGGAATACGGGGATCCCCGCCGAAACAGCCACGTCAAGGGGAAACATGCCGCTGTCAACGCGGCTTGCCCCGGCGATATGGGGCCGGGTGACCAGGGCGGTTTCCAGGGATAGATACCACAGGTCCTTCCCCGCGATAAGAGGTGTCCCTTCACCCCAAATATAGGCCCCCGCCGATTCGGCAATGGCATAGAAATCTTCGTCAAATTCCATCCGGTAGAGGACGCTGAGGGTTTCTTCGAGAAACTCATCGGCAGGGGTCTGGGCGGCGGTGGAAACGGCAATCAGCAGGAGCAGACCCGGCAGCAAGCGGTTTACCATTTCAGCATCACCCCCGCAAAAAAAGAAACACCAAAAACCGGGAGATTCAGGGCAATCGATATGGGGTAGCGAACTTCCGCCTTGAATGCAACACGGGCAAGGTGATATTCCAGGCCCCCCCAGAAGGGCTCCACAAGGAACATCCCATCGGAATCCGAGGGGTTCATGTACGATACAGCCGATCCTGCGGTTATGCGGAACCGGGCGGCGTTCCGGGGCTGCAAATACAGGGCTACGGCAAAGCGGTACTCCTGACGGAAAACCGCATCCTCCGATACGGGATCTTCCCCTTCCTCCGGCTCCGGCGCCTCAAGGGGACCATTCCAGACTGCCCAGTCCAATTGGAGGAACAGGCGATCCGGCAGGATATGGAAACGATACTCCGCGTCTATGCCCGGGACACCGGAGCGGCCGTTGTTCCGTAAAAAGTAATTAAAGGCGCCGCTATGCCGGGTTTTCTTCTGGAGAGGGGGAAGTTTTTTGGGGGATTCCGTAACTCCCTTGGGCAGGGAAAAGCTTTCCGGGTAGTAATGTTCTTTGATGATTGTACCGAATACCGGTAGCCCTGCGGGAAAGGGGACAAATTCTGCGGTCAGGCCACCCCCCTCCACGATTCCCGCTTCGATAAAGCCCCCCTCCGAGGAACCATACAACACCCGGGCCTCTTCGCTCTTGGAGATGAATTTCTGCGGGCCGGTTACCGCAGGTTTGCCGTCAAAGGTTTTGGGGGTCAGAGCGCTGTACCAATGCCGGGCCACGGTTCCTACGGAACTGCTGACCGCCTCCAGGGCGGAGATGCCCGCCAGGGTATGGGCTGAGGAGAAATCGTAGGCCCGGAACATGCGGGCTTCACTATCGTACACGGCGAATTGCCAGAACAGGGTATCGTTTTCGTAACGGGTGGCGGCAATGATGGCCCAGCGGACCCCCGCATCGCCGCAGTAGGCCACCAGTCGGGCGCTGTCCAGACTTAAGGCGGTGGTGGCAATGATGTTATCTATCCTCATATCAACAGCGGAAAAAGCCATTTTCATAATGTCGGTGATGATTTCCTGTAAGTCACGATCCCTGAATACTTGGCCGCCCTGATGGTTAAAGATGAAAACCGCCGCTTCCTCCGCCCACAGGGACGGCGTTTTGTCTACAAGGGGGGGCAAAAAAAACAGGAGGATCAATAGAACCCGGCAAGACTGTCGATGCGTCACGCTCATTTCTCCGTCATCACCTCTACGCCGCTCCAATCCGCAGGGGGCGGGGCGGCAATATAGGCGCGGCACCGGTCTGCCAGGCGTTTTGCAGGAACATCGCCCCTGTCAATGGTGAGGATACGGTTAAAAACATCCAGGGCCTTATCGAAGCGCTGTTTGTAGTAGTGTTCGATCCCCTCGCCGTGTATCTTCCAGGTCTCTTTTTCCGTGTCCGTCAGAGTCAGCCGGGAACTGAAGATGGGGACCCCCAGGGTCTTGCCCTTAACCGCCACCCGGTCAATGAACCTGCAGGGCAAATGCCCCTCAATCCGCCGGGCCACCTCTTCGGTAAACAGAATCGGTTCCTTGTAATACTTGGTAAGCCCCTCAAGCCGGGAAGCCAGGTTCACCGCATCACCGATAACCGTGTAGTTCATCTTCTTTTCGCAGCCGATGTTCCCCACCGTTACCTCGCCGTAGTTGATCCCCACGCCGATATGGAATTCCGGGGCTCCCAGCTTCAGTTGGTTCAGGTTGAAATCCTTTAACACTTCCAGCATTTCCAGCCCCGACAGGACCGATTGCAGGGCATCGTTTTCGTGGACCACCGGGGCGCCGAAGATAGCCATTATCGCATCGCCGATATACTTGTCCACGATCCCCTCCCGGGCCATGATCACATCCACCATGGAGGAAAAGTAGCGGTTCAGAGAATTCACCAAATCGTCGGGGCTCATGCCTTCGGAAATAGTAGTAAAGCTGCGGATGTCCGAGAAAAGAACGGACAGATCCCGGTTGCTGCCCACCAGCATTTTCTCGGGATTGGTGAACACCTCCTCGATCACGTCCTTGGGTACGTAGAGCTGAAACACATTGCGTATTTTCATTTCCCGCTTTTCCGCCATCACCGCCTCAAAGGCGTAGCGCTTAATCAGGCGGTAGGCTTCACCCAATTCTTTAAGCATGTGGTTGAAGGTGTTGGAGAGGTGGCCGATCTCATCGTTGTAGTAGATGGGCGCCTCCTGTTCAAGGTTATCCGACTCGATTATGTTCCGCATGGACGAAACCAGGGCTTCAATGGGCCGGGTAAGGTAGCTGGCCATAATAAGAAAGAGGATGATCCCGGCGAGGAGCGCGCCGGCAAGGATAAACAGGGTGGTCCGATAAATATTTTCCACCTCGCCGTAGAACACCGCCCGGTCTTCGGTTACAAAGAGCTGCCAATCGTAGAGAACCAGGGGGAGGGTATAGGCCGCCCGTTGAATGCCGCCAACAGTAATGGTGGTAAACTCCTGGCCGCGCAGGTCAAAGTAAACCCGCAGGGCCGGCATTTCCGCTAGAGTAGGCGCGGCGGGGCCGGCAATCATGGCCAGTGTCCCCGACGAGTCCATGGCGAAGATCGCTTCAGTATCACTGCGCAGGAGACCCAGGGAGAAATTTTCTACCGCATTCTTGGCGGCGGCCTCCATCATCGCATTTCCTACGGCGTTGTTATCCACCAGGAGATTCCACTGACCGTCGGCGTAGCTCCGTACCTCGTCAGCCTTGAAGTTGAGGAACTCCACCGCCAGAGCGGTCACCGAACCGGCGGCAAGCATATAGGAAGAGAGGCCCACCAGGACAACGGCGGCGGCGAGCAGGGGCAACACAATGGAAAGGATCTTTGTCCGTATCTTCAAAGCCGAATGCCTCCCCGCAGGCCGACACCCACCCGGAAGGGATACCCGCCCCGGATATAGGGCTCTATAAAGTACCCGGTGCGGGCAAAGGCCCAGCGGAAACCCAGGGACACCCCTCCCAGGAAAGAAAATTCGGGATCTAAACCGGTCATGGCAATACGGACCCCCATATCTTCCTGGAGAAATAGGCCGCCTCCGGGTACGCCAAGTTCCAGAAAGTACCAGCGGCCAAAAAGTTCCGGCTCCAGGCTATAAAAGGTGTCGAAATCGTAACTGGTGGTGAACGAGGCTCCGACGGCAAAATGGGGGAAAAAAGTGTAATCGAAATTAAGGGACTGACCAAAGGCGAAGGATTCCTTGACGTTCATGTTTCCTTCAATCCCAAGCCCCAAATGGGCCTGTTTCGCGCCGGCTCCGGCCGTAGGCGGTTGTTGCCTCTCCCCCTTTGCGTACAATCCCGTAATACACAGAAAAAAACAACACGAGAAAAGTACGATTCTGGAAAGACCACGGATCATCGTTTCCCGCCTTATACACCGTTGCGGTTAAATTCCTTCCTACTTTTTCAGATTATAAAAAGCCTTCTTCCCCGCATATTCGCTCGCGTCCTCAAGCTGCTCCTCAATGCGGATAAGCTGGTTGTACTTGGCCACCCGGTCGGTACGGCTCATGGAGCCGGTCTTTATCTGGCCGGTTTCCAGGCCCACCACCAGGTCGGCAATAAAGGTGTCCTCGGTTTCGCCGGATCGGTGGGAAACAATGGCGGTGTAGCCGGCGCGTTTGGCCATTTCAACCGCCTCGTAGGTTTCGGTGACCGTGCCTATTTGGTTTACCTTGATCAGGATGGAGTTACAAGCCCCCATGGCAATGCCTTTTTCAAGCCGCTTGGTGTTGGTGACGAAGAAGTCGTCCCCCACAATTTGCACCTTGTCCCCCAGAGCCTTGGTGAGCTTTACATAGCCGTCCCAGTCGTCCTGATCCAGGGGATCTTCAATGGAGATGATGGGGTACTTCTTTACCCAGTCGGTGTAGATACCGATCATTTCATCGGCGGTAAAGAGCTTACCGGGGTTGGATTTCCAGAACTTGTAGCCCTTCTTGTCCCCTTCGCCGAACAGCTCGGAACTGGCGCAGTCCAGGGCGATGCCGAACTGCTCACCGGGCTTGTAACCGGCCTTCTCGATGGCCTTCATGATAAACTCCAGGGCTTCCTCGTTGCCGATGTCCGGGGCAAAGCCGCCTTCGTCACCCACGGCGGTGTTCTTTCCCGCCCCATGGAGAAGGCTCTTTAGGTTGTGGAAGACCTCGGCGGTCCAGCGAACCGCTTCCACGATGGATTCGGCGCCGATGGGCATGACCATGAATTCCTGGAAGTCGATCTTGTTATCCGAATGTTTGCCACCGTTGATGATGTTCGCCATAGGTACCGGGAGCAGGTTGGCATGGAAGCTTCCCAGGTACTTGTAGAGGGGAAGGCCCAGGTATTCCGCCGCCGCACGGGCGGTTGCCATGGACACCCCCAGGATGGCATTGGCCCCGAGCTTGCCCTTGTTTTCGGTTCCGTCAAGGTCTATCATGGTCCGGTCAATGGCCACCTGGTCCAGGGCATCGTAGCCCTGGAGTTCCGGGGCAATAATATCGTTGACATTTGCCACCGCCTTCTGGACACCCTTGCCCAGATACCGGCTTTTATCGCCGTCCCTTAGCTCCACCGCTTCATAGTCACCGGTACTTGCCCCGGAGGGAACCGCCGCCCGTCCGATGGCGCCGTCTTCCAACTGCACTTCAACTTCAACCGTGGGATTCCCCCGGGAATCGAGAATTTCACGGGCCTGCACTACTTCAATATAACTCATACAATCTTTCTCCTTGGGTAATTAAATAAATTCCCTCTAATTATTAGTTTTTTGGGCAGGTACGTCAATAGCGGCAGGGAACAGGGAAACCTTCCGTATCTCAATCGCCTTAACCGGGCAAATCTCATGGCAGCAGTAACAGCGGATGCAGGTGTTGTAGTCGATGCGGATCTGCTTGTCATTCCCCTCCCCGGCAAGGGTCATGGCCTTGGAGCCGCAGATCCGGGTACAGTCACCGCAACGCAGGCAGATGGACCGGTCAATTTCCGGCCGGGGGGTCAGCCGCTCCCGGAATTTGCGGAAGGATTTGGGGAGAAGGAATTCCACCAGCTGGCCGCCTGACTTTTTAAGGGGGATCTTCTTAAAGTCCGGTATCCGCAAATCCGCCGGTCTTAGCAGTGGGTACTCGATTTCCGAAGGGGAATTGAGCCAGATACCCCGGCTCAGGGCCTCCCGGCTGACCGGTATTTCCAGGGGGGGATAGCCCACAATATCGCTGGCCGCAAGGTCCATGGCCAGCAGGTTGGCAGAGGCCAGGACCAGGCCGATGTGCCGGGGGTCCCCCGAGCCGGGGCCGGGGCCTTCCATGCCGGTTATGGCGTCCATCAGGGCGTAATGGGGCTTACAGGCGATGTTCAGGTCCACGATCATGGCGGCAAACCCTTCCCGGCTGGGGAAACGGACGTGCATGGGACTCTTCCCCACCGAGGGAATGAGACCGAAAAGGTTCTTCATGGCCCCGGTATAGTACATGAGCTGGTGGGTCTTTAGCTTGGGGAGGCTGATCACGCAATCCGCTTCCCTGACTGCGGCGGTAACCGAAAATTGCTTCTGCGCCTTGCCCTCGGGACAGGGAAGGTCGGCCTTCTCCCGGGTAAAGTCCACCCATTCGGCCCCCATCCGCTTTGTCACCTCCCCAAGACCGGAAAGTTTCGCGGTAAAGTTTGGCTTTTGCAGCCCCGGGCTGTCCCCCACCAGAATCCGGGAGGCGCCCCGCTCTTTGACCAGACGGATGGCGGCTTCCAAAAACACCGGATGGGTGACTATGGCCTTTTCCGGCGGCGAATCGAAGACGATATTCGGCTTTAGAAGGACCGTCTTGCCCGAAACGTCAAGGCCCGGGGCGGCGTCCACCGCAAGACAGAGGGCGGCATACACCGCCTCCGGCTCATAGGTTTCACAATAGGTAATGGCAACATGGGTATTCATGCCTTCATACTAGCATAGATCGAATAATGTATAAAACCACCTCAAGACTATTCATAAAATGATAAATACCGCCGAAATTATAGATTGATAGTAGCCGGTAAATTAAACTACTACCTAAATAGGAGTTACAGATGAGAAAACTATTTTCCCTTATTGCGGCGATTTTAGCCATAATGATTTTTGTTTCCTGCGCCGCAGCGCCCCCGCCTGCGCCGCCCCCGCCCCCGGTAGCAGCAACGCCTCCACCGCCCCCGCCACCTCCCCCCCCGCCGCCGGAAGACGAATCTGATACGGAAAGCCCCGTGTTGAACGTGGATGTTTCTTCCGAGCTGTTCAGTCCAAACGGAGATGGGGTAAATGATGAATGGTCTATCGCCCTGAGTGCCGAAGATGAAGGGGGTATCTGGAGCTGGATAATAGAAATTTACGATCCATCGGATGCGCTTTTTTATCAGATGAGCGGCTCAGGAGAACCCCCTTCGGTGTTTACCTGGGATGGCCGCAGCAATACTCCTCCGCATCGGGCCGGGGAACTGGTACAATCCGATTCTGAGTATAGCTATTCCGTCAGTGTCACCGATACTGCGGGCAATGTAACCACCACGACGGGGAAAATCGTCGTGGGCGATATAAAAGGCCCCGCATTGGATGTACATTTTTCCCCCGAGCTTTTCAGCCCCGATGGGGATGGCGAAAATGATGAACTGTTCGTCACCCTGAGCGCCAAAGATCCGGCGGGTGTCCGGAGTTGGGGAATAAAGATTTACGAGCCATTGGACCAGGGGTCCACTTCTACGGCCCCTCTTTTCTTTGCGGCAGAGGGCGAAGGGGAGCCCCCTGCGGAGTTTACCTGGGATGGCCGCAGTAATATCACCGGGGAGCTGGTGCAATCCGCTTCGGATTATACCTGGGTCTTTAGCGCCGTCGATAACCTGAACAATACGAGCACCAGACGGGGCTCCCTGGCAACCGACGACCCGCCGCCTATCAAGGTTGATATTCTGGTCATAAAGGATGGCGACAGGCTCAAGGTGCAGGTGCCGTCCATTGTGTTCGGGTCCAATTCCGGCGGTTTTGCCGGCCTGAGTCCCGAGGTTGTCGCAAACAACGAGTACGTTCTCGGGCGCATTGCTGCGGTGTTGAAGAAGTTCGACACCTATAAGGTGCAGGTGGAAGGACATACCAATCCCCTGGCGCAGACCGAACGGGAACGGCAGCGGGAACTGGTTGCGGATCAGAAGCTAAGCACCCAGCGGGCCCAAACGGTGGTGGAGTACCTGGTAAATCTCGGGATAGACAAGAGCCGCCTGACCGCTACCGGTATTGGCGGCGCCCGGCCCCTGGCGCCTTACGCCGGGCCGGACAAGAAGCCTAACCGGGACAACTGGTGGAAAAACCGCCGGGTTGAATTTATCCTGATTAAGTAGGAGAAGCGCAATCGAAAGGAGGCTGCTCATTATTTGGGCAGCCTCTTCTCATACCG
>BNUX01000064.1 GCA_025997675.1 Spirochaetia bacterium | reverse complement strand
GGTGATAAATGAACGTCTAAGCCAAAACCCATAGGGTTTTAGCTTAGACGTTAATATATCACCTATAATTTTTTTGTCAAGGTGATACTCTGTTTTTTCTTCAATAATCTACATCAGCCCCGCCAAGGCCTCAAACACCTCCCCTAAATCGTCAAACTTCATCACCGCATAGCGGTCCATGGGGGTTTCCATATCGTTGACGATAACCAAAGCGCCGCCCTGGCGCTGGGTAATCTGGGGAATGGCGGCGGCGGGATAAACCGTCAGGGTGGTTCCCAGGACTAGCATGAGATCCGCCCGGGAGGCGTCGGACTCGGCGGCGTGGAGCGCCCGGGCCGGGAGGGCTTCGCCGAAAAAGGTGATCGCCGGTTTCAGGACCTTGCCGCACTTTTTGCAATGGGGCAGTTCACCGGCCTTGACCAGGGCGGCCACCTCGTCATAGCCCATGAGGTCCCCGGCGTTTTCCGGCAGCGCAACGCCGGGGCCTGCGGCGGCCAGTTCCTCCACCCGGGAAAGGTTGGAACAGTTAAGGCAATAGTGTACCGACGGGGACCCGTGGATTTCGATTACCCGTTTGCTTCCCCCCTTTTGATGGAGGAGGTCGATGTTCTGGGTGATAAGACTCTTCAAGAAGCCCTTCTGTTCAAGAGCGGCCAGGGTTTTGTGAACGATGGAGGGAGAGCGCTCATTGACGTTGTAGATAAAATCCGCCGAGGCTTTGTAATAGAAGGAAGGATCATGATGAAAATAATCAATGTCGAAGATTTTCTCCGCATCCCCATCGTTGTAGAGGCCGTTCTTCCCCCGGAAGTCCCGGATTCCCGACAGGGTGCTTACCCCGGCGCCGGTGAGGGTCACAAAGTATTTGGCCGCAGAGATACGTTCAAGAAGCTGGGAAACGCGGACCGGAGTCCGATCGTTTTTACTATTTACCGGCATGGCTTTCTCCTCGGTTACATACTATATCCCCGGGGACAGAATTTCAAGCGCCGTCCTCTCATTGACCCCGGAGGGCTAAGGGTGTATAAAAAAGTACCCGATGAAGCGAAAAAATAATCTGCTATCCCTGATGCTCTGCGTTTCCCTGGCGCTCCATGGGATACTGTTTTTTCTCGTGTCGCTCTATCCCGTCACCAATTCCCGGCTGCCGGATTCAATACAATCCCCCGACCCTTTCGCCCTGGTCAATCTTACCCCCATAGAACCCGCGCCCCCGAAACCGCTGCCTCCACCGCCGGTCTTGCCCGCAGCTATGCCGGCGGCAATACCTGAGGACATTATAGAGCCTGCGGAAACCCTTATCCCCGTGGCGGACCTCATCCCGGTAACCATCGACCTGCCACCCGCTGCGGAAACCACCGCCGACGGTTCCGCCGCCGATGCCGCCGAAAAGGCCGCCCTCTCCAAAGACTATGTGAAGCGCAATTACACCTATATCATGAGTAGTATCCAGAGAAAATTGCTGTATCCACTCCCGGCACGGCGAACCGGCATCCAGGGAACTGCCGAAATCAGCTTCACCGTCCACGAGGACGGTCAGGTAAGCGATGTCAGGATAAGCAAAAGCAGCGGCTCCGAGATTCTGGACGCCGCCGCATTGGAATCTATCTACGCCGCCTCCCCCTTCAGGCCTCCCCCCGCCGAGGCCCGGCTGGCCATACCGGTGACCTTCCGGCTTAAGTAGCCCCGGCTGTCTATAGCAATTCGTTCCTGCCCGCCGCCTTAATCTGTTCCACAATGCCCTTGACCCCCTGGGTCGCCCCCTTCTTTGCCACCAGCACCGAGCCGGGGCGCCCGTCCTTCCCGGACCGTACCGCCACGATAAGGTCATCCACGGCGCAGAGGGCCACCGGTATGTCGGAATCCACAAAGCAGCCCGACGAATCCTGGGTGTATACCTCGGCGGCGGAAAGCGGGGCCGCTGCCAGGCGGGCGTATTCATCCCAGCTGCCCACATCGAACCACTCAAAGCGGGCGGCCACCGCCACGGTCCGGGAACACTTTTCCGCTATGGCGTAATCCACGGATATCCCCGGCGCGGCGCGATAGGAGTTCTCCAATCCGGGCCATTTGTCCAGAACCCGGATGCCCCCCTCCACCGTATAGGCCTCCCAGCCGGGGGCAGGAAGCGCCTCGAATGCATTGAAAATCTCCGGGGCGTTCCGGCGGAATTCCTCCAGGATAAAGCGGGTGGAAAAGCCGAACATCCCCGAATTCCAGAAGTAATTTCCTGCGGCCACATATTCTTCCGCCTTCTCCCTGGTGGGTTTTTCCCGGAAAGACCGGACCTTGTATACCGCCGGCGCGTCCGGGCCCTCAAGGCGGTCCCCGGTCTCCATATAACCGTACCCGGTGTCCGGCCCCCGGGGGGGTATGCCGAAGACTACCAGATTGCCCTGGGCGGAGAAGGCGGCCGCCGCCAGGGCATCGGCCTTAAAAACCGCCAGGGGTTGTATGATATGATCGCTGGTTAAGACCATGACATTCCGGTCTTCCCTGTTTTCTCCGCCGGCATAGAAGGCTCCGCAGGCAATGGCGGGGGCGGTGTTTTTTGCCAGGGGTTCCGGAATCAGCACCAGCCGGCTTTTCTCTTCGGCGCCATACTGCGCACAAACCCTGATAACGTGGGGCACATGGGCTTCCCCGGCGATAATGATGACCCGGCCATTGCCGCCGGTAAGCGCCAGGGCCCGTTCCACCGCATCGTTAAAAAAGCTGCCCTCCCCATGGACGGACAGGAATTGCTTGGGGGTTTTGGCGTTGCTGGCAGGCCAGAGCCGGGTGCCGGAGCCGCCGGCCATGATAATGCAATCGTTAAACATAGCTATAGTATAGGGCAGTTTCTCGGGGGGGAACAAGGACACTGACCCGGAGTGCCCGCCCCTCACCGACGTGGAGGAACGGGCACGAGAAAGTCCGTGTTAATCCCCGATCACGTCCCCGTAGTATTGCAGTAATGTTGCGTTATCCCCGGTGATAAAACGGTGACTAGCCTCTATCCGGGAAGGCGCCTTGGCAATGAATATGGCCGCCACCTTGAGTTTCCTATCACTATGGGCCGCATCCCGCAGAAGCAGGTAGCTGATGATCAGGTCCGTAGCCATTTCCACAAGCCGCCGGGCATGGTAGCTGAGGAACTGTTCGTGGCCTTCGCCCTTGTAGGCCTTCACGTAGTCCAGGGTCTCGTCAAACACTTTCCGGGCGGCGCGCACCTTTGCTGCGAGGTCCTTTGCGTAGGAATAGTCCGCCTGGTCGTATTCGTCCAGGATGGACTGGGCTATGCCGGAAGTGACCGGGCCGATGGCGGCCACCACCTGCAACTGGGTGGTCCCCTCGTAGATGTTGGTGATCCGGGCGTCCCGGTAGTGCCGTTCCGCATTGAATTCCTTCATATAACCGGTACCGCCGTGGATCTGAATAGCGTCGTAGGCAACCTTGTTGGCCATTTCCGTGGCGTAGGCCTTCACCATGGGGGTAAAGAAGCCCGCGAGCTTCGCGTACTTCTTCTTATCCTCCACAATATCCCCCTTCTGATCCGGGTGCGCCTCGGAGAAATCTTCCAGCACTTCCTTCAAGTCCACAAAACGGGCGGTTTCGTAGAGCAGGGAACGGCCCGCTTCAATGGCAACCTTCATCTCGGTGAGCATTTCAAACACCGCAGGCAAAGTCCGCACCGGGGCGTCAAACTGGATACGCTTGGCCGCGTACCGATCCGCCTCCCGGTAGGCCGCTTCGGCTATGCCCACCGCCTGGGCGGCAATGCCCAACCGGGCGTTGTTCATGAGCCACATGGTGTACTTGGTGAGCCCCCGTTGGCGCTCCCCCACTAATTCTGCGGGGGCCTTATTGAATTGCAGCTCGCAGGTGGGGGAACCGTGGATACCCAGCTTGTGTTCCAAGCGGCGGATGATCATCTTATCGTCACGCTCGTAGAGGAAAAACGAAAGCCCCCGTGCGCCCCTGGCTTTCTCTTCACTGCGGGCCAGGACCAGGCCGACGGTGCCGCAGCCGTTGGTGATAAAGCGCTTAACCCCGCTAAGATACCAATGCCCGTCATCCCCCTGCACCGCCTTGAGGTTTACCGCCTGCAAGTCGCTCCCCGCATCCGGTTCGGTTAGTATCATTGAAGAGTCCCATTCGCCGGAACAAAGCTTGGGGAGTATCTTTTGTTTCTGTTCCTCCGAGGCAAACTTGTTGATGGTTTCGGCGATATCCTGCTGGAGGCCGAAGTTGAGGGAGGATGCGTCCGCACGGGAGAGGAGCTCCGAGGCGATGCACAGTATTGTTGAGGGCATGTTAAGGCCGCCGTAGCGCCGGGGGATACAGAAGCCCATCAGGTCCGCCTGGGCAAACATATCCATGGCTTTTTGGGTGGCGGGGTTCAGTTTTACCTGGTTGGTTGCGAGGTCCAGCACAGGGCCTTCCTCGTCAACCCTGGGGGCGTTGGGGGCAATAAACTCGCCGCAGATTTCGCCGATGATACCCAGCACCCGCTTGTAGGAATCCCTGGCGTCCGCCGCATCCTTGGGGGCGTAGGGAAACTGCGCGGCCTGGGTAAACTCCTCTTCTTTGAAGCGGATAATCCTATCCAGGTCCAGGTGGTCCAGATGAAAGAGAATGTCCTCGTTATCGTTTAAAAAGTTTTCCATATATGTGCTCCTCTAAACCCTGGCCTTGTAGGCCTTGATCATCCGGGGGATCACCTCAAAAAGGTCCCCCACAATGCCGTACTGGGCGATACTGAGAATCGGCGCTTCCGGGTCCGTGTTGATGGCGATGATCCGCGCCGAGCCGTCCATGCCCGCCCGGTGCTGGATGGCCCCGGAAATACCGCAGGCGATGTAGAGCTTGGGCCGCACGGTTGTGCCGGTCTGCCCCACCTGATAGTCCTTGCCGATAAAGCCCGCGTCCACCGCCGCCCGGGACGCCCCCACCTCCGCGCCGATGGTAATCGCCAGGTCCCGGATAAGCTGAAACTTTTCCCTGCTCCCCACGCCGAAGCCCCCTGCAACAATGATGTTCGCGCCCTTGAGGTTGACGGTCTTTTCCTCCAGCACCCGGTCGATAATCTCTGAGGGGAAATCTGCGGCGTCGAAGCTCGCAGGAACCGTAACGATAGCGGCCTTTCGGGACGTGTCCGGGATGTTCATCCGCATCACCCCTTCCCGGACCGTGGACATTTGGGGCTTCTTCTCCGGGCACACGATGGTAGCAATGATGTTGCCGCCGAATGCGGGCCGGATTTGGTAGAGGATGTTTTTGTATTCCTTCTCTCCCTGTTTGTGGTCCCCGATTTGCAGATCCGTACAGTCCGCAGTGAGCCCTACCTTGAGATAGGATGCCACCCGGGGCGCAAGATCCCGGCCGGTGGTGGTTGCGCCGTAGAGGACGATTTGCGGTTTGTAGTCGGTGATGACCTGGATCATCAATTTAGTGTAAGGGATAGGGGTGTAGTGTTTGAGCTTCGGCTCCTCGTAGAGGTAGACCGTGTCCGCCCCAAGGCTCGCCAGACGGGGGACCTCCTGGGAAACCTTTTCGCCAAAGAGGGCGGCGCTGACGCCGACACCCAGTTTGTCCGCCAGCTCACGGGCTTTGGAAACCAGTTCCAGGCTCACCTCCGCCAGTTTCCCGCTGTCCTGCTGGATATATACCATTACGCTTGCATCATTACTCATGTATATTGCTCCTGTTATCCTTAACCCAGGGTATGGTCCGCGATAAGTTCGTGGACCAGTTCCGTAATTCCCTGCTCGCTGGGCAGGATGTATTTGATTTCCCCCGCGGTCAGAACCACCGAATTGATAGTCTTTACCTTGGTGGGAGAACCGGAAAGGCCGCACTGGCTGGGGTCCGCCTTGATGGCCGGAATATCCCAGAGCGCCAGGGCTGTGCCGTCGGGGGCCGGAGCGGCGTTCTTGTGGGTCATAAGCCGCTTAGCCGAAGCAGGCCGGGGGGCTTCGCCTTCATCGGTGAAAGTAACCAGTACCGGGAACGCGGCCTTCACCTTTTCCCATCCCCCTTCTATAGAACGTACCGCGATGATTTCCTTCCTGGCGGGGTCTACGTTCTCAATCCTGGAAACACAGGTAATTTGGTTAATCCCCAGTTTTTCGGCGGTTTGGGGACCCACCTGGGCGGTATCCCCGTCTATGGCCTGCCTGCCGCAGAACACCAGATCGCAGGCGCCTACCCGTTCGATGGCGCATTTAAGGGCATAGGATGTGGCCAGGGTATCCGCCCCGGCAAAGCCCCGGTCGGACACCAGGGCGGTAAAGTCGGCGCCACGATAGAGACATTCCTTCAGGACCGTCGCTGCCGCCGGGGGGCCCATGGAGATCACGCTCACCTTAGTTCCCGGAAACCGGTCCTTAAGCAGCAGCGCCGCCTCAAGGCCGTAAAGGTCCTCGGGGTTAAATATCGCCGGCAGGGCGGCGCGGTTAACCGTACCGTCTTCCTTCATAGCCTGACCGGTGATATTTTGGGTGTCCGGAACCTGCTTAACCAACACGATGATATTCAAAGCCATTTCGTTCTCCTCAAAAGATGTTACCCATGATATCCGGGATATGAAGGTTTTACAAGACACTTTTCGCTATTTTGTCGATATTGGGCCTGATTACTTAATTAATATATCTCAATACTTTTCTCTGATTCTTTCATGGCCCGGTTCAGGTCCTGGGTCGACATATACGGCAAAGTATAGTATTAGTAAAAAAGTCAAAAAAAGGGGAATGCGGGTGAAGCGGAAACAATGGCTTATTTTCTTCGAAATGTTGTTCTGCATTCTGCCGGTCTTTGGCATTGATACGGGTCCTCTGTACGGTAAAAACTTGTATTTGCCCTATTTGATTCACTACAATTTCCCTTCCCTGCCGGCAAGAACCGGTGAACAATACGACCTTCGCTATCATTTCTCGACATACGTTGTTCAGGACATACACTATGTAGAAAACAGCGCGTTCCCCGAATCCGGTGTGCGGACCTATGACAAACAAAACATTCACCGGGATTATGAAAGTACCGTTGGTGAACTGGGCTTTTCGTTTAATCCGCTACGGGAAATACAAGCCGGTATGGACATACGGCTCATCGCTTATTACAATGGTTTTTTGGATCCCCTGGTGGAGGGTTTTCACCGGACATTTGGTTTTCTCAACGGAGGAAGGGAATTCTTTTTACAAAATCAACTGTATATCAATATGCCTAACGACAACGGCATTCGGTTTTTCCTTAATGAGGAGGTCGTTTCCTTTGGCGATATTGACCTCTGGGCGAAGTGGACTTTTTTTGAAATACCCCGGATTTCCCTCGCCTTTCTTGGTGCGTTCAAAATACCCTCCGGCTCCCTCAAAGCCTTGAGTGGTTCCGGATATCCTGATATGGGGCTTGGGATACTTTCGGATATACGGGTGTGGCGGTTTCTGACCCTGTACGCCCAGGCAGGGGGGGTACTGCCCTTTAACATGAAGTCCAATCCGATGTTCAACGGATTAGTCGGCGTGGAAATCCATCCGTGGCATGTTTTTTCACTTAACCTTCAGATGAATATAAAGACCTCCCCCCTATCCGGCAATGCGTATTATTCTCGGCCGCAAACCAATCTATTGGTGGGTTTCACGGTTCGGACTCCTCCCGGCAGCCGCCAGGATTTTAGCTGGCAATTTTATCTGGAAGAGGACCCCTTTACCCATCAAGGTGCGGATATCACCTTTAATCTTATGTTTTCCCATACCCTGCACCATGTTACCCTGCGGAAAGCTCCCGCCGCTTCCCTACCAGTAACGACGCCACCACCGCCGCAACAATAATGCCGCCCCCAAGCAGGGCCCACGGGGTGGGCCGTTCCCCGGTCACCAGGAGCACCCATACCGGGTTCATCACCGGCTCAATGGTCGCAGTCAGCATCGCCTGAACCGCCGTAATCCGCTTGATCCCATAGGCGAACAGCAGGGACGCCACCCCAATCTGAATAAACCCCATAAAAACAATCGCCAAAACCGAAGCGCCCGTTATCACCGGGGGGTAGATAAAAAAGAAGGGTATGCTGAAGAGGGCGGTAAAAATGTGGGAAAGGAGCATGGCATCCGCCGGGTCCCCCTCTTTGATCATCCGCATAAATACCGAATTGGCTCCAAAGCATATCCCGGAAAAAATGGCGAGGCTATCCCCAAAAAATCCCCCCCCGGAAAGGCCGTCCTTAAAAAACAGCAGCATCCCCCCGGCCATACAAACCAGGGCCCCCCAATGCTCCCAGTGGGGCTGCTCCCCGGCAATTACCCAGCCCAGGAGGGCTGCCCATATGGGGGCGCTGTACTGCAACAGGATAACGTTTGCCGATGAGGTATGTTTATTGGCAACTACAAAGGTAATCATGGTGAGGGCATAGGCGAATCCCGCCGCAATGGTATAGAAGGCCGAACTGCGGTTTCCAAGGCCCCGCAGAACCCTCTTCCGGGGGGACCGGAACATCCGCACCGCAAGCAGTACCAGGGCCGCCAAAAAACTCCGGGACCCGGCGATTAGCAAAGGATGCCAATCCACCAGTTTGATGAATAAGCCGCTGGTGCTCCATAGCATGGCGCAGCAAAAAACCGCCCCCTGTCCGCTATTTTCACGTTTCATTGCAAAACAGCATACCCGTATTAAGAATACTACGCAACTCCGGCACTAGACGGAATATTCCGCATCTGTTACCATATAATATGACCATCGACACTACCCACCCGTTTTCTTCATTTGGTTTATCCGATGACATTTTAGGAGCCCTGACCCGCAAGGGATTCACCGCCCCCAGTTCCATACAGAGCATCGCCCTCCCCCGCCTCCTGGCGGATCAGGGCCACCTGATCGTCAAGGCCCGTACCGGTACCGGCAAGACCGCCGCCTTCGGCCTCCCCCTGGTGGAGCGGCTGCGGCAGAGCGGCCACGCCCCCCGTGCGCTGATCCTGACCCCTACCCGTGAGCTGGCCCTCCAGGTTGCCAAGGAAATCGCCTCCTATGCCTCCTCCGCTATACCCCGGATCACCGCGGTTTACGGCGGGGCCTCCATCCGGAACCAAATCATGGACCTCAAGCGGGGCACCGAAATCGTGGTGGGCACCCCCGGCCGTATCATGGACCTCATGGACCGGAAGGTGCTGGACCTTTCCGCCATCGACTGGTTCATCCTGGATGAGGCGGACGAAATGCTGGACATGGGCTTTATCGAGGATGTAGAGCTTATCCTCAAGAGTGTAAAGAGCGACCGCCGGGTGGCCCTGTTTTCCGCCACCATGCCCGAGGGGATCCTGAAAATAGTCCGGGAGCATATCGGCGCGGTAGATATCCTGGAGGACACCGCCCCGGAGGATGAAAAGCCCCTGGTGGACCAATACTACCTGGTGCTCAAAAAGGAAGACCGCCTGGAAGCCCTGCGCCGCCTCATCGACAGCGCGGAAAGTTTCTACGGCCTCGTCTTCTGCGCCACCAAGGCCGGCGCCGACGAACTGTCCCGGCGGCTCTCCGAGGGGGGCTATTCTGCGGAGGCCATCCACGGGGACCTTACCCAGGAAGCCCGTGAACGGACCCTGCGCCGTTTCCGCGCCCGGTATGGGACCGCCAGCGGTGAAGTTTCCATTCTGGTAGCCACCGATGTGGCCGCCCGGGGCCTGGACATAGAGCGGCTTACCCACGTAATCAACTGGGACCTTCCCAATGACCGGGAAACCTACATCCACCGCATAGGCCGCACGGGCCGGGCAGGCCGAAGCGGCGCCGCCATCAGCCTGGCGCTGCCTTCCGAGCGGGGGCGTATCAGCCACCTGTCCCATAATATAGAACGAACCCTGGGCAGCAGGATTAATTGGATGAAGGCCCCAGCGGTTTCATCGGTAACCAAGGCTTTGGAGAACCGCATCCTCAAGGCCATACTGGACACCATCCCGGAACCGGCGCTTGACGGTGAAATTCCGGCGGGCAGCGATGCTGAACCGGCGGCCTTACCCACGCTGCCCCAAACCCGGCTGGGGCGGAAACTGGTAAAAAAGCTGGGGGCGGAAACGGCGGTGGAGGCTCTTATCGCCATGGCCTTTGGGGAAAAGCTGGACCCATCCCGTTACGGTACCATCACCGAACTCACCGAAGTTCCCCAGCGGGAACTGGACGTAAAACAACGGCTGGGAAAGGGCAAACTGCGAACCAAAGGTTCGGCAGCCATGCACCCGGGACCGACGGCGCGGGGCAAACACGGCCCGGCGGGGGATCTGAGCGGCGCACGGGTATACGTGGGCCTGGGCCGGCGTCATGGCGCCAGCGCACGGGATGTGGCAGCTCTGCTGGGACGCGCCGGGGGCGTACCGGGGCGGCTGGTAAACTCCATCGAAATGAAGGACTTCTGCGCCTTTGCCACCCTCCCTGAAGATGCCGCCCGCCGGGCCTGCACCTTTTCCCGGAACACCCCGGATGACCCGGCGATAAAGCCCGCGTCACCGGGCGCGGAGCGGCATGGGCGGGGGTAAGGGCAGAGGAGCTTAAATCGGGAAAAGAGGGAACCATTCATAAATGCCCGGTTACTTCAATCACAAATTCCCGGTTATAACCTTCACATCTTCCCGGTTGCATGGTATATTCATAGTAAGGAGGGCTTATGGGCGGCTACCTTAAGCGGTTTACCGATACAACCTTAAAAAACCGGCTTACCAGTTCCGGCGCGATTTTGATACAGGGTCCCAAGGGCTGTGGAAAGACTGAAACCGCTGTCCAAATGGCAAAAAGTATCGCCCGGATGGACGTTGATGATGATATCCGGGTCCGCATGGAACTTGACCCCAAATCGGTGCTGGAAGGGCCGGTTCCCCGGCTTATAGACGAATGGCAGGAATATCCGCAAATATGGAATTATATCAGACGCGAGGTAGATGACCGGAAAAAGAAGGGGCAGTTTATCCTCACCGGGTCTGCTAACCCTGAGGAGCAGGCGCGGCTCCACTCCGGGGCGGGGCGTTTTTCCATCATAAAGATGCGTCCCATGTCGCTGTTTGAACGGGGCTGGTCAACCGGAGAAGTCGGTCTTTACAATTTGGTAAAAGGGGCCGTTCCAAAGTCTGAACAAGTGGTATTAGACCTTGAAAGCCTTGCGGAAAAGATCACCACCGGCGGTTGGCCGGCCCTCATTGGGACAGGGAGCCGGGAAGCCCTGCGGTTTATGCAGGACTACATCACCCTCATGGCGGAAGTGGATATCAGTAGGGTGGGCGATAAAAAACGGGATCCCCAACGAGTTTTGCGGCTTTTACAATCTCTGGCCAGAAATATTGCAACCGAAGCATCCCTTAGCTCCCTCGCCAAAGATACGGGCGGTTCAAACGTAAAAATAAGCGATGAAACCATAGCCGACTACCTGGAATCCCTGGAGCGCCTGATGGCGGTGGAACAGCTTCCCGCATGGAGCCCCCACATCCGCTCCGCAGATACGCTGCGGAAGGCCCCCAAACGTCATTTTGTTGATCCATCCCTTGCGGTGGGCGCCCTGGGGCTTTCCACGGACAAACTCCTCGGGGACCTTAATTATTTCGGCTTTCTGTTTGAATCCCTAGTTATCCGGGATCTCCGAATCTATGCGGACCTGCATGACGGTAAGATTTTCCATTACCGCGATTCCCGTAACCTGGAAATTGACGCCATCGTCGAATACCCCGACGGCGCCTGGGCGGCCTTTGAAGTCAAAATGGGATTTAGCGCCCAAGACGCAGCTGCGGCAAACCTGTTAACCTTTGCCGCAAAAATAGACCAGGAAAAAATGGGCCCCCCGGCGGCACTGACGATAATTACCGCCAATGGGTTTGCCTGCCGCCGGAAAGACGGGGTGAATGTGACCCCCTTATCGGCCCTGACCGCATAACCGCTACAGGATAAGCAGGGTCTTCGGGTCCAGTTTTAGGGCCAGGTGTTCCGAGTTGTAGGTCTCCCGGTCCTTGGATACCGTGAGGGCAATGTGGTCCTGCCTCGGCTCCAGGACGATCACCACATCCACCAGTTCCGCAAAATCAGCAATTACCAGGGGAATGTTCTTCTTGGTATAAGCCGCCGGGCCTTCGTCCCTGACGGTACAACTGTACCAGACCGAAAGCCCCAGCTCCCTGGCAAATTCCTTGATTGCGGCAATCCGTTCCCGGGTCATCCGGGTAAAGTCAAAGCCGTCGATGATCAGGGCCTCGGCCTTGAAGCCCCCGTCCACGATCATCGCCCGGAGGCTCCGGAGTATCTGGTCCGCCGTAACCCCGTCCTGGTTAAAATTCATCAGGACCCGGTTCTTGACAAGGTCGTTCTTCACGTCCTTCTCATTTTCCAGGTTCTTCCTTTTGATGAACTCGTCAAAAATATCCTCGTACCAGGCCAGGACATAGTCCGTGTGCTGGGTAAAGGATACGTGGATGACCTTTTTGGACTGCAAAAGCTTGTCTAAGGCTATCTGCACCAGTACCGATGTCTTGCCAATACCGCTCTGGGAAGAAACAATCCCGATTTCCCCGGCCTTGAGTCCGCCGTGGATGGACTTCTCGAAGATCCGTACCGGACTCCGCTGTATTAATTCGTCTATAACCATTTTTGCCTATCTCCCCTGCTCTTTTCTACGTTTTTCCTCGTATTCCTTCACGAGGGCTTCGGAAATACCGGCGGGAACCTTCCCGTACTTTTCAAACTCCATGGTGAACTCCGCCTTGCCCTGGGTCAGGGACCGGAGTACCGTGGAATAGCCGAACATTTCGCTGAGGGGAACCTCGGCCTCCACACGGGAGAAGGTCCCGTCCTCGGTGGATGCCGCTATTATACCACGCCTTTGGTTGATCGAGGCAAAAATGTTCCCCTGGAATTCCGTGGGGCCCTCCACGGAAACCTTCATGATGGGCTCCAGGATGCAGGGCTTGGCCTTGTTGTAGGCTTCCCGGAAGGCGCCGATGGCCGCCATCTGGAAGGCGATGTCCGAGGAGTCCACCGGATGGGACTGGCCGTCGTTGATCACGCAGCGGATGTTGACGATGGGGAACCCGATGAGGCTCCCCCGCTTGATCGCTTCCTTAAAGCCCTTGTCGCAGCTGGGGATGAAGTCGTTGGGGATGGCACCGCCCTTGATGCTGTCCACGAACTCGTAGTCGCCATCGCCGTAGGGTTCCATGTACCCCGCCACCCGGCCGTACTGGCCGGAACCGCCGGTCTGCTTCTTGTGGGTGTAGTTGAAGTCCGCCCGTGTCTGGATGGCCTCCCGGTAGGCCACCTGGGGCATCCCGGTTTCCACCTCGCACTTGTACTCCCGGAGCATCCGCTCCACATACACTTCCAGGTGGAGTTCCCCCATGCCCTGGATGATGGTCTGGTTGGATTCGGCGTCCACGTAGGTGCGGAAGGTGGGGTCTTCCTTGGTAAAGCGGTTCAGGGCCTTGGCCATCTGGTCCGCGGACTTCTTATCCTTGGGATTGATGGACAGGGAAATGACCGGCTCGGGGACGTACATGGAGGTCATGGCGTAGTTCAGGCCCCCGCCGCAGAAGGTGTCCCCGGAGGCGCACTCAATGCCGAAGAGGGCCACGATGTCACCGGGGCTGCCTTCGTTGATGTCTTCCATGTCGTTGGAGTTCATCCGCACCAGCCGGCCCACCTTGAACTTCTTCCGGGCACGGGTATTGACCAGTTCCTCCCCCTTTTTCAGGGAACCCTGGTAGATTCGCACGTAGGTTAGTTGGCCGTACTGGCCGTCCTCAAGCTTAAAGCCCAGGGCCACCGTGGGGTTCTTTTCATCTGCGGTAAGCTCCTTCCGCTCCTCTTTCCTGTCCAGGTCCAGAGCGTAGTTCTTTACCTCCGTGGGATTGGGTAGGTAGTTTCCCACCGCGTCCAGCAGGGGCTGAATCCCCTTGTTCTTATAAGCCGATCCCATCATCACCGGCACAAACTGTTCCGCCAGGGTCCCCTTGCGGATAGCCTGGTGGATAAGTTCTTCGCTTATGTCCTCCCCGCCCAGGAATTTCTCCGCCAGGTCGTCTGAAAAGAGGGAAACCGCGTCGATCAGCTCCTCCCGGTACTTGTCCGCATCCGCTTTGAGGTGGGGGGGAATCTCGGCAAACCGGAGTTCCGTCCCCTGGTCGCCGTCAAAGTAGACCGCCTTCATGGCGATCAGGTCCACCACCCCCTCCAGCTTGTCCTCAAGCCCGATGGGGATCTGGATGAGCACCGCGTTGAGCCCCAGTTTTTCCCGGAGCTGGAGCCGTACCTTAAAGGGATTAGCCCCGGTACGGTCGCACTTATTCACAAAGGCAATCCGGGGCACATGGTAGCGTTTGAGCTGCCGGTCCACGGTGATGGACTGGGACTGTACCCCGCCCACCGCACAGAGCACCAGGATGGCCCCGTCCAGCACCCGCAGGGACCGCTCCACCTCGATGGTAAAGTCCACGTGTCCGGGGGTGTCGATGAGGTTGACCGTATAATCCTTCCATTTAACCTGGGTGGCGGCGGACTGAATAGTGATCCCCCGCTCCCGCTCAAGCTCCATGTGGTCCATGGTAGCCCCCACCCCGTCCTTGCCCCGGACCTCGTGGATGGCGTGGATCTTGTCGCAATAGAACAAAATCCGCTCCGACAGGGTGGTCTTCCCCGAGTCAATATGCGCGCTGATTCCAATGTTCCGCATCTTCGTTATATCGATGCCCATACTTCTAATACTCCTTAGTCCATATCTGAGTCGTTATCTACGTCATTTTTAGGGAAAAAACGATAATAGACGTTCTTGTTTGTGACACATTAGCAAGGATTGCAAAATGTTGCAAGGGGGGCGGCCGGAATATCATGCCGGCGGCGCCGTGCTCCCGCCAAATACAAGGTCCCTTGTTATTCAGCACCAGTGATACGGTGGTGATCGAAAGGCCGGTCAGCCGCATCAGGAAAACCACTCCGGCCGCAGCTGGTCAACAAAGCAGTAATACTGTGCGGCGGCTTCCTCCACGGACGCAAGGGGGATCTTTTCGTCCGGGCAGTGACATTCTGCGGGGTCCCCGGGGCCGAAAATAATAAAGGGCAGCGCCGGATACCGGGGAATTACCAGGCTTGCGTCGGTAAAATAGTACACCCCTATGGGTTTCCCGGCGCAGGGGCTGCGGAGGAACCACTTGACGGCGGGATGGCGGGGATCGGTCTTCAGCGCCTCCCGGCAGTCCCGGCGTTCCACGGTAACCGAAAAGCCGGGATGGGCCGCCGTAAACCGCCCCGCCTCTTCCCGGAACAGGGTTTCCACCCCCTCCCAATCCAGGGCGGGTCCCGGGAGGAGCCGTATATCCAGGGCAAAAACCGCCTGATCGGGGATAACGTTGATCTTGACCCCGCCCTGGGCCTGGGTCACCGAAAAGGTGTTTTTCCCCAGGAGCGGGGAGCGGGGGGAGGCCGAAACCACCCGCCGCTTTACCCGTTCCAGGTAGGCATAGCCCAGTTCTATGGCATTAGCGCCCTTGCCGGGCATGGCGGCGTGGCTGGTCTTGCCCTTGACCCGGACATCGTACCAGGCCAGCCCCTTCTCGCAAATGGCGGGCCTGAGTCCAGTGGGTTCCGCCACGATAAGGAAGGAAAGGTTTTCCAGCAGCCCCGCATCACAGAGGGCTTTGATACCCGTCCCGGCGCTTTCCTCATCGGCGGTAAAGAAACAAAGGATGTCCACCGGGGGCGGCCCCTTCCGCAGCCAGGAAACGCAAAGGGCCAGCATGGCGGCAATCCCGCCCTTCATGTCCGCAGTCCCCCGGCCGTAGACAAACCCCTCCCGCTCCCGTGGTTCAAAGGGGTCGGCGGACCAATCCGCCGGGTTGCCCGCAGGGACCGTATCCAGATGCCCCGCAAAGGCGATGCTGACAGCCGGGTTTTTTCCCTTTATACGGAAAGCCAGACTCCCCCGGCCATTCCCATGCTCCAGAAACCGGAAGGCATCCGCCTTTGCCCCCCGGCTTAGCAGAAAGTCACGGATATGGAGGGCCAAGGCCGCCTCATTGCCCGGGGGGTTCGCGGTATTCACCCTGAGGAGGGAGAAAAGGATATCCTTGATTTCGGAGGTATCGAGGGCCGGCAGGGTCATGATGGGGAATTTTAGCGGGCGAGGTGGTAAAATGCAAGTACCGGTGCTATACTTATCGCTGAGGCAGAAAAAGGTAAGAAAATAGGGCGGGGGATGCCCCGATGCTGCCTTGCGGCCCTCCGGAGCTTACGTCCTAAACGGCACCCCACTTTCCCCTGCGGTTTGCACCACATCCGTAGTGTCGTCTATATCGGTATTTTTGTCCAGTCAATTTTAGAATAAATCGCTTGACAGTTCCGTAGTTACGGTAGACAATTAAGTCTTACGGGAGTATAGTTCCCGTCGATACGAAACAAAGGGGTACGGCGGCATGGTTGAAAGCCGGATGCAGGGCAAGAGTGGCGCTTTCTTTGTAA
>BNUX01000063.1 GCA_025997675.1 Spirochaetia bacterium | reverse complement strand
CCAATACGAAGAAAGGCCGATGAGGATAAGGTTTTTTTGGAGGATCATAATCATGGCCACCCCGAGCATGGTTCCGGTGAGGGTTCCCGTCCCGCCCGAGATCCGCGCTCCCCCCAATACCACCGCAGCGATAACGATAAGTTCCGTACCCACCAGGTACATGGGGTTCCCGTACCGGATAAGGCTGATGTGGAGAATCCCCATGATGCCCGCCAGAAAACCGGCGTAGCAATAGATAAAGAACTGAATTTTATGGAGGTTAAACCCCGTCCGCTTGGCCGCTTCGGGGTTACCCCCCAGGGCGTAGATCCCCCGGCCAATCATGGTAAACCGCAGGATAAACCAGGTTAAAAGCAGGAGAAAAATCAGGATGGGAAAGAAGATCGAAAGCCCGTAGGGTGTTCCATTGGGAAGATGCCAGGAGACAATATTAAAATCCCCGAAGTCCTTAAAGCACTGGGGCAGGTCCCCCACGTTTAAGGACTTGGTCCCCACAAACTCCAGGAGCGCCCCGTGAAAGAGGCTTGAAGTTCCCAGGGTTGCTATCAGGACCGGTATCTTGAAGATTGAAACAAAGACCGCGTTAACGGCCCCCAGGGCTATCCCTATGGCAATGGCCATGATAAAGGCGATGAAGATATTGTTTACCCCCGAGGCGATAAGGAAGCGGGCGGTGATGTACTCGGCGCAGATGGCTACTGCGGTACAGGATACGTCGGTCCCCCCGGACAGGAGCACCACAAAAACGCCGATGGCTAGAATGGCGGTTCCCGCGGAGTTTTTAGCCAGGTCCGCAAAATTATCCAGGGTAAAAAAGACCGGATTAACCGCCGTGATCGCCGCACAAAAGACGACCAGCACCAGGGCTAAATAGGTTTCGTTATACTTAAAAAGCTTCTTTATGTTCATCCCGCTGCCCCCAAATCCGCGGCGCCGCCCCCGCCGATAAGGTCAAACACTTCTTCTGCGCTTACCTTCGACGCGTCCGGTATCTCCTTAAGGATTCTTCCCTTGGCCATAATCAAAACCCGGTTGCAGTTATCCAGAATTTCCGGAATCTCGTCGGAAATCATGATGATGGCCATCCCTTCCCGGGCCAGACCCCGGATGATTTCGTGGATATTGTGTTTAGACCCGATGTCGATTCCGATGGTAGGCCCGTCCAGGATAAAGACCGCCGGATTGATGGCCAGCCATTTGGCAAGGACCACCCGCTGCTGGTTACCCCCGGAGAGGCTATTCGCCGGGGCCAGGTGGCTCGGTGTTTTAATCGCCAGCTTTTTAACCCAGTCATTTTTGGCCCTATCCTGCCGGCCTTTTACCAGAACCTTTGTTTTATTGAGCAGTTCATCCAATATGGTGATAATAATGTTGTTACCGATGGATTGTTCGATAAAAAGCCCCTCGGTTAAACGATCCTCCGGAAGATAGGCAATACCCGCATCAATGGCGTCCCGGGGTTTCGTGATCCTAAGCGCCCGCCCTTTAACCGTGATTTCCCCGGCGTCAGGCGTATTAAGGCCGAAGAGCGCCAGGGCCGTTTCGGTACGGCCGGAACCAATAAGCCCCGTGATGCCTAAAATCTCGCCCTTTTTTAAATCAAAGCTGATATCAGAAAACTGGCCCGCCTTGCTCAGATTCCGTACCGACAAAACGGTATCCACCTCGGCGGCGTTAAATGTGTAGGGCTCGGCCTTAAAGTTCTGCCCGGTCATCAGGAAAACAAGCCGGTCATTATCCAGTTCTGCGGCGGGATAATCGCCGACCTTTTTTCCGTCCCGTATAATCGTAACCCTTTCGGCAATCTCAAATACTTCATTTAATTTGTGACTGACAAAAAGGATGGAGATTCCTTTTTTCTGCAGCCGGGCGATAACCTCAAAGAGGTGGTCTACCTCATCCTTGGTGATAGCCGAGGTCGCCTCATCCATGATGATGAGCCGGGCGTTTTGGGTCAGCGCCCGGGAAATCGCCACAATCTGTTTCCGGGCTATGGAAAGGTTCTCGACCTTTTCGTCGAGGTCGATATCTTCGCCTATTTCTTCCAGCGCCTTTTTCGCTTCGGCGCGGACGGTCTGCCAGTTAATCACCCGGCTATTCGATTCCAGCATCTGGTTCATGGCGATATTTTCCGCCGCCGTCATATTCGGAAAGAGGGAAAGATCCTGATAGATGATCTGAATCCCCGCGCGGATCGACTCAATGGAGTTTATGTTCTTTGATTCGATGCCGTTTATCAGGATGGTCCCCGAATCGGGTTTATGAACACCGCCGATGATCTTGATCAGGGTGGATTTGCCTGAACCGTTTTCTCCCACCAGACAGTGAATTTCTCCCCTGCCGATAGAAAGGTCCACATTGTCCAGGGCCTTTACCCCCTGGAACGTTTTCGTAATATTTTTAAGTTCCAGAAATAGCTCAGCCATAACACACCCCCCAAGCCGGGGCAGGGGAACGGCGGAACCGCTCTTCTGCCCCGTAAGAAATCCTTAGAGCTTGTAGCTGCCGTCGGCATTTCTCCATTCGGAAAGGTTGTCCTTGTTTACATCGACCCAGGCCTGTCCGTAGATAACGGGAACGCCGGAATCGTTCTTCTTGATAGTGATGTTGTTGTATCCGTTCACATTCAGGTTGGCGCCGTCGGAGATGGTTTCACCCTTAAGAAGCTTGTAGGCGGCGTCGGCGGTGGCGTAGGCGGCATCTGCGGGAACCCAGAAGTGGATGGATTTGGCAGCGCCGGATACCAGGTAATCACCGGCAACCGAGGGAAGGCAGGTGCCATACGCGGCGGCCTTGCCAATAAGTCCCCGCTCGGTAATCGCCTGGGCGGCGCCGGGAACGGTACTCATGGCGGAACCCATCATGGCGATGACATTGGGATTAGCGCGGAGGAGTTCCAGGGTCCGCTGATAAGCCAATTGTTGATCTTCGTGTTCTTCGATCCGTTCCCCGGCGACCGTAAGCCCGGGGTACTTGGCCTTGGCCTGGGCGAGTTCGCCGTCAACCCACTGGTTGTGGGTGGGGGAGGTCAGAAGGCCAACGTAGGGCTGCCAAACGCCTTTCCCGCCTATATATTCAGCCATAACGTCGAGCATATGGGCGCCGTAGGCGGTATTGTCAAAGGCTTCGACATCGTAGTCGGCCTCGGCCTGGGTACCGGCTTCGTGGGTCAGCACCTTGATACCGGCCTGCCGGGCGTTCCTGAATGCGGGAACCAGGGAAGCGGGGTCATTGGGGATAACCAGGATGGCGTCCACCCCCTTGGCGATGAGGTCGTTAACCAGGGCTACCTGGGCGGCGGGATCGGCGGTAGAAGCGCCGATCTGATAGGCGTTGACATCCGGATGTTCGTTGTTAAACTTGGTGATACCGACCCGGGTGCTGTCAAACCAGGCAACGCCTTCAAGTTTAACGACCAGAACGATTTCATAGGTTTTAGCGCCCTTTGCGGCTGTGGATTTGGACTTGTCGCAGGAAGCGAAAAGACATCCGAGGACCAGTAAAGCAATCAATGGAAAAACATACTTTTTCATGTATTCCTCCTCAAATTAGTTTACACAAAACCTACCATAGATCCTTTTCCATTGTCAATGCCGGGAAAACGCGGTTGTTAGTCCACCTGCTCCCGGACGAGAACCCAGGCTCCAAGGGGAAAAGCCCCGGCTATCGGGGGAAAAGCCCCGGCTATCGAGGTAAGAGCCCAAGCTATCGAGGTAAGAACCCAAGCTGTCGAGGTAAGAACCCAAGCTATTGAGGTAAGAACCCAAGCTTTTTTGTAAAGGCCCGAGCTTTCCCGGTACGAGCCCGGGCTATTGGGCATCAGTTCGGGCTTTCCGGTTGGGAGCCCGGGCTTTCCGGCTCCGGTCCGGGCTTTATGGTTGGGAGCCTGGGCTTTCCGGGTGGGAGCTCGGGTTCTTATACCGCCGGCTTGGGCTCTCTGAAAAAAGCCCGGGCTATTTTGGCTTAATTTCGAATTTTCCGGTGTTGAAATACCGGTTTTAACGCATTCGCCTATATAGAGCGAATCACGCAAAATGAAAAAGGAACGTAAAAAGGCTGCAATGAACGTCAGTATGCCGGCTACAGGCAGTGCCAGGAGAGTTAAGATGAGGGGGCGCTTTTGGTAAAATTGGATAATCTGCTCACACTTATATAATACTCTATCCGCCGGTAAAAAGCAAGGGGGTTGGGAGCGAATTGTTCATTTATTTTTGGGTAAATCTGCCTGGCGGCTATGCAGGGGAGCCCTCGTCAAGCTTTAACTCCGGGACCTTCGACAGGGCAAAGTCATAGACCGCTTGTGCCTGTGCAATGGCGGTTTTGGTCATCATTTCATCAATGAGGGACTCAACGGGGTAACGGGAGGCCGTGATGTAGCGGTTTAGCGGTACAGCGGTGTCTAAGATGGTTTCAAAGGAAGGGTCCAGATCTATACATAGGTGTCGCACAGCAGCCTGAGGTTATGTTTCATGGGTGGGTCCTGGTTCTTGTACTGCAAAAAACCCTTCAGTGCCTTCTCGACGGCTTGCTGGCAATGAAAACAGGCTATGTCCAGAAGTTTTGGGTACATATCATCCGCACTCAAACGCCGTGCGGCCATCAAATCAGTTGACGCAACATAAAACCATTGCTTAGTGGACAGCGTACTTGTCATATAACAGCACTCCCTTTTCGGCGATGGTGTGTTCAAAGGGATAGTCTTTGCTCCGTTCCTCGAACCTGCTGCGGTATCCGGCAAGAAAATCAATAGGCATGCGCATTCTTTTCCGACCTAAGGCCGTATCCTGCCGCTTTAAACTCAAACAATAATGGACATACGCTATCTCAATGTCTTCCGTAACCAGCATCGGGTTCTTGGCGGTGTCATTCAGGACCACATAAAAGTCATAGTCCGAATCCTCCCGGGGGGTTCCATAGGCGTATGAGCCAAAAAGGTATATCCGCTCGCAGTCGGAATTGGCAATGATGAGATCTTTTATGGCAATTATTTCATCATCGATGATCATGCATCCAGCTTAGCCTATCTGCGCCGGGATAGCAACACGGGGGGGCGGTGGTGAGAATTTCATCCTGCTCCACCGCCCGCTTCACATCCACCGGAAACATCCCGAAGGCCGGTCCAGCGGCGATGAAACGGCGCCGCTTGGCCTGGCTGTCTACCACTGCTGCGGGGCCGTCGTATCCAAATTCCGGGCCCTACTTTATCACGGCGAAGGAATCCTTCCCCATGCCGCAGAAGGGGCAGACCCATTCATCGGGGATGTCCTCAAAGGCGGTTCCCGGCTTGATGCCCCCGTCGGGGTCGCCCTTCGCGGGATCGTAAATGTAGTCGCATGAGTCACAACGGTATTTATTCATATCTACTCCTCAATGAAATCATACTATAATGGCGCCGTAAGATAAAGGGGGGGGGATATATGCGGGAACCACGCGCACCCTGACCATAGCGTAATCTGCCGGGGCCGTTGGCGGGCGCTTCGTCCGTCAGTGGGTAGCTTCTGCGGGATATAGGGTTCAAAACGTGGTGGTAGGCGGCGCCTGCGACTATGGATTGAGCCTATGCTCCTTGGGGGCAGTGAAAAATAGTACCAAGCGTAACACCGATCCGAAGGCGACAAGCCCAAAGGCTATCAATAAAAGACTGTCCATCAAAGATACTCCCTTACAAAAATATACAATGCTAATAAGAATCCTGCAATACCTGACAATTCAGCAAGAACGGTTAAACAACCCCGCCCGGCTTTCCTGCCAGGTGGCCCCCCTGGACGTACCGCCCGCCCCGCTGGAGGCCGCTGGCCCGGAATGCGTCCAGCATACACGTTGTACCTAACGCGGTGATCGTTGCGCCAAATGCGCCGCTCCTTCCCTCCCCGGCCTCACCTCCGGGATATCCCCCACAAAAAAATGGACCCCACAGTGTGAGGTCCCGGTTTGGACAGGGCTGCGAGTCAGGCAGGATTGCCCAGGCTCCGACTGTCATAGGGCAGCGGCGCGGGCCTTGGGTGGGGGACATTTGGAAACATAATTGTTCCCTAACACGGGCCATTTACATAAATTTTATGGTAGGATCGCCTTTACACTTATTGGCAACAGCTTTTTCTACCGCTTTGTCCACTACTTTTTCAATATCCGCCAAAACCGCCCGAATGTCGGTTATGACTTCCTGACGTACCTGCTCTAAAGCCCATTCCGGCGAAGGCGGCGCCGAAAAAAGTTCATGGGGTTCAATCTCCAATGCCGCCGCCAGCCGTCCCAGTACTTCGGGGGTGGGAAATTTCCGCCCTGATTCAATCATGGACACATAATGAGTCGACAAGTCCGCCAATTCTGCAAATTTGGGCTGGGATAAGCCAATCCGGCGCCGGTTCTCTCGTAAATTGTTTGCCAATATTTCTCTAATGTTTTCCATCTTATCAATCTTATTGCCAATAAAGCAATGTATATGCTTTAGGGTACTTGACACACTGCCATAAGGGCATATACATTGCTTTTAAGGCAGATGTCTTGTACTCTATAGTAATCTTTGGCAGAAAATTTGAGCAAATATAGGCATATGCCGGGTCATTTGACCCACCGCCGCTCCTGTGGGCGGGTATTTTTCGCTTGGCTGACGGCGTTTTAGGCGGTGTCGGCCTTTTAAGGAGCAAACCATGGAAACAAACCAGGGTCTCTATCAAGCCATTCTGTTCCGTAGAATGGCAGGTTTCGCCGTCCCCTTCGTGGCGGCGATATTTTTCCTTATCCTGGTCGGGTGCGGAGGAGGGAATCCCAAGACCTTGGCGAAACAGACCTATGATATAGGTCAACAGGCTTTGGGGGCGATGTTTAACCCGGCAAAAGCCGCCGAGCTAACCAAGAAAGCGGAGGACATCGAAAAGAAGGTGGCAAAACTGTCTGAAAAAGACCGGGCTATCTACGACGAGGAGCTTGCCCGTCTGGCAGGCAATGCGCTGGGGGGGCTGTTTAAGGCGGCTACGGACGCAGCGGGCGGCACGGAAGACTTGCTGAAAGCTGCTTCCAATGCGGCTGATGCACTGGATACTGAGGCTGTTAAAGACGCTGCAAAAGCTGCTTCAGACGCAGCGGATGCCGTAAACAACGCCGCCAATGCGCTCAAATCTTTTGGATTTTAAGGAGGAATTAGTATGAGTTTTTTTAATGAAAAATGGAACAACAGTTCTATTGTAACAAAGGTTCCGGCGTTCGCCATGGTGTTAGACGCGCTTTTGCTTCTCATTTGTTCAATCGTATTTTTTGCGCTCAGCGGGCAGGCGTCAGACGCGAAAGCCTATGGCATTATGTTTCTAATCGCATTCCTCTATAATGCGCTGCTTTCCTTTGGGTTAATTAAGGTCAACCGCGCAGCACGGATAGCGACGATAATTGGGGGGCTCGCTATTGCGTTCCCCTTTATTCTGTACCTTATCCTGCTTATCGTTTCCCTCATAAAATTCCCGTTGTTGAAAACCTTGCTGGGAATGGTAGGCGGCCTTCTCAAAAACACATTGCCCATGATCGCGTCCTTTGTGCCGGCAGGAATGAAAGGGCTTGTTGCATTTCTTATGATAATCTTCATCGGCCCCATGGTTTTGAATGTGTTGGCAATGCTGGTTCTCTTCTTTCGCGGGGGTGACTTCAAAGGCGAAGGGAAACCGAAGTCTAAACTTATCGCGTATCTTTTGTGGTTTTTTCTTGGATGGGTCAGCGCGCACAAGTTTTACCTCGAAAAAGACGGAATTGGCATTCTCTTTTTCTTTACCGGTCAAATTCTCACCTTCGGCTGGATTGCCAATCTCTTTACTTTAGGGAAACAGGTTGATGCATACAATGCGAAGCTAAACGCCGGGCCGCCGGTGAGCGATCAGACCTAGTGTTTATTTGGTGTAGGTGCGGGGCGGTATGCCCCGCGGAAAAATATATTTGAGGGAGAAATAGAAATAGAAATGAAAAAGAATTTTGTATTGAGCGCCGTGGCCATCGTAATGGCAACGGCATTGGTTTTTACCGCATGTGGCGGTAAGAAAGACGGCGAAAGTAGCGGATCGGCCAAAGCGGCAAAGTCGTCGGACAAGGCAAACCCCGCCACGGACTTTGGCTATGACCTGACGGCGGATGGACAGGGCATACTCATCAAAAAGTATACCGGCGGCCCCGGTAAGGTGGTTATTCCCGCCACAATCGAGGATATACCCGTGGTGGAAATTGGAGATGAGGCTTTTAACGGTGAAACTACTACTACTAACTTAATGGCTGCTGTAATAACCGGCAATGTTTTCGACGCAGAAAGTAAAAGTACGGAAAATGAGAAGGCAGGAATAACCTCAATCACTATACCCAATTCTGTTAAAAAAATTGGGAGTGAAGCGTTTGCAAATACAGCAATAACGAGCATTGTCATTCCCGATAGTGTTACCGAGCTTGGTTTTACCTGGCTGGGATACTCTAACATTTTTGACGGATGCAAGCTTCTTGCCGAGATCAGACTTTCGGATAATATTGAAACTTTGCCTCGTTTGGGAGATCTCTCAGCATTAAAGAAAATCAATCTGCCGAAAAATCTCAAACGAATTGGGAGTATTGCTTTAGGCGACTGCGGGGAACTAAGCGAGATAGTCATTCCTGAGACGCTTACCGCAGTTGAATTTGTGAATATTAAACAGGATTTTTTTACGGGAGAAATTTCTTACAAATCTGAACAAGACAACGCCGCTTTCGCCGGTTGCAGTAAATTGCCCATCAAGACCCGGCAGACCATTCAGGGTTGGGGCTATACGAGCAGTTTTTAAGGGTTTACCCCTGCGGGAGACGGCTTCGGATGGGGCCGTCCCGGTTTACTTTTGATACGGGACACCCCACGCCCTACGAAAGACGCCGTTGGCGTTAGTGAGGGTGGGGGTTATGGGCTCCCGCCAGATTTTTGGAGGAACCAATTTTATGGAGGTAGAATATGATTTTGATTAACCAAATTGACATACAAACAAACGATTTTGGGGAATTTTGTTCCGGTCTTTGGGAAAAAGATATTCCTGATGACGATGGTTTCAAAACTCAAGGATGGTTTGCAGGAACGATAAGGAAAGGTACGGTGGACGGTGAATACAAATGTTTCAGTCAAACACATCGGCAGGGTCTTTTTAAGGCTTCTCTGTCCCCCTCCAAAGACATCCAGTTTGATGTTGATTACAAAGAATCAGTGACAGAAAAACTAACAAAAGAAGCAGCACGGTTGAAAGGCTTTTAGGAACTTGTTGAAGCTGTCGGAAAGCGGGGTTTACTGCTCCCGTCTGATTTTTGGAGGATGGAGATGATTATGAAGAAGAATGTGTTTTTTATTGCGGCATTGCTGGGCATGGCGGCGCTGAACGCGTGGGCGCAGGCGGCAAACCCCGCAAGTGACTTTAAGTACGACATGAACAAAACCGGCGACGGGGTGCTTATTCAGAAGTACCTCGGCAAAAGCGCCGTGGTACGCATCCCGGAAACTATCGAAGGCTACCCGGTAACAACTATTGGGAGAGGGGCCTTTCAAAAAGCTTCTTATTTTGATGTAGATATTACGGCAGTAACAATTCCCAATTCGGTTACCGAAATAGAGGCAGAAGCGTTTAGAGGTTGTAACGAGCTTAAAACCGTCACCTTTCCCGACAAGCTTGTTACCATAGGCAAAGAAGCTTTTGCCTTCTCCGGCCTGACTTCCGTCAAATTCCCCGAAACGGTAACAACTATAGCGGATAATACGTTTTACAAGTGCAGCCGTCTCACCAACGTTACTTTGCCAGCTTCGCTTACCAGTATTGGGGAGAAAGCGTTTTACGAGGCTCAAATTACGGCCATTACGTTTCCCGCAGGACTAACCAGCATAGGAGAGTTGGCTTTTGCCGGGTGTAATAAGTTGACTGCTGTTACCATCCCCGCCAGCGTAACCAGCATAGGATATTATGCCTTTAGTGGCTGCAGCAGCCTAAAAACCGCTGCCCTGTCCGCCGCCCTTACCGCAATACCCGAAGGTTTATTTTACGAGTGCACATCATTGACGGCGGTTACTATTCCCAACGGGGTAACTTCCATAGGCGGCAGTGCATTTTCCAGATGCGAAGACCTGACATCCGTTGCTATACCGGACAGCGTAACGGAAGTAGGCGGCTCTTTTAATGGCTGTAATAATCTGGTAACCGTTACGGTGAGCGCTCATCCTATAAAATGGCATAGGTTTGCCTTTAGTGGTTGCTCCCGTTTAAATCTGGCATCCAAAAACGCCATTAGATCCACCGGGTTTACGGAGGAGTTCTAGGCGAAACAACAGGCTTGTGCCTGTCAGATGAAAAGCCGCCGCAAGTATCACGACCCGGGGTATGGCTCCCGCCGGATTTTATGGAGGAAGGAAAAGAAACTGATGCCTATGCCAGGCCCAGGCCGCCGAATAATAGCATTATGGCTTCTTTGCTTAATTCCCTGAACCGGAAAGAATAGTAAACATCCTTCAGAAATTGAGGGGAAATTGATGCGCTTTTCCCATAATTATCTTGAACATAACCAACAACAGTGTCTGTGAACAGGCAAAGGGCAATCTTTGCATTGATCACATCTGAATCCATCCCCGGGAATGAAAAAGGGTGAAGCTTCAATATCCAGTAACAGAGGAGCGCCGTTTCGTTGAGTTCCCCCATTTTGCATCCGTCATAAAAAACATGAAAATAAACCCGGCGTTTTTCTACCCGTTCAATGGCTTCCATAATGGCTGACGGGGAAATGATAATCCTGGTTGTGTCCAATTTCAGCATATTGGAAAGGTTTCCCAAATGCTTATGCAAAATGGTGAACATACGGCTTGCGGCTTCTACTCCCAAAGAGCCGAAAATGGGAAAGTCTTCAGGTCTGCTTGCTTTAGTCATCAATGGATTGTATGGCAGCAATAAGTTCCTGCCCCTCAGGTGTTTTGCTCATCTCCTCGTGCTTAATTGACATCCATTCAAAAATATTCATGTCGTCGGGCCTGATCCGGGCATTGCTCGGAACATACTTTTTCTGGTTAATAAATTCCTGATAGGCTTCGTTTGAAAAGTTAAAATCCATAATCTTCCCCTTCAAGTAGGTCCGCACGGGAACCATAGCGCCCTGTCCTCTAGGACGCTTCTCTTATATGTCCATTATTCCCCATTAAGCCCCTTTTGGCAAGGGGGAAGCGAAGGTCTGGTCGCCGACTCCCCCCGCTTGACCCTGGCATCCAAAAGCGCCATTAGATCCTCCGGGTATACGGGGGAGTTCTAGGCGAAACAGGGCGCAAGATTTCATCTGCAATAGTTACACCACAGTCGCTGATATAGCCGTAATACACCTCAACCAAATTGACGATGCCCATGTAAATCGTAATTTCCCCGGCTTCGGCACGGTTAAGCAAATCATCGACTTCCTCAAAGCCTTCCCCGGTTTCTTCATTGAGATACGCAATAAGGGCACAGGCATCGAAAAGATAGTTCATGCGTTGACTTGTTTTTTATCACGGGGCGGCATCCGTGCTGCTTCCGATATGCCGTCTTGCCGTCTCAATTCAAGGAAGCGGTCTACGGTGAGGGTAGAACCTAAGCGTTTTGCAATGCCTCGCCCTATTTCAAGCGCATCCCTCGCACTCATCCGGGGACTGTCCGTTTGTTTCAGTGTCATCATAATGAATAAGTATACCACACCGTCCACAAAAAGAAAAGAGGAATTACTATGAAAAGCCCTTTTTTGGTTTTCTTCCTCGCTCTGCTCACCTTACTCCCTTCCTGCGCCTCCGCGCCATCAACCCCACCCGACTGGGCAGGCCCGGCGCAGAATGTAAATGCGGTGTATCCGGCAGAAAAGTTTATCGCACAGAAAGGGACCGGCGCCGATCCGAATGCGGCTCAGGTGAATGCGCTTGCCGCCATATCGCGCTACTTTGAAAGCGAAGTAGAAAGCCGGGTGAGCAGCGTTCAGGTGATTACCCAACAAAACGGCGCCGATGAAGCATATTTGAAGGTCGAAGAACGCGGCCTTATCCAATCGGCGGTGAACCTGTTTGCCCTGCGGCAGAGCGAAACCTGGTTTAACAAAGCGGAAAACCAATGGGAAACCGTTGCCTACATCGACCGCGACGAAGCCTGGACCATCTATGAGCCGCGCCTCACCCAAAAGACCGCCCCCTTTATGACAGCCTTTCGGAGGGCGGAAACGGAAGAGGACCCGCTGCGGCAGTTTGTGTCCTTCTCTGCGTTGCAGGACCCCGAACTCCTTACCATGCTGGATTTCGCGCAGGTATTGCATCCCCGGAAAGCCCAAGCCTTTGATGATGTCCGGAGCGCCTATTCCGAATGCCGCAACAAGGCGGAAGCGGCAAAGCGCTGTCAGGCGGTGGTAACCGAAAACGAACAAAAAATGCAGGCCGGTACTTTTTTCACCCCCACGATTGCCGTAACGCTATCAGGAAAAGACGGCGTCATTTTCACCTACAACAGGGGCATCACCCGGACCGGCGCGAAGGACCCGGCAGTAGCAAAGCGGCGTGCATACATCGCACTGGGCAAAGCACTACAGGAAACGTTTTGGGATACCCTGGTGCAGGATACGACAAAGGTACAAAAGTAATGCCTATGCGCAGAAGGCAAAGAACGATCAACAGATTGCGCTGGCCCAGGTGAACCAGCAAACCGCAGCAAACAATCAGGCGGCTCTTACCGCACGGGCGGAGCTTGAGGCGAATGCCGGCGCACAACGCGCCGCACTGCGGTCAGGCGATCCGGCGCAGGTGGCTGCCGCAAGCGCCGCTTCCGGTGATATAGACTGGATAAGCGCGTTGAGTACCGCCGCAAACGTACTGTTCTAATAGCACCCAGCCCTGTGTCTCGCTTCTCTACGGGATGCGGGGCGTGCAGGGTTTATTGAAAATCCATTGAAGAACAATTTCGCAGGAGGGAGCGATAAGAGGCTTCCTATACGCTCACCGGAATTTTCCCTATAATGATCCCAGGAGGAGGAATATGAAAGAACTATGCGGATCGGTCTTGGCTGCCAACCATGCCCACCTGGCCCGGGATCTCAAGACCGCCGAAAAAGAGGGGATACGCCGTTTTCATATTGATGTTACCGACGGACACTATACGCCGGAGATTGCCTTTGGCGTGCAGCTTGTCCGGGACCTCCGGAAAGAGACGGAGGCGGTCCTGGATGTTCATCTGGCGGTCTACAATCTCCCGGCGATTCTGGATAGTTTTTTGGATTCCGGGGCGGACTGCATCACCCTTCAGTATGAAACCTGTGATCTTCCCCAGCGCCTTATGGCAACGGTGAAAAAGCGGAACATTACCGCTTGTTTGAGTTTTATCCCCGCCACCGGGTTTGACCGGATGGAATACTTTATGGACGAAGCGGATGCAATCAATATACTTGCGGTGGATCCCGGTATCGGGGGTCAGGTATTTTTCCCCAAGGTACTCCGGAAGATCGAACTGGCGGCGGCATGGCGGGACAACCACGGCCTTACCACCCGGATTGCCGTTGACGGCGGCCTGACCCGGGAAAATTGCCGCAGGGCTGCCGAGGCGGGGGCGGACATCCTGATCCTCGGAAGCGGCATTTTTTCAGGCAACATCAGCGAAAACATCCGGACCCTGAGGGGGAACCTATTGCAAGGTCCCCACCAATCGCCGGGAGTCGTCCTTTAAGCTATTATACGTTGCCTCATACTGGTAGACGTACTCCCGGTATCGCGCGTGCTGTTCAGGGTTGGGCAGGATGGTCCGGCTTTTCCGCACCATGGCGGCGGCGGCGGTAAGGATATCAGGGTAAAAACCCGCGCCTACAGAGCCAAGAATGCCCGCACCCAGGCAGACGGCGTTTTGATCCTCCGGAATATGGAAGGGCTTGCCCGTAACGTCCGCATGGATCTGCATCCAGAGTTCGCTCTGGGCGGCGCCTCCGCAGGTGATGATTTCATCAATCGTAAAGTTCTCTTCCATCTTTTTCAGGATAACCTGGGTTCCGTAGACCACCCCTTCCATGATGGCCCGCCAGATATGGGCCGGACCATGTTTGAGGGTGAGTCCCCGGATAACCCCCCGGCTTGAGGGATCGACCCAGGGGGTCCGGTTTCCCTGCCAGTGCTCAAGGACCACCAGGCCTTCGCTGCCCGCAGGCAGTTTGGCGGCTTCTTCATCCATGAATTGATAGAGCGAAACCTTGCGGGCCTCCGCCGCCTGCTTGATATCCGCACTGATAAAATTGGTCGTAAACCATTTGATAATGGACCCCGTAGAAATCTGGCCGGCCTCCACCACCTGGGCGCCGGGAACGATGGCGTCGGGGAAACTGCCGAAAAGCCCCTTGGCGTGGAGTTCGACATCCGAAAGCCCGATATGAAGCTGGGAGGACCCGGTGATCAGGGCAAGCTGTCCGGGCCGCAGGGCGTTAACCCCGATAACCCCCATATAGGCATCGACGCCGCCCCCGGCTATGGGGATACCTTCCTTTAAACCGGTGAGATCCGCCATTTCTTTGGTCAGTCCCGCTACCACCTCGCCGAGCTTCATGATACGCCGGGGCAGCTTTTCTTCGATATCATCCAAGCCTATCTTATTATAGAGGGAAACCGGACGGCCCCCTTCCCTGAAATTGTAAAACCAGCGGATCGTGGTGGCGTTGATGTTGCCCGTGACTTCCCCGGTCAGCCGGTACACCAGCCAGTCGGAATGTTCAAAAATAGTAGCCGCTGCTTTGTAGATCTCCGGTTCATGCCGTTTCACCCAAAGGACCTTGCAGGGGAACCATTCGGCGGAAACATTGCCGAACCCCACATACTTCAAGGCGGGGTCCCCGGAGGCGGCGATTTCCCGGGCTTCTGCGGCGGCCCGGATATCCATCCACATGATCGCATCCCGCAGGGGCTTCCCGTTTTTATCCAGCATAACCACCGTACAGGACGTCCCATCCAGCCCGATCCCTTTGATGTCCCCCGGGTCTATGTTCGCCTTTGCCAGGGCTTGCTTAATCGAAGCCGCCAGCGCACGTTCCCACTGCTCAAGGCTCTGTTCACCCCACCCGGGATGGCGGTGGATGTTTTTGTTTTCCCCCACCCCAAAGCTTAGGCAGGTTCCGGTCTCGTCATAAATGCCGGTCCGGATGCTCTCGGTCCCGGCGTCAATACCTAAAATGTATCGTGCCATTTGTTTCAGTTTCCTTTTCCCAATAGTATAGCATCAGACAGGCGCTATCGGACGTCCGCACGGTGGGGGCTGGGCGGTTTTTTTATAGCCCTTGCAATAGTTCGACAATCTTATCGGTTAGGGCTTCCTTGTCCTTTTTGGACCCAATCAGATAGGGAAGTCCCTGTACCGACGGTGCATCGAATTTTTCATTGATGGTCGTCATCCAGCAAATGACCAGGTCCTTCCGCCCCTTGTAGGGCTCCATCTGGTCAACGGTACAGTGCTGTACCATATATTCTTTATGGAGTTTGCGCTTCTCCAGGTGCTCCTGGATAGTCATCTCGGCATTAATCGACGTATTGATACCCGCCCCGCAGACACAAAGAATCAGTTTTTTTTCAGCCATTTCAATTCTCCTCCTTATTTGTTTATGTAACTTACACACTAATCGGATAATGACCGTACTTTTCACCGCACCGGTAAAGCGTCACCACATTGGCCGGGGGACAATCCCCCTGGAGGTGGTTGGCGGGGGCAAATATGTAGCCGCCGCCCGAGGCCATTGCGCCGATAGCCCGGCGGGCCTCCCGTTCCACGTCCTCCGCCGTACCCTGCATAGCCTGCTGTATATCTACACCGCTGTGCAGAACTATATCGTTCCCAAACTCGCGCTTCAGCCGGGCGGAGTCCATGTCGCGGGCTAAGGGCTGGAGCGAGTTCAATATATCAACCCCGCATTCTATTAAGTCGGGAATAAAGCAGCTCATCGCCCCGCAGGAGTGAAGCATGATCTTCATTCCGGGATGCTCTTTCTTGATGGCCCCACAGAGGTCCGCCATCGGCTTTTTGAAGTACCGGCGGAACATCTCCATCGACATGAACGGGGCGTGTTGGGTACCGAAATCACTGGCCAGTTCCACCCACTCAATATACGGCGCAATGGGACGCACATAATTGATATGAATCCGGATCATTATTTCGGTAAGCTTTTCGATAAGTTTTTCGGAGAACAGTTCCTCCTCGTGAAGGTTCATAAAGAACTGCGCGGCGCAGCACAGGTACTGGCCGAAGTCAAACATTAAACCGCTGGTCGCCGTCGTTGCAGTCACGGCAAAGGAGGTGTTCTCGTAGTAGTCCTGCGCTGTTTTCCCTAGCCCTTCCACCCGGCCGGGATCGTCGGGATCCGGCCAGGGGTAGGAGTCCAGTTTAGCCGGATCCGGGTCGGCCAGGGGATGAACAGAAATCGAATTGAATTTGTCGTTTTTGAAGTGTCCTATGCCCCATTCATCAATTACATTACCGCCATCATCGGTATAACTTTTATAATTCTTGGGCTTCCCTATATTAACATGGCGAAAATCCGCATTGAGCGCATCACTAATCCGGTAATCTTCGTACTCGGTAAGCGTACCGGGCCGTATAAGGGCGCCGGTTCCCTCTATGCCAAGTTCCTTCAATACACCAAAGTAGAGGCTGTTGTGAAG
>BNUX01000062.1 GCA_025997675.1 Spirochaetia bacterium | reverse complement strand
AGGGGACCCCCGGTTTCCGGTTCCATTATACCCTTTTGGGTGATAATGTCCAATAGCTCCCGGGCCTTTCCCCGCTTAAGCGAGGGGTCAATAAAAACCCGGCGGCTATTAAGGAGCGGGCCGAGCTTGTCCCGCAAAAGCTCCGCCGCCGGACCGCTTAACAGTACCGGCTCATCTTTTTCCGAAATCCCCCGGGCAATCTCCGCCGCCGTTGTATCCAGATAATCACTTTCCCGCACCCCCTTCCGGTACCGGGCGGTAAAAAAGCGGTCCTTCTTCGCGTCCATCGCCGGCAGGACGAGCCCCGGCCAGGCGGCCCAGGGGAAGGCCATGCAATCCAGGGTGGGCACGGTGACCATGGGGATGTTCCGGGCAAAGGAAAGCCCCTTCGCCGCCGCAAAGCCTATCCGCAGCCCCGTAAAGGACCCGGGCCCCTTCATACAGGCCACCAGTTCCAGGTCCGGAGGCTCAAGGCCCGCGCTGTCCACCAAATGATCCACCCCATCCATGAGCAGCTCCCCGTGACGCAGGCCGCCGTCCATCTCAAAATACCAGGTCTCCGTCCCGGAAGAAAGGGCAAGGGACAGGACGGCTCCGGCCGTATCCAGGGCAAGAATATTCATACCACCGCCGCCATGCCTTCAATGTCAATACGGCGCCGGTTCCCGTCCAGGAGGCTGATTTCGACGAGGATGGCCGCCTTTGGAATTGACCGCGTAAGCCGCTCACTCCATTCTATAACCGAAATCCCTTCGCCATAGATATACTCCTCACCCCCCAGGGCCTCAAAATCATCGTCACCCGTCAAACGGTAGGCGTCAATATGATAGAAGGGGAGATTCCCGATGGCGGTATACTCGGAAATAATGGTGTAGGTGGGGCTGGTCACTTCTTCCCGGATACCAAGAAAGCGGGCTATCCCCTTGGTAAGGCAGGTTTTCCCCGCACCCAAGCCGCCCCGGAGCGCCACAACGCTGCCCCGCGTAAGGTGTTGGGCGATGGTTTCCCCTATGGCCATGGTGTGTTCCGGGGAATCGGAAATAACGCTAACCAGGAAGGGCTCCGGCTTCGTCCAGGGCAGTGATAAACTGCTTCACTTCCCGCATAAAGGGAACCAGGGGATAATCAATAGGATCGGCAATGGTCACCGACACCTGATTCATGCCGGTGGGCAGGGTCTCAATCGTAAAATCGATGTTCCGTTCCAGGTCTTTCCCTATAAGCTCAACCTCAATGGTGCCTGAAAACAGGCGCCGGTAGTAAATCGGCACATCTTTCCGTACAATATTTTTAATCTGTTTAATCGTCATCCCACCCTCACTTTAATACCCGAATACCAATACGTTAATAGCATTTTCGGTTCCCGGGGGTATTTTTATAAATTTCATATGTATCGCCCCGTACTTGCCCGTCCGGTTCACCCTAAGAACCTGTGCCAGGGTGGCCCGGGGGGAATTGCCGGAGGTAAACTCTATTTTTGCCCTGGTCCCGGGCTCTATGGCTGCGGTGCTTTGAACAGAACAGCCCCCAATGGAAATATCCACGATGGTACCATCATAGCGGCGGCCGTCCAGTATCATTTTTCGCACCTTTTTCCGGTGTTCCTTTACTTCCTGCACGGCAACCATGTCAAGGATACAGGGGAGGGAGATTTGCTGCCGTCTGTACCGGCGGTGTATCTGATTGGCCGGAGTCCCCGTGGTATTTTGGACGGCCTCAATGGCATTTCTCACGGAAAAAAGCAGACTAATCCGCTGCCGGGCCGCCGCCTCATCCTCATCAAAATCCCCGATACGCTGGTAAGCCCGTTTAAACCGGCTGTCCAGCAGTTCAGGATCCTTCATCACCGTAAGGGGATCCTCTTCCGGCGGACCTCTGTCCGCATCTTCCCGGAAAACATCCGCCAATGCCTTTTTCTGGATCGTATTCAGCCCATAGGTTTTGGCAATTTTATAGAGAGTCAAGCCGCCGAGCCGGGACGAGCCGGGAACGTTCTTTCGGTTTTTAAAGAAAGTCCGTATCAGGAAAAAAGCGGCCACCACCCCAAGGACTATACCGAAAATCACTCCGGTCCAGGGAGAATTCTCGCCTGAGGATTTGAAAAACACATCCTGAAGAAGATACACAATTCCCCCTAGGCGGCGGCTCTGGGGATTCTTATGGCCGAATAGAAGGCCCGTAGCCGCGGCGCCAGTTCATATTCCGCTAAATCCCCCACCAAAACCGTATCCTTTACTTCGTAGGCCGCCAACAGCTCCTTCAGGGCGGCGCTGAAATCATCAATAAACGCACCGCAGGACAGGGTATCTATCGAGAGCGTATCCGTAATAAGCCCCTCCAGTTTGAGCAGCGAGAATATCCTGAAGAGTTTTTCTGCGATATTGGAAAAAAGCTGTACCGTTTCCGCAGCCCTGCCGTCCTTTCCGGTCTGAATATCCAGGGGCAGATCCTCAAGCCGTTTTGCCGTGCCCTCCACCAGGGACTCCATGCCCCCCAGTTCCGGCAGGGGGTCCTGCAGTTCCCGCAATCGTTCCTCCACCAATGGGACCAGGGATTGTGCGGCCAGCCCCTCCCCCCGGAAGCTGCGGGCTATGCAGTCGAACATGTCCGGCATCCGCTCCGCCAGGAAACTTGCCGAGGGGCTTTCCTCCCAGGCTTGTCCGATGCGGCGCTGCTCTTCAAAGGAGGCGCTGCAATAGGCGGTAACCCTCTGCCGGGTATCCACCAGGGCTTCCATCATCAAGAGGGGGAGGCTTGAGGTCTCGATATCCAGGGTTTCTATGGTGTCCAAGCCGAGGCTAAAGGCATCGTTGAGGGAAGATGCGCCAAGGCTCTCGCCGTTTATCCAGAGCCCGCTCTGGGAGTACCCCGCCCCGGCAAGCCAATCTCCGATACCCCCAAGGAGTTCCCCAAGGTTCTTTTCTTTTTCAAGGATGATATCCGCCGGTTTCCCGTCAATAGTAATTTTCATACGCAGAGCCCTTTACCTGTTGTTATTGTTGTTATTCGCTTGCTGGCTGAACTGGTCCAAAGAGGTGCCCATCCGTTCCATCCGGGTAAAGGCCCCTTCCATCTGGCCGTACTGCACCTTCAGGGCGCTTTCCTTGTTGGCAAGCTGTCGGTCCAGGGTGTCTATCCGCTTCTGATCCTGGGTTACCCGGGAGTCGATAGAACCGGTTTTAAGGGTGATAATGCCCCCGGTTTCCACGTAGGGCCGGGCAATGGTGTCGATGGTGTAGGCCAGCCCTGCGTCAACCAGGAGATCCCCGTCGCTGTCAAAGCCGAAGAGCTGCCGTATCTGGGGAATCCGGGTTTCCAGGGCGGCGTCCAGTACCTTTTCGTCTATCTCCAGGTAGCCCCGCAGCCGGGAAGCGTCGTACCCCGTACTCGCCCCGGAACGCCGCACATCGGTACCCACGCCGATCTGGGAAAGCAGCAGGGGCGCATCGGAAGTAGGGTAGGGGGTGGTAGCAGCCCGTTGCAGGGTGGTTTTAAACTGGTTCAGGGTCGAATCTGCAGAGAAAATCCCCAGCCGTTTCCGGTAGGATTCCTGTTCCTCAGGACTCAGGTAGGTCAGTTCCTGGATAATGCGGTCATCGGTCCGGGTTAAAATATTCACCTCCGCCATGAGGCGGTTATAGTTTCCCACCAGGGAGATGATGCTATCCTTTATCGCCTCCCGGTCGGGCTCTACCCCCAGGTCCACCGGCCGGTCGGAAACATTCCGGGGGGTAACCGTGACCCCGGGGATAAGGTCGTCAATTTTGTTGCTTGGCCGCTTAACCTCAATGCCGTCCATGGTGATGATAGCATCCGCCGCCGTGGAAACCGGGTTAAGGGGTTTAAGGTCCCCGTTCTTTGCATTGGGATCGTAGATACGGATATTTTTGATGGACACATCCCGGTGGGTATTATTGTTTACCAGTTCCATGGAAACGATGGTCTTATTCCCGGCTATATCCGCCAAACGGTGCTGGTAGGACTTCCAATCCCCGGAATCCGTAATGGGAGGCAAAATGGTGGTGGTTCCGTCGGAATAATTAAAGGTCAGGACGGCGAAATCATCCACCTGCGGGGGGATAGGCGGGGGGGTCCAGGGGGGTATGGGCACGGTGGAGATATCGTTTTCTATTTCGATATCACCGTAGGAGGCGGCGCCCGCAGCGGGGATATCCGGCCCCGGCGGCGGCTGGGGTAGGGGAATTGGGGCGCTATTCCGTACTTCCGTAGCGGTTTCATAGGTCACCACCAGGTTTGGGGCTGAAGGGATGGCCACACCGGGGTTTATAAGCGCCCTGCCCCCGGCATCGGCGCGAAGGACATTGTCCGCCAGGGATATAAGCTTTGGGTCTGAATTGCGCCCCGGCTGTACCGTGGCATCGCTCAGGGCAAGATCGACCCTGGTACTGTTCGTCCTTTCCGCCATGCCGACGCTCAGGGCCAATGCCTCCGCATCCTCATAAAACCCCAGGCTGTTTTTTTCCCCGGTTACCAGGGATTCAATAAGCAGGGACCGGGTTCCCGGTTCAACCGTGATAAGGCTGGCGTGTATTTTTTCCCGTCCCCGGCGGTTCAGGGCGTCGGTAAATTCCTGTAAGGTGCCGCCGCGAAACGCAAAGGATATTTTTTCATCCCCCACGGAAAAACTGTAGGTTCCGTTGGGTACCTTCCGGGTTTCCTCAAGGGGGACAGAGATAAACCGGTCCGCCGTGGCAACCTGCTTTACGGTAAACCGGTGCTTCTGTTCCGCCGCTTCCCGGGTGGCGCTGGCGCTGATCACCGACTCGTCCTGGGAAACGACGATCCGCTCGTTAAAGGGGTTTTGGAAGGAAAATAGGAGCCGGGCGCTGTCCCGCAGGGTGCTTATGCGCCGGCCCATTTCCTGCCAGTAGGTTTTTTGCGTTTGGAGTGTCTCGACACGTTTTTCCGCGCGGTCCCGGGGGATGCGTTCGACCCTCATCAGGTCTTCAATGAGCTTATCGGTGTTAAACCGGCTTTTTACTCCGGGAACAAAAATATCGGACATACCCCACGCTTTGGAACCTTTACGCTACACCCGCTCGTCGAATAAGAAACCGATGGTTTCCCTTATGTTGTCATGCAGTCTCTGCAATTCTTCCGGCGGAAGGACCTTTATTACCTTATCGGTTTCCCCGTCGATGACCTTGACCGTTACATCATGGGATTCGTGGTCCACCTCGAATTTGAGCCGTCGGTTCATGGCCAGCGAAACCCGCTCAAGGTCCGCTATCATAGAACGTATTGGTTTCCGGTTCCCCGGCAGGGTTGATTCAAATTGTTTTACGGCTGCGGCCTGGGCAGAAGCGGCTTTAGACGCCCTAGCCTGGGGGAGTTCCTGCAGGGGAATTACTCCCCGAGTGGCTAATACAGTACCCATAGGCACCTCCCAAAATACATATAATCCTCCACATAATAGGAAGATCGTGACTTTCAAAAAAAGGACGGGGAAGGGCGCGAACTCCCCCGGTCCTGCGTTCAAAAGACGACGTCCAGAAGTCTCTTTTACGCTTCCAATTTAACCAAGGAGCTGTAATACCGACTGGGTCTGCATATTGGCCTGAGCCAGCATGGCGGTCCCCGCCTGTGACAGGATTGAATCCCTGGTAAAGGCAACCATTTCGGTCGCCATATCCGCATCCCGTATCCGGGATTCGGAGGCTTGCAGGTTCTCCGCCGCTACGGCGATGCCCTGGGCGGCCATTTCAAACCGGTTCTGATACGCGCCAAGATCGGCCCGCTGCTTGGAGATTAACTTCAATGCGGAATCGACGGAACCGATAGCCTGATTCGCTTCCTCAGGGGAGGCAATGGAGATAGTCCCCACCTCGCCCCCCTGGCTCTGTAAACCAAGTGCCTGAGCAGTCATGGTACCGATAAAGATCGATTCGTTCTGATCCATATTGGCCCCGACCTGGAGCTGCATAACCCGGTTTACCGCAGAGTTCTGGGCAAAGGACCCGGTCAGGATGTTCATGCCGTTGTATTGAGCATGGCTCGCCACACGGTTGATTTCATCGACCAACTGGGATACCTCAACCTGAACCTGCATACGATCCTCATCGGTATAGATACCGTTGGCGGACTGTACGGACAGCTCCCGCAGACGGTGCAGGATATCCTGGCTTTCCTGAAGGTAACCCTCGGTAACCTGGATAAAGGACACACCGTTCTGTATATTGCGCTCCGCCTGGTTCAAACCCCGGATCTGGCCCCGCATTTTCTCGGAAACCGCGAGCCCGGAAGCATCGTCACCGGCCCGGTTAATACGCTGGCCTGAGCTGAGCCGTTCAATGCTCTTTGCTACATCGCCCTGCGTAACCCCAAGCTGCCGGTTGGCAAACATGGCGCTCATGTTGTGATTAATAATCATATAACCCTCCTTGCGTTGGTAAGTACGGCGTTCCTTCGCCATACCCGAACCGCACGGTAAGCCGTCCCGGAAGGAGGTTCGCGCCATTCCTCCCGGTTCTGCCTTGTACGGAACGAAACGGTTATTTCCGGTTTAACCCGGTAATAATCGATCCGTGCCGCCCTGCGTGTGCGCTAAAGCGCTATCCAACCAGGGTCTTTGTCAAAGAACATTGAAGGGTGAGGGGATCCTTGCGGAACTACCCCCTCACCTTCTTCTAACTATAACGTACTATTGGAGAAGTTGCAAGACCGAAGTGGTCCGCTGGTTTGCCTGGGCCAGCATGGCCGTCCCCGCCTGGGACAGGATCTGGTCCCGCATAAACTCCACCATCTGGCTGGCCATATCGGTGTCCCTGATCCGGGATTCCGAGGCTTGGAGGTTCTCCGCCCCGATGTCCAGGCCGTTAATGGCCATTTCCATCCGGTTCTGGTAGGCCCCCAGGTCCGCCCGCTGCTTGCTGATGACTTTCAAAGCCGAGTCCAGGGCGCCGATAGCCTGGTTGGCCGTCTCCGGGGTCTGCATATCCACGAAGGAGCCATCCCCGACATTGCGGATACCAAGCCCGGCGGCAGTCATGGTGCCGATAAACATCTGCTCCCGCTGATCCATATTGGCGCCGATATGGAACCACATGGAGGCGGTAGGCGCATTGCCCCCGGTCTGCTGGGCGAAGCGGCCGGTGAGCATGTTCATGCCGTTGAACTGGGCATGGCTGGCTATCCGGTCAACTTCGTCGATAAGCTGGGACACTTCCACCTGGATCATCATACGATCCTCGTCGGTGTAGATGCCGTTGGAGGACTGTACCGCCAGTTCCCGCATGCGCTGGAGAATATCCTGGGTCTCCTGGAGGTATCCTTCACTGGTCTGGATAAAGGAAATGCCGTTTGCCGCGTTTGCGGAGGCCTGGTGGAGGCCCCTGACCTGGCTCCGCATTTTTTCGGAAACCGCCAGTCCCGACGCGTCGTCACCGGCGCGGTTGATACGGAGTCCTGAAGAAAGCTTCTCCATGGACTTGGTAAGGTTACCCTGGGTAACCTTGAGGGACCTGTCCGCAAACATGGCGGAGAGGTTGTGGTTGATGATCATATGATCCTCCTTGAAATTCGTTCCGGGCATCCTTGCCCATTACCAGTTTCGGAAGGAATGGGGATAAACTTTAGCTTTTTTTGCTCCCAATAAGTGGACCCGGCGGTAGACGTATTATGGGGATAAAATTACAGTCCTTCCAGTTCGGCTACCGGCAAGCCGGTTACATCGGCAATTTGTTTAAGCGGCATCCCTGTCTTTTTAAGATTCGTTGCCGTAAGCCGCAAACCTTTCTCGATACCTTCTTCGCGGCCTTCTTCACGGCCTTTTTCGATACCTTTCTCGATACCCCGCGCTTCAAACTCTGCGACTACCCCCATCCGTTCGAGCGCTTCATAAAACTTTCTTGTTTCGTTCATTTTGATTGCCTCCATAGCATCGTAGTTTGCCTTTAGTATGGCATCTAAATAGGCTTTTATGTGATCTGAATTTGAATAGGCATGGCTGGCCTGTAGTATTTTTCCGAGTGTCCGGGGCTCAAGGCCCTTGTGTAAATCTTTTAACCACATGTTTTCATCTTCCGACAACCGCTTGGTTTCAATTATTTGGATGGGGAAAAGACTGCCGGTTACCTGGTATATTCCGGGGTTTTTTTGCGTGACGGGGTACTTGCAATCAGTTGCAATATGGTTTAACACATCCCGGGGCCTGCGGGTCAGAACAAAGGTAAGCGTGATGTCGGTAATGGCCGCGTCTTGTACCGTGGCGCAGTACAAATGCGTGTAGGCTACGGCTTTATGGAAATCACTTATGGATAGATAGTCTTCGGGGCTCTTAAACTCCACTATGTTGGTCGTTTTAAAAATGGCGGCTATGTTCTTTTCTATGACTACCGGCTTCCTCTTCTTTAAAATGAGCGCGTCGATGATTAAGGGATCGGTGTTCAGTTGATGCTCGAACTCGAAGGTGAGGATGTCAAGGTAGTCTTCCAGTTCGAGGCGGATTGCATCGTAGAAGGCGCCGTGCCAATTTATGGGATCATCGTGCATGGAGTATAGTATACTACAAGGATACGGGCTTGTAACTCCCTGAAAAGCCGCCCCCGGTTTCCTGGCGGTAGACGTATTATGGGGATAAAATTACAGTCCTTCCAGTTCGGCTACCGGCAAGCCGGTTACATCTCACACGGATCGTATCATACCCATGACACGAGGCCTGCAATACCTATTGCCCCCCCCTGAACAGCAGGCTCCGCCACTTCCATAGGATGGGGCCCTGCTTGGCCCTCCGGAGGAGCATGTCCTTCAAGGCAAAGAAGTCCTCCCCCCCCAGAGTTTTGTGGATAAAGCCCCCCCAGCTTGACTTGTCTGCGTCAAACCAGGTGGCGATGTCCCGTTCGGTGAGGAGCCGCTCCTCGCTTTGGTCCAGGACGGTCAGGGTGGTTTTGAAACCCGCCGCGGTAAAGCTGTGTTCCAGGGTTTCGGCATCCCAGGTCCAGTGCCCGCCGGCGGCAAAAAATGCCTCCTCCGCTTCCGCAAGCCGGTGAATCAGGGCATCCGCCGTACCATTCTCTGCCAGAATCCGGGATATCCGCTCCCCCATGCGCGGCGGGGACTGGAGCAGGACCACATCCCCGCCCTCCGCCAGCAAACGCCCGGCGCTTTCCGCAAAGGCGGTGAACCCAATCCCCCGTCTCCAGGGTTCCCGGGCAAGGATATGGTCAAAGCTATGGCATTCAAACCACCTGTCCGCCTCTTCCGGTGACGGCAGGAGCGGCCCCTTGTGTACGGCAATCAGGGGCTGTTCCGGCTCATCAATAGTGGAGGCATACTGGAGCAGGGCTTCCCGGGCGGCTTCGCTGTCCACCAGGGCGGCGGCAAGCCCCTCGCTTACCCGGCGCAGGCTTTCCCAGAGGAGGAGGCCGTCGTTGGCCGAGGCCACCAGGATGCGGTGATGGCGCTCTATGGAGCACTGCCCCAGAATGGCGTCCCGGTCCCGGAGGAGGAGGCCGCTCCGCCCCGATTCCAGCCGCTTAAACCAGCCCTCCCGGCCCTTGGAGGAGGCGGACCAGGAGAGGAATTCCCCGTCTGCAACATCATCCCCCATGATGAGCGCCGCTTGCAGTTCCCGTTTCTGCAGCACCGCTTCCCGGATCTTGCCCTCGTAGCCCATGCGGGAGGGGTTATAGAAGGTTTTGCCCCGGAGCTTTTTAGGGAGGTATTGCTGGGCGGCCCAGTGGTCCCGGTAGGCGTGGGGGTAGATGTAGCCCTCCCCGTGGCCGAAGCCCTCCTTGTCCCGATTGGCGTCCCGGAGGTTGTTGGGAACCTCGGCGTCCTCCTTGTCCACCGCGGCCAGGGCGTCGAAGAAGGCCATGGTGGTGTTGGACTTGGGAGCGGTGGCCAGGTAGAGGCAGGCATGGGCCAGGGGGAAGTTGCCCTCCGGGAAGCCGATGCGGTCAAAGGCCTCGGCGCAGGAGATAACCACGTTGATGGCGGCGGGGTCCGCAAGGCCTACGTCCTCGCTGGCAAGGATGATCATGCGCCGGAAGATAAACGAGGGGTCCTCACCGGCGCGGACCATCTTGGCCAGCCAGTAGAGGGCCGCGTCGGGATCGCTCCCCCGGACGCTCTTGATGAAGGCGCTGATGGTATCGAAGTGATAGTCCCCGTCCCGGTCGTAGAGGACCGCTCGGCGCTGGATGCTTTCCTCGGCGGCCTCAAAGCTAACCGGTATTTCAGTCCCCTCCGCCGGGGGCCAGGGGACGGAGGTTTCAATCGCCAGTTCCAGGGCGTTAAGGAGGCTCCGGGCATCCCCGCCTGCCACCTCCACCAGGTGTTCCAGGGCGCCCTCTTCGAAGCTGACCCGCCACTTGCCATAGCCCCGTTCCTTGTCCGCCAGGGTTCTCTGCGCCGCTTCCCGGAGATTCTCTGCGGTCAGGGGCTTGAGCTGGAAGATGCGGCTCCGGCTGACCAGGGCTCGGTTCACCTCAAAGAAGGGGTTTTCCGTGGTGGCCCCCACCAGGATCACCGTGCCGTTCTCCACCCAGGGGAGGAGGGCGTCCTGCTGTGCCTTGTTCCAGCGATGAACCTCGTCCACAAAGAGGATGGTGCGCTTACCGTAGAGCCGCCGCCGATCATCGCTGCGGTCTATAGCTTCCCGTATATCCTTTATCCCCGCAAGGACGGCGTTGAGGCTTTCAAAGTAGGCTCTGGTTGTATTGGCGATAACCCGGGCCAGGCTGGTCTTCCCCGTACCCGGTGGGCCATAGAAAATAACCGAGGAAAGCCGGTCCGCCTGTATGGCCCGCCGGAGCAGCCGTCCGGGACCCACGATGTGATCCTGACCGACCACGTCATCCAGGGTCCGGGGACGCATGCGGTCCGCTAAGGGACCATCCGGTGTTCCCGCCCCCTGGACGGTAAAGAGATCAGACACCCCAAGGGCCCCGGCCTATTCTTCGTGGTTCCATTGCCAAGTTTCGTTCCGGTTCCGGTAGGAATAGAACCCGTTCCCCGAGGTAGATGCAAACATGATGGGAACCGAATTCGGAAGGGTGATCCCCGGATAGTCCAAAACATAAAAAGCGGTAACCGGGTATCGTTTCAGGGTAGACCCATAGGTCCCGTTTCTTGCAATGCCGGAAGGGTCATGTTCCCCCGGTTCCCGGGTACCGCCTACCACAACGCCGTTCGCTTTATCGTAGAGTACCTCCACATATCCGTGGGAATAGGAATTGTTCCCCCCCTTGATACCGATGAGGAGCAGATCCGTCGTACCGGGAACAGCCGTATTGTTGGTATAGGCATACGCCTTGGCCAGGGCAAGGGCTCCGGTAAAGGTCCCCCCCAATGAGGTGCCGGAGACGGCAAAACCGGCGGCGGTACCACGTAAAATATAGCTGTTTATGCTGGCGGCTATGATAGAACCGGGATCGGGTTGTAAAAACCCGGCGATATCGGCGGGGATTGGAGGACCCGGCACCGTCTGAGCGGGCACAACCGCAGAGGCGCCATCCCACTGAAAGATACCGCTTCCCTTGGTGCCAAGATAGTACACACTCCCTATTTTGCCGGCCCCGCTGAGGAGACTGGTATTCAGGGTTCCCTCCAATAAATCCAGTCTGCCGTCGGTTTCATACAAAATCGCGTAATCATTTCCGCCGTCATCATTACCCTTGGACGCCCCGGCAAATAATTGATTCCCGGCGCCGAAGATGGTACTTACGGTTGGGTAATCCCGGTTTGAACCAAGCCCCAGTCTCGTCCAGGGGCCCGTACCACCGGTTTTTTTCCACACCTTAAAGTCAAGAGCGGTACCGGTGATGGACAGGGCGTAGAGGGCAGTATCGGTAGCGGCTATATCCCGAATCTGTCCGTCGATACCGTTTGTGTCAGACTCACGCCACCTGCCCCCCGCTAAGTCGAATTCATACAGTTCACCGCTGGCAACATAGAGCCGGTTAAGAGATGCCGACTTGACAATCTTGGAAGGAGCCCCTTTAATGAGGGGGTCCACGGGCTCCACTTCGTTGGCTATATCACTAAAAATAGAGTCCTGGGCACAGCCTGCCAGTATGAGTACGGCAAGGAACGCCCAAGGTTTAATTTTATCCAATGTAAACATCCTTCTTATCCTCTGTTAAAAATGATACCGGGCGGATAGGGAAACTTCTATAAAATTGCCGTATGCATCGAGTCCGTTTTTAGGCCATTGGGGAACCCACCACCAGGTGGTATTAAGCCCGAATGACCAGTCGGGGTTAAAGCGCCAGAACAGGGACGCGGCAGGTTTCAGAAAGAATCCGCCGTAATTCTTTTCCATATACGTTTGAGGGGCAAACCCGATGGTAAGGGCCAGGGGTATCTCAAAACGGCCCAGGACAAACTGATAACCCACACGCCCTCCTATGGGCACGATAAACAGCACGTTTTTCCCCTTCGTTGGGGCAAACATCCCCTGCAACTCCCCCCCAACGAACACATGGCTGGTAAGAAAATACGTATAGGAAAGGGAAAGGGTACCGCCTACGGGGCCTACATTCTCCACCAGGGAGAAAAGGGGCCCCAAGGACATGCCGAAAATCTTATCCCCCCGTGAATAGAGGTCCGGAAGTTTGTCCGGCCAATCCGAATCTATGGGGAGTTCACCGCCACCGCCATCGTTTCCCTCAGACTCCTGCGCCGTCAAGGGAAACTGCAGAGGCCCAATGGTCCACATCACCAGGAGCATCACAAAGAACAGGGGTAAATCTCTCATACGGTCATTATCACAAAAGATCAGGGCTTGGGCAACTACCTTCTTCTATGATAGTCTGAAAAGAGGAGTCCCTGGAATGTCCGCTAAAAGGCCGGTAAAGAAACCTGTTCTTGTAATCCTGGTATGGCGGGCGGCCCTTTTTTTCTTTTTCCTCTCGGTAGTGGCGGTATACCTCTACGGCATTGGAACCGCCCAGGAGTTTATGGACCGGACCCAGTTATTACTCCTTCGCGTATCCCTAATCCTGGGGCTCTCCCTGGGGCTCAGCTCACTGTATGGGCTCGGGATGGGTGTATGGCTTATCATTCGCCGGAGAAAACACCGGTTCCCGGGCAGTATCGGACTGTATATAGTCCTGGGGCTGTTCGGCGCCGCCATAGCCGTACTGGCGGCGTTTATCATGGCGGCGGCGGGGGGTAACAGGATATGAATGCGGCATCCCTGCGGTTGAAAGCCCTCCGGGGGGCAACCCGGTGCGAAAATGATCCCCGGGATATTACCTGCCAGGTGGGCGCCCTCTATGATGAACTCCTTCTGCGGAACGGCCTGGCGGAGCAGGATCTGGTTTCGGTGCTATTTTCCGTAACGGCGGACCTTGATGCGCTGAACCCCGCCGAGGCGCTGCGGAACTACGGGCGGGCAGGGGAGGCGGCGCTCTTTGCCCTCCAGGAAGCGGCGGTTGTGGGGGGGCTGGAACGGACCATCCGGGTGCTCATCCACTGCTACATGGAGGAAGGCGCGGCGGTCCGGCATGTGTACCGCAACGGGGCGGAGGTGCTGCGGCCGGATAGGACTTTCTCGTGAAACTCGATTTGTAGGAGACAATTATGGCTAAGATGACCGATGAAGAAGCGGACTATTGGGACGAGTGCTTTACCAAGAATCCGCCCAAACTTGGCCCCAACGGAACAGGCTGGCTCTCCCAGCGGGAGGCGCGTATCCTGGGCATGGACGATCTATCCGCGACCTGGCTGCGCGGCAAGGCGGAATCCGCCCACACCAGCGTAGGGCAAATCATCAACGAGCTTGTCCGCAAGGAGATCGCCGCCCAAACCGCCTGAAAAACCCCTGCCGTATTCATTCAGGGGCTTACGGCGGAGGCGGTTAAGGGGGGCTGGGGTTACCATGTCTTCACTCCTCGGTATCCGAAAGCTGGGTTGAAAGGTACCGTTCACCCGAATCCGGGAGGACCACCACAATGGTTTTCCCCGCGTTTTCCTTCCGTCCCGCAATTTGAAGGGCGGCCCATACCGCCGCCCCTGCGGATATACCCGCCAGGATTCCTTCGGTACGGGCAACACGGCGGGCGGTGTTGATAGCGTCCTCATTGGTTACCCGGACTATCTCGTCAATGATCGAGCGGTTGAGTACCCTGGGGATGAACCCCGCGCCTATGCCCTGGATGCGGTGCGGGCCGGGCCTGCCCCCGGAAAGTACCGCCGAGGCGTCGGGCTCCACCGCCACGATGTGTACCCCCGGCTTCCGTTCCTTCAGCACTTCCCCCACGCCGGTGATGGTTCCGCCGGTACCAACCCCGGCGACAAAGATGTCCACGGCCCCCCCGGTATCCTCCCAAATTTCGAGGGCCGTGGTTTGACGGTGGGCCTCGGGGTTGGCGGGGTTTTCAAATTGAAGGGGCATAAAGCTATTGGGAATGGTTGCAGTGAGTTCACGGGCCTTATTCACTGCGCCGTTCATGCCGTCCTTTCCCGAGGTGAGTACCACATCGGCGCCGAGCATGGCCGCCAGTTTCCGCCGCTCCACCGACATGGTTTCCGGCATGGTGAGGATGAGCTTGTACCCCCGGGCAGCGCAGGCAAATGCCAGGCCTATGCCGGTATTTCCCGAAGTGGGCTCAATCACCGTCCCGCCGGGTTTCAGGCTGCCGTCCCTTACCGCCGCGTCCAGCATGGCGGCTCCTATGCGGCACTTGACACTGTTCATGGGGTTGAATGCCTCCACCTTGGCAAGCACCGTTCCGCCTAAGCCCTCACCAAGCTTTGCAAGGCGCACCAGGGGGGTGTTCCCCCGGGCGGCGGTAATGTCGGCATATATTTTTCCACGCACATCGGTAGTATTACTGCTCATATATTCCCTCACTAAATTGAATAGTCGCTTTCCTGATTAAGGTCGTATTGGAACATCGCAAAAATACGATCCTGTATTTCGAGGATATCCGGATCGGTTCTGGCGCGGGGCCGTTTAATATCCACCGGGATTCTATTGCGGATTGAACCGGGGCCGGGTGAAAAAACCACCACCTCGTCCGAAAGATACACCGCCTCGGTAACATCGTGGGTTACCATAACAATGATGAGATGGGACCCCGCTTCTTCCCGGAGCCGCAGGAGATCGTCCTGGAGTTTTTCCCGGGTCAGTGCGTCAACCGCCGCAAAGGGTTCGTCCATGAGGATAATTTTCGGCTCCACCGAAAGTGCCCTGGCCAGGGCAAGCCGCTGGCGCATACCCCCGGAAAGCTGGGACGGGTACTTGTACTCCACCCCGTTAAGCCCCACCTTGCCCAGATAGTGCCGGCTCCGTTCATTCCGCTCAGATCGCTTAACACCTCGGAGCTTCAGCGCAAAGTTGATGTTTTCAATGGCGGTCATCCAGGGGAAAATCGCGTAGTCCTGAAATATCATGGCAATGTCGTGTTTAGGGCGGTCCCGGAAAACACCGTTAGCCAGGGGGGAAATGAAGCGGTAGCGCCGTTTGTAGGCCTCCATTTCTTTCCGGGTCGAAGGCAGGGGTTCCAGAACCAGTTTGCCGTCAATGTGTATTGTCCCATCGGTCGGCGCCTGGAGCCCCGCGAGGATTTCCAGGAAGGTTGACTTTCCGCAGCCCGATGGCCCGAGCAGGGTTACTATTTTCCCATCAGGAACGGTGAGGGACACATTCAGTACTGCGGTAAGCCCTTCGGCAAGGCCCTTCTCATTTACCACGGAAAAAAACTTAGTGATACTCCTGGCTTCGATCATTACCGGCCCACTTTCCAGACGGCGAGTTTCAGTTCGACATATTTGAGGACCTCAATAAGGAACCAGCCAATCCAGCCCAAAATGGCCATACAGACCATCATCTCGGGGACAACAAAGTAGTCTTTAGCCTGACCCAAAAGAAAGCCGATCCCCATACGCCCCCCGTAGGATTCGCCGATGATGAGCATCACCAGTCCCATTGCAATACCGGTTTTAAGGCTCATGATAATTGAGCCGAATGCGTGCCAGAAGTACACCTTGCGGAGCAGGGTAAATTCACTGGCGCCGAAAACCCGGGCGCTGGCGAGGTACCGGGGGTCGGTGTCTTTGATACCCTGGTAGGTATTAAATAAAACGGGATAAAATATCCCGAGGAACATCAAAAAAATGTGCATCTTCGATCCGATGCCGAAGAAGATGATCGTCATGGGAACCCAGGCCGGGGGCGGTATGGGCGAAAGAAGCTGCCACAAAGGCAGCACATAGGCGCGGATTTTCAGGTTCCACCCCATAAGGAGCCCGATGGGGACCGCCAGCACCACGGCGATGCCGAAGGCCGCAAAGAAACGGCCCAGGCTGTAGGCTATGTGGAGCACCAGCTGCCGGTGGAGCAGCATATCCCAAAACTTTGCCGCCACCGTGCTGAGCGAGGGGATAAGGCTTTTGGGCAGGATACCCCACCGGGGCAAGAATTCCCACAGTAACAGTAATGGTACCAATACGGTAAGGAATTCCAGGGAGAAGAAATTGCCCAGTGAGTTTTTAAAGAAGCCCCCGAGTTCATAAAAGAAACGGCGGAGGCCCCTTGTTTCATATTTATTGGTCACGTTTACCAGGTAATACCCTTAAACTCCGGTGCAAAAAGCGCTTCACCGGGGTTCGTATCAATGGTTTTCTGATTCACCAGCGCCTGGGCATACCCGATAAGGTGCTGGGTATCCAGGTGGGTGGTAAAGCCCAGCTTAGGATTACTGTTGATAATCGCCTGCTCGGAAACATTCGGCACATACTTATGGGCAATGGCCACAATATCAGCCGCGGTCGGATTTGCCAGGATGATCTCATCGGCCTCAGCAATGGCTTCAATAAAGACCTTGGCGTCCCCAAGCCGGTCCCGGATAAAGGCGGTATTGGCGTTGATGGTACGGCAGGGCGGGTTTTCACCGGCAAGGTTTTTGTCGGTAGCGCCGTCGCCGTTGGCATCCGAATGGCCGTCAAAAATAGTCTTGTACTTGAACTTCCCCGCCGCGTCTTTTAAGAGCAGGGCCTCGGCTACAAAGGGCTCTTCCAGAATGGCGGCCTTTACTGCGGCCCCTTCAAGGGCGGCTAAGGCTGCGCCGGGGGCCAGGGCTACCAGCTCAAACTCGGTGCTGTACTGGCTTTTCAGGTTGTCCCTGATGGAGATAACCGCGCAGCAGGTGTTTGAAAGCCCCGCAATTTGAAGGTTTTTGAGGTCGGCGGGGGTTTTGACCGGGGTATTTACCGGGACCACCAGTACCGAAGTACAGGGAATCTTTACCTGGCTGATAATAGTGATGGACTGCCCCTTGGCAATGGGGGTGATGACCCCGGTGGGGCAGTTAAAGACGATGTCCGCCTCACCCCCGACCACCGCGGCAACCCCGGAGTTGGTCTGCTGAATCTCCACCGGAAGCCCCCGTTTGGTAAAGAGCCCCTTTTCATAGGCCACATACAGGTTGAGGTGATGGGTGGAATTGGCATCCGCAACGATGACCTTTTTCCCCGACAGAGCCGGGCCCTGGGTTGCCGGCTGAACCGCCGGCGTCGCGTCCTTCTTTCCCCCGGCCCATACGGGCAGGGTCAGGGCAAGGGCCATAGCCCCCAGTACCAGGGCGGTACAAATTTTCTTAGACATAATAGAACCTCCTTAATGCCTAGTAATTGGATGGTATTTATACTATAGTATGCGTATGGGAATTGTCAAGGGGTAATTTTGACAAGCTTTGTCCGATTTTAGTTTATTTGGGCGCCCCTGGGGGTGATGGTGGAAACACCGGCGGCGGTTTTTTTAGCCGACGAGTTTACCCGTGAAGGCAGCTTTGTGAGTATGGGTACCAATGACCTGACCCAGTATATTCTTTCGGTGGACCGGGGGAATGAGGAAATCAGCGCCTACTACCGGACATTTAGCCCCGCGCTCCTGCGGGCAATCGGCATGACCGCCC
>BNUX01000061.1 GCA_025997675.1 Spirochaetia bacterium | reverse complement strand
GAGGCTGTCCGAGTCCCGGCCCTCAAGCCCAAACCGCTTTGTGTCCTCCAGGGATTCGGTGGAGAGGAGAAGCTTCCCGCCGTAAAAGGACCGTGTCGCTGACAGCACCTTGCCCATGAGTATCCGGGAATCCAGGCTCTTGCCGCCGTTGATGGCCTGGAACACCTTCTTGGGACTTGCCCCGGCGCTAATCAACCGGCTGGCACAACGGAAGGTTTCGGCGCCCCCCTGGTCCACATGCCGGAAAAACCCCGTGTCCGTAGCAAGCCCAAAGAGGAGCAGTTCCGCCTCCTCCGCAGTGGGGCTAAGGCCCAGGGCTTCAATGACTTCAAGGACCAGAAAGGTAGTCGAGGGCGCTTCCGGATTCAGGTATAAGAGGGGGACGGAACGGTCACCGGCAACATTGTTGCTTGCGTGGTGGTCGATTACCGCCGTGGGAAGCCCCTCCACGAAGGGCGCAAGATCCCCGGTACGTTCCCGGCAGCTACAGTCAAGGATGATGACCCGGGCGCCTTCCCGTTCCGTATCCCCGGGCTGGGGGATAAACGATGCGGCATAGGGCTTTATTTCGGTACGCTTAAAGGGGCCGGCGGAACAGGGGATCGCTTCCTTGCCCATTCGCCTCAGGACCGAGACCAGGGCAAGCTGGCTCCCCACGCAGTCCCCATCGGGTTCCTTGTGGCCAGCCAACAGGAACTTTGAGCCTTCACGGATAAACTCAAGTAAAGATGACGGAACCGCATTCACCGTATTGGCCCTGAATTACAACAGAGTAGAGAAGATTGGCGGCGGTCCCCTTGGGAAATAATCGCCCGGGCATCTTTAATATACACGTTCACCTCGGTACGCATTCCGAAGTCGGGGAAATAGATTCCCGGTTCCAGGGAAAAACAGGAGCCCTCCAGGATGGGCCGGGGGTCCGGAAATTCCCAGGAATCGATGTTCACCCCCGATCCGTGGCACTGGGTATCGATACCGTGGCCGGTGCGGTGCTTTAGCACAGCCCGGTAACCCAGACCGGACAGGGCTTCCCGGGCCTTTGCGTCCGCCATAGCCCCGGAAACGGTCCGCCCGGAGGCTATTTGACCGGCGATGTATTCATACACACCCTCCCGGACGAAAACCAATTCCCTAAAGGCCTTTTCATACTTCGTCAAAGGGGCGGGCGCAAAAACGCCAACCCAGGCAATATCCGCATAGATAGCCCCGGCATCCTTTTCCTTGGCCCAGAGGTCAAACTGAATCACATCCCCTTCCCGAATGGGCGCCCCCGCTCCGCTGCAACTATAGTGGGGATTCCCCGCGTTTGCCCCAGCGGCAATAATGGGCGCATGATCCGTTACAAGCCCCCGGCTTTCAATGGCCGCGGTCATAACCCGGAGCAGATCCCCCTCATCGAGGGGTTTTTTGTCCCTATAGGCCTTCCGGGCGGTTTCCCATGTCTGTTCCACAATATCGTAGAGCGCCGTTGCAGCCCGTTCATGGGAGGCAACCCCCGGCCCATCCAGGAGCCCCTTGAAACGCTGCACCAGCCCTGCGGCGGAGGCCAGTTCCAGGCCCGCACTTTCCAGAACCAGAGCGGTGCCCCGGTCTAAGTAGGAAATCATAGTGAGGGTATCGGAAATATGCACCCCCCAGCGCCTGCCCCCCAGGGGCTGGAGGAGGGCTAAAAATTCGTCCCGGCCAAAGTATACCCGTTTCTGCCCCGGAAGCTTGTCCAGGATATTCGGCTCAACGGCGTTGATAATACCGGTAGGCATCCCTTCTGCGGGAATCGCATACACCCAGAGCCGGGAATTGGTATCATCACGGTTAATGTGGAGTATCTCGTCCGCCAGCCGATCACGGTGGTGGAAATTACAAAAAAGCCACCCGTCCAGTTTTTCACTGCGGATGGCTTTCTGTATGCGGCCTAATTCCGAAGAAATCATTAATATTCGAGCTTAAGATCTTCTATATTTTCAAACCGGTCATCAATATTCACCGTGAGCGGCACAATACCCCAGGATTCATGACCCCGTTCTTTCCGCACATAGAGGCGGACATGGTCAAATGCCCCATTCTTATAGAATATTGTCATGTGAGGCCAGTCGGTTCCGGAACCCATCAGTATCACTTCCCCCTTGGGGGGAGTGGGATCCTGGATACTGGGCTTCTTGAACCACTCGTAGGGCAGATAGGCATCCGCAGTCTGGGTGATTCCTTTTTTGTATTTTACGATATACCCCTTCCGGTACGGATAGACCCGCTCCAGGCTTACCGTAAGCGCGTAGGTTTCCGCACTATTCCCCCCGGCAGTATTCTGCTGGGCCATAAGCGGCAGGATCCCCGCCAGGATGAACAACAGGGTTGTAAGAAACAAAAGTTTTTTCACATCAACCTCCTTATAAAGGTTCGGAACGTCACACCCGTTCCTTAAATTATCAAAAATATTTTTAAAGTATCGCATTTCTTCAATAATTCCGCAAGGGGGGAATCGAATCAAGTAGCGTGTCCTCAATTTTCCGGTCCCCGGCGGTAAGCCCCAGTTTCCGGTCCGGACGGGATGTTCCGTGGAAATCGCTGCCTGCGGTGATGTAGAGCCCCAGGGACTTTCCCAGCTCCTCCAGCCGTTTACAGGACCGGACCTTCGCGGTAGGATGCCAGGCTTCTATGCCCAGAAGCCCCTGGGCAACCAGGTCCGCGATGAAAGCCGGGAGCCGGCCCCAGCCAAGGTAGAGGGACATGGGATGGGCCAGTACCGGAATACCCCCGGCGTCCCGGATGATTTGCAGGGCTCGGGTAAACTCCAGCCCCTCCTTGGAAATATACAGGGGCCTGCCCTTCCCCAGGTACTTTTCAAAGGCCTGTTCCCGGTTTTTTACAACCCGCCGCTGGACCAGGAGTGCCGCAAAGTGGGGCCGTCCTAGGGTACCACCCCCGGAAATAGCCCGGACCTCGTCGTAATCCGCCTTTATCCCCATTTCCCCCATCTGCTCCAGGATGTGCCGGTTCCGCACCTCCCGCAGGCGGCTCAATTCTTCCAGGGCTTCCCGGAAAACCGGGCCGGGCTCACGGAGCCCCAGACCCAGGAGGTGGAATTCGCCGCTCACCGTGATGGGGTCATACCGGATGTCAATCTCTATCCCCGGAATAAACCGGATCTGCTGTTTGGCCGCTTCCTCCCGGGCCTCCTCAAGACCATCCAGGGTGTCATGATCCGTCAGGGCGATGGCGGAAAGGCCCCGCTTTTTGGCAGTTTGTATCAGTTCCGAGGGGGTCAGGCTGCCGTCGGAGGCACGGGAATGGGTGTGTAAATCGATCATAGTGCGTTCGCCCTTACTTAATAAATTTTGCCAGCATAGAACTGACAATATAACTCAAAAATCCGCCGAAAACGCCAATCCAGCCGTACAGGGTGATTTTGGCAAAGTAGGTTCCCGCGAATTGGTAAAATAATGTTTCAATACCCTTGGGATGCATATTATTTACCTCACGTTCAACCACGGTCTGCACATCAATAGTCCGGATAATATCCGTAAAGTTGTATACACATGAATCGATCACCGCAGTAATAAGGTACTCGTTGCAAATGGCATTTTTCGTTTCGGTTGTGATAGAACCATTCAGCTTTGAAAGAAATGCTTTGAAGGCCGAAACCGCCGCAAGCCGGAAAGTATCCCAGCCGTAATCCTTTTCAAGGCCGGCGATGAAACCCGCCATGTCCTTCCGTAAAATTATATCATCATAAAAGGCAGGATCCTTTTCTACCGTATAAAGTAACTCATCAATCATATCTGAAACATCCTGCATCACCTGGGTATCATTTATAAGAAGCGTAATAAGGCTGCGCAGTTCCTTTTCCAGTTCAATGTCCTTAAGAACATCTTCTACCTTTATGGTACTCAGTATATCCGGCAGTATGTTCTTTACCAATCGCACCACAACTTCGATTACCGCATCCGTTGAAAGATTGTCCTTCACCTGGGAAACGGCGCTTGAAATCAGGGGCTCCGTAATGTGTACAACATCATTGATGCTGTTTATGTTTATCATGCGAAGCAGGGTGTTTAAGGGGATCTGTGCAAATTGTTTGATAATAATAGTAACAAAACCGGCAACCCCGCGCTGCACATGGGGGGAATCCAAAATGGCGGTAACCCTCCGCTCTATGGTTTCAATTTCGAGGGAACTATCATTGAACCCAAGATTCGAAAGTTTGTTTTCCAGCAGGGTATTGATAATATCCGTCAACTGCTCCCGTTTCCGGTGCAGAAATTGCGGGAGTTCCTCGTCAAGGAGCGTATCTACAATAGGATCAACATGGCTTTTCCATGGAATTGTATAAAAGGGCATGTTATCCTTTATGGCGCTGATAAGCTCTCCCCTGGTTTTAGCAATTTCCCCGCAGACAATATCAATAATATAGGTAATATTATGCTCAAGAAGTTTCGGGATTGCACCGTGAAAGAGATCCCGCAGTGTTATGCCGGGATTGAATTCCTGTTTTTCCAGCTGTTTAATAATCGGCCCAATACCCTTATGCAATAGAGGGCCAACATGGTCCGTTATTTTTCCGGTAATATCCTCCAGAACAGCGCTGCCCGCAAGGTCTTCAAGGGTATGGGTCGAAACATACTCCATGAACGCATCGTTTTGCCGGGAAATGAGCTTTTTAACATTGTCCAGGGTAATGTGCCGGGTTAAATCCTGCACTATTTTTTCAAACAGTTTTTTAAGCTGTATGCCGGAAAAATCCGCCGCCAGCTTTTTTCCTTCAATTTCCTTTTTAATCATAGTATGAATAACCGGGGTAAGATCGCTTTCTCTTAACTTTTTTAAAATACTGTCCCGCAGCACAGGAAGAATATCGTATAATCTGCCATCCGCCGCCTGCTGTTTAATAAACCCGCCGATAGCATTTGCCGCCTCTTCCCGGTGCCCGGTGAGATATGACTGCACGGATAAAAGAATGAAATTAGTTATCGTATCAAGCCGTGTTTTATCGGCAAACAGGGTATCAATAAGGGCGTAATCAGAATCGGCAACCAATTGAAAACTCTTGTCTTTGACCGCTGCCTTGTTCGCAAGGAAATAATTTTTCAGCACATCATCCCTGAGCATTCTGTTTTTAACAAAGTTTGAAAGGCTTTTGGCAAACGCCGGCTTCCGTGCCGCCACGACCCCCACAAAGGGTGGAATCTTAGCGCCGGGGAAAACCGGTATATAGGGTCTGAACAGCATTTTAATCGCAAGCCAATTGGTTATAATACCAACAAAGGCAAAGACCCCTCCATAAACCGCAAGCATCCACCAGATAAAATGAACGGGCAGCGTTGCAAGGGAAGCCGCCCAGGCCGATCCGGCGCCGATTACCGCCCCCAAAACAGCCCCCAATATATTGATGGATTTCATTTCCCTGCCCATGAAATCCTGCACCATGGCATTTACTTCAGGGGGCTTCAGTTTACCCAGTTCACTATTCACCAGGGTTGATACATTTCCGGCCAACAGGGTATCCAGATTTTGGTTAACGATTTCAATCAGGCCCTCAGCAACCTTGGTATACACCGCGTCATTTTGTATTGCATGATACAGCTGATTGAGTTCCCGTTCACTATTATTACGCCACAGATTTTTAAATGTTTCTTTTTTAATGCGCAATTGCTGCGGCGCTTCGGTTCCGGTAAGGTCACTAACGTTCATGCCGGAAAGGGTATTCCAAAAGCTGCGTAAACTATTTTTTATTTTTTCCGGACTGAGCGCAATTTTAAGTTCATGTACATCAAAGAAATCGGACACGGATCTTCTCGCCATTTCGGTAACACCCTTCCGGATATCATGCTTAAATTTATCGTTGTAGAGGTATTCCTGCTTTAGCGTATCAAATAGTACGGAAATATCTATGGCGCCGGTACTATCGCCTATCCGCCTCTTAAGCAAATGGTCTATCCAATCGATATCCTTATCCGGGATTTCTTTCAAGTTCAGATTAATCAGGTCCGCAATGCTTTGTACTTTGAAGATACCCGAATCCTGTACCTGGCCAAGGATCTCGCCAATCGTTTTTGTTTCCATCATAGTAATAATCTGCCGGGAAAGTTCATCACCGGCTTTGTCACCCTGTTTATTCAGGGCATCTATGATTTTGCCCACGACATTAACGCTTTGGGAGCCCGCCAGATTTTCACTAAATATATCATTGAAAATTTTTCCAATCTTTCCGCCGAGGGTGGTATCCAACTGATTATCAACGGTATCATTAACGATCATTTCAATTTCTGTTTTTGATTGACGGACAAAATCGACAATACGGTTAATGATACCGGGCATTTTTTCGTTACAAAACCTGACAATACCCTCTCTAACCGCCGGATTTACCACATCGGCAACCAACAAGTCAATAGTTCGGGCGGCCGTAAGAAAATCGGCTATCACCTCATGTAACAGGCGCCGGCCCTCTGCGGAATTCGCAAACTCATGGAGCTGCCGCAGTAATTCCCGGGAAAGATTCTTTGGATTATTAACAAATTCAGCAAACCGCATCTCCCCCAGGCGCTGTTTCAAACAGGAGAGAATCCGGTCAACCTCAGGGGTGTCGATCAATTCATAAAGGGCGCGGTCAACAGTGCTGTCGAAACGGGAAAAATCTATTCCCTGAATAATATCACCGATATTTTTACTCACTTGATGCACCGCGCTCTCTGAAATAAGGGTATTTACTGTTTTATTCTGCAGGAACGAAGCGAGGGCATTCTGTATCTTATATTCATACTTTCCCGCATCGGCAAAAATACTGCCGATATTTTTATCAATAATATAGTTGTAGTGTTCTTCAGATAAAAGGGATTGTACCTTTTTGCTGCCAAGGGATTTGTACATACCCTGTATCAGCTCCGGCTCTATGCTTTTAACCAGATCGATAATCCGGTCCACACTGTGTTCAATGCCCGGAATTTCTTTGAACCGGAGGCCGCCGGAATTTTGAGGCAGCTCCTTCAAAAGAATGTCCTCAATCCATTTCTGTAAGACAGCCTTAAACTGCGGGGAATTAAACTCGGTCCCCAGTGTTTCTCCATTGACCAGATGGTCTTCCACCAATTGGGCCATGTTGGAGATAAACTCTTCATAGTGGGCCTCAACAACACCGCCCCATTTCCCGTATTTTTTAAAAAGCATATTGATGGCGATAGCATTAGTTACCCACCCGACAAAACCGCCTAAGCCGGTGGAAACAATAATTTCAGCTATCAAATGCGCGGACATACGTTTGAGCCCTTTTTACGAATATCCTATAGTATTCCAATTTATGCGCTTATGCAAGGCTCCACGGGGAGAAAAAAGCCTTGGATGGCCCCCAAAATACATATTCCTGTAACAAAACCCGGCACTCAATGGCTTACATAACCGTCGGCATAATCAAGGTAATTTCGGGGCCGAAGCCTTTTTCTTCCTCGCCTGAGCTCCTGCATCTGTCACCTGTTTATGGTAACAATGACATCGTGTTCAAGGTATACATTATCAAACGTAAATATATCAAGAAGGGCATCAACAATTTCTTGGCGTGTGGCATTATAAACACCTTCGGCAACATATATCGTTTCTGCAATTACTTGGGTAAGTATCAAAACGTCCTGGTTCCGGAGAATATTCTTCGCTTTTTGACTCATCTCAGGATTATCTTTAAATAGATAGCGCAGGATGATATTTGCATCAACGAGATGCATCGAACCTCAGTTCGCCGAACTTCCGGTTCGCGTTCTCTATTGCTGCCTTTTTCCAGGCATCGGATTCTTTATCCCAAAGGTTTGGGTTTGCTCTATGCGCGAGTGCACCAAATCCATCTCCGCAAACAGTACGCTGCTTTTTTATGCTGTTTTGTAGGATAATAACCTTTATTCGGGATGAAGGTCTCCGATATTCTACTGGTATTTCAATTTTACCATCCTCAAGAACTGTCGTTTCGAATTCTGTCGTATACATAATAAACCCCTTGTTGGTATAGTACTCTGTATATTTGAAAATTGCAAGGAGACGGGAGACACCCCCGAATGGGGATACCGGCCGGTTCAAGACGCTATCTATAGTGTCATTTTCTTAACAATACGCTAGAAAGCGGTGTCCAGGGTTGGTATGTCGCTGATCGGCACTCAATTACTTACATAGCCGCTGGCATAATCAATGACACATATAATGCCGTATCGTGCATGTGTTCCTATTGAAACCCCCGCCTGGGTAAAGCCCGGCAGCATTATGTTATCCCGGTGTCCCCGGTCTGGAATGCCGTCATCAATTAACAGATCGACCACAATATCACGGCCGCTGCTTGGGCCATAGTCGATGTTTTCTCCGAGGAGTTTGTATCCCCCGCCATATTTTTCAGAGAACAATTTAACCGAAGCGGACAATCGGGAAATAGAAGCAATAATTCCTGATAATAATTTCAGAAGTCGTGACCCTCAATTTGATGGACGACCTTATCATACAGAGAAAAAACGGTTTAATGTCAGTGATTTCAAACACCAGGAAGAAGACAATTCGTATATTTGTCCAAATGGAAAGAAACTGGTATACAAGGGGTTTGTGCAGCTTAACCGGAGTAAAGGAGGACATAAATGGCAAGCCAAATATTCCTTTTGCCGAGGTTGTCCAATGCGGGAGAAATGTATAAGTTCCCGAGGTGGAAAAAAATCCTTCAGGACATTGCATGTAACTAATCGTGACGGTAAGGAAAATCAATCACAAAAGATGCGTGAAAAAATAGACAAGGTTGAATACCGCAACGTGTACGGGAAACGGATGCAAATAATAGAGCCGGTGTTTTCTGATATTACCTATTGCAAAAAAATGAACCGTTTTACCCTGCGAACAAAACAAAAAGTAAATGCCCAGTGGCTTTTATTCTGTACGGTGCATAATATAGGAAAATGTGTGCCGGCATTGGAGAAAAAATATGCTTCATAAGGGAAAGAATGGGGAAATGGGGGAAACCATTTCCGGATTTACCCTCAAAAAGGCGATATTTCATGGCCGAAACATGCAAAATCAAGATGTTTTTGATTTTTTGGGGAAAACGGTGTGCTCATAAACAGTTTTCCTACGGCCTCGTTATGTGCAGTTGCGCCGTACAACTATATTATTCATAAAATAATTTTATTTGATCCATAAATGAGATGCATCTTAATAAATTATATTTTGCAGTAATAAAATGGCTATTTAGCTTAGAATCATCATAAAGCAATTCTTTGGAAGTTGGAATATTAATTATACCCTCAGCATCTAATTCAACACAAAATTCCGAGCCTAATTTTTTTACACCACAATCTTTCAAAATTGCAACTAAACTTTTAATTACATCAGGTTCTTTTAATTCAAATATTTTATCTAATTCTTTAAGAGTCCTGCCATTATCCGTCAATATATAAACACCATCACCTTTCTTAATACTAAAAACAAAAGGAAATTGTGAATCAAATAATCCTAATTCAATTGGTAGTTCATAATCTGCAACAAATTCATACTTAGATAAGTCAAATTCTTCTTGACTTTTCCAAGTATTTAATACTATCGCATTATTTTTTGTTCTAATATCATCACTATTTGATTGAGTATTATTTAAATTATCATTTACTGATTCATTAGAAGCATCAGATTTTTTTCCTTTAAATGCATTTTTACGTTTTTTCTCATGTTCTTGAACAAGATCCTCAGCGTCTGGAAGTTCCAATTTTTCTCTAATCTTAATCATAACATTAGAAAAACCTTCAATTTTTATATATCTTCCATTATTTTGGGTTATAATATTCCTAACGTCATTCTTGAGTTTACTTTCATCACATAAATCAAACCAGTAAATGCCATTATCTAATTTTGATTCTTTTAAGAAATCCATGAAACCTACATCTCCACCAGAATATCCAATTATTATTGGTATATATTCGTTGAATACAGCAGTTAAAGCATTTTTCCAATCCTCTTTAAGAGCATTAGTGTCTTCCAATGAATTTTTGGGATATAAAAATAGATCGCCGTGTACTTTTAATATTGTTGGTCTATGTGTTGGTAAAGAAAAATACTTAATCAATCCCTCTTCACCGATCACTTTACAATTTTTCTCACTTATATCCCAAAATGCGTTTTCCAAGAGTTTGTCAAAGTTGGTTGTTATTGCAATATTATTAGATGTTTTAGCCAATAATTCGGCTAAATTATAGTATCCTTCTTCTGGGTTTGCACCCTCCATCATGTTTTCCAAGTATTGTATTCCACTTTTAGGATTATTATAATAACGTAATGTAAATAACTCGGAATAGGATAATTTATCCAAATCTTTATCTAGTTTAAGTTCCTTTCTCCATCGTGAAATATCTACAACTTCAAACTTACTACTATTTAATTCCTCAATCCATATTTTCATTAGATCTTGTCCGGTTTTTATTCCAGATTCTTGTGATGCACCAGAACCCAATACAAAACAATATTTTTGATTAGATTTTATATTTTCTTGAAAAAGTGATAAAAAAGTACTTAATCCCATTATACGTTCTTCCATCTCTAACCTCCAGTTTATACAATTTCTCAAAACGACACTATATATAGTACCTCAAATTTATATACGCTATATATGGCGTATTAATCATCAAAACTTAAAGACTTTCAATTTCTACGATAAAATTATAACCAATTTTAATATTTTGTCAACAAATTTTAGGCGCAATTGCACATAACGTGAAAGCTATACGACGTTTTTGCGGTTGCGATAAAGGAAACCGTAGGTTTCCAGCAACCGCAAAAATGTGCCGGAGAAAAAACGCACAAAGGGCGCAGCCCGACTTCGTTTTTTCGTAGGCCAAGCCGCTACACTAACGATTTCCCTATTGTAAGAAATCATACTATGTGCTATACTACTTTTAGGAGGTCATTTTATGCTGGGTATCTATTGCAGGACAAGTATCAAGGACGAAAACGACGGGGTTCCTACCATCGACCAACAGGTAAGGTCCGGCATCGATTTTGCCAAAACAAAGGGCTTTGATTTTAAAGTCTATGAGGATGAGGGTAAATCCGGGTATAAAATAGCGGATGAAAATAACCCCTTCAAAGATAGACCCGGCTTCTTAAATCTTTTAGACGACATTAAGAAACAGATTATTAACAAGGTTTGGGTCTGGGGGCAAGACAGATTATCCCGTGACCAACTTGCTACTGCAAAGATTTATTCAATCTTTGAAAAAAACTCTATTATTCTTTATGATAAAGCAAAAGAATATAATGTAAAAGACCCACAAGTAAAAATGCTTATGGGAATACTTGGTAACGTGGCTGAGTTTGAACGGAGCCAAATTGTTAGTAGAATTACCAGAGGTCTCCAGGACCGGATTAATATGGGGAAAAGGACTCATGCCAATATTTATGGATACAAAAACATTGGAAAAGATGACAAAGGCTATGCAAAAATTGAACCGGTGAAAAGTGAAATTGAAAAAATAAAAATTATATTTAATGATTTTTTAAAGGGCAACACGCTGGCAAGCATCGCACTAAGATTACACGGAAAAGGAACAAGTGTTAATGAAGACCTTGCATCCAACCAAAGAATAAGGCACATATTAGAACATTTTGAATATACCGGTTATTCATTAAATATGAAAGGGGTTGAAATACTAAAAAAGTTTAACAATTTTGAAATTGATACGCTTTCAACCTTGAAAGATAATCAGTATTACAACCCCTCAAAAAATTATACAAAAAAAATAGTATCTGTTGAAGACTGGATTAAAATCAGGGAACGATTAAGATTAAATAGAGAAGTATTTAAGGAAAAACCAGAAACAAGGTCAGCGGGTAAAGCCATAGCAACAGGACTGATAAAATGTGGTTTCTGTAATGCGTTTTATTACCGGCAGAACATTAAAAAAAAGACCAAGGCAAAAAATGGCGAATTAAAAGTATATGAAAATGACGGATACCATCACAATGTAAAAATCAGCAGGCAGCAATGTTCCCAATATCCCAAAACCATTAAGGTTGAAAGGATTGATGTAATTTTCAAACTATTCTTTTTCTATTTTTATTTAGTGTTTGATAACACCAAGGAACTTATTGAGGAAGCACAAAAGGAAATTAAAATTAGAATGGAAGAACTTAATGAAAGCGTCAAAACCGAAGAAAAGGAAGTTTCAAAAATTAAAAAGCAGATTGAAAAGTTTAATGATATAATTGATACTGATAACACTATTGACACCGCTACTATTAAGAGTCTTATACAACGAATAAATGCACTTGAATTAAGGGAAAAGGATAAATCTAAAACGCTGACCGAAAACAGAATATTATTGGAACAGGAAAGAAACAAGTTTGATAACAATGAACGAAAGAATGCTTACTACAATACAAAGGACAAAATACTTGGATTTTTAAAGGCAGACATTGAAACGCAACGGAATGAAATACGACAGATTGTAAATGAATGTTATTTTTTTAATAACTACTTACTCATAGTGGCTAATAAAAGATTATTCCTTTTTAACATAGATGAAAAATATCCATTTGATGAAAAAGCCCTGGAAAATCTTATTAAAGACAAAGTGTTTATGGCTAATTTTGTCAGGGATTATGATGCTCCAATAGAGAAAAGTGCTATACTTGATAAAATGAATGAAGATGTTAAAGCACTTTTAGAAATTGATAAGGATATATTAAACAATATAGATTTTGATACTCCATTGGATAATAAGGAAAGTGTTAAAGATTTTTTATGGGAGTATGAAGCAAAACAAATCAATAACACCTGGATTAATAATATAAACCTTAACCTGAGTAAATGCCGGGCAAAAATGCAAAAAATATTTTCTAATCATAATATAAATTACAACCTTAAAGATATTGAATACTTTATTTCTTTTGAAGAGGGTTTTATTACCAAACTAATTCGGGCAAAAAAACGAAGTGATAGAAGTATTAAAAAAACTTAATATTTGATTTTTCACTAATTTCTATATGGCAAGAAAAAGGACATTACGTTATTATTTGAAAAAAGTTCCACATAATGAAGAAGTATTTGAAGATGGTAGTTTTGAAGATGCCATCGAAGGTTACAAAAAATGGAAATTAGAAATTGCAGATTATTATAGACCAGACAAAAAATTACAAAAATGTTACCCCGAAGCATATAACATACTAACAACAGAAGAAATAACCGATAAGGAAATAGAAAAACTTAAAGAAGAATATAATAATCAAGTAATAATTTATTCTAAAAAATTATCTTCTGCTGAATATGAATTGGAATAAAACTAATTATTCAAGGAGTCTAAAATGAATATACCGATGTTCAAAAAAATCTACTGGTTAAGTCTGTTTGATGGAGCAGATACATTGATGAAATTAAGAGACCGATATGAAAGATATGCAGAAGAAAATATAGCAACTGCGGATCATAGATTCTTAAAGATTTTAATTGGGGCAAATTATGACCCGGCGGATGCAAGAATTGTCCTTGACAGGATAAAGAGTCGGCTTAAAATAAAGACTTCATTGGGTATGCCATTAGATTAAAAAATAAAATGTTAATATAATTATTGATTGCAGAATCAATTGAAAAATAAAGTGCATTTTAACTTGACATTCTGCGACCAATAGATATAATAGAAACTTGTGATGGATTAGGCGGCCGTCCTTGGTTCTAATTTCATCACAAGGAGTATATTATGACCGAATTGGAAAAGTTTAATTCCATTTGGAAGTTTAAAGGACAGCGGGCAAAACAAACACAAGAACAATATGAGAACGTTTTGTTTTCAATTTGGAAACATCACAAAGAAGAAGATGATGATGAAACAGGTTTTCAAATAAGTTGTTTTGACAAAAGAACAATTTACAAGGTTGTAGAATTAGCCCTGAATAGCGGATTACTAATCAAAATTAAAAATTATTCCACCGGGCACCATACAAGGTTATATCAAAAAAATCTTATCTTATTTGATTTGATATTTAGAAATGCAGAAAACAAATATGGCAAATGGTTGGATCTAAGTAAAACAGATCCCGAAACTGATATAATTCATAAATTAAAAGAGGAAGAGTTTAATAAGGCAGATATTTCTGCTATATGTAGTAAAAAATTAACTCTCAAAACATTAAAATCAAAAAAACCAAAAAGTTTAAATTATGACATTGTAAAACTAAAAGACAAATCTAATCAAATGCTTTCACATTATTTTCAGTTATTACAAAGATTAAATAAATCAGTAGCCCATAATGACTTGAAATTATTTAAGTTCCTTTATTTTGGTAAGGATGGTCTGCCATCGGGGAGACCATATTCATATTTTTGCTTGACATTAAATCCAAAAAAATCACATAAAAAAATAACAGCAGAGTTAAGAGATGCTTTTTTGACAAGGATAGGCATACCAGATTATTATGAGGTCTATGATATAAAATCACAAATCCCAAGGATTAACTATTTGTTTCATACCGGGGAATGGAAAGATGATAGTTATGATTTTTATGCTGAAATCATAAAAGATACTAAAATGTTAGAAGAAACCGGGGATGCTATTGCAAGAGGTGAAAATGAATATTCACATTACAATGATAGTATGAAACAAATATTTATGAGGATTTACTTTGGAAAGGGGTCTGTTTTGCAGGCATGGAATGGATATTTGAAAGAAAAATTAACAAGGGAAAAACTTGCAGAGTTTAAAAACAACAAAGAAGTCATATTAGACAAAAAAAATTATGACTGGTTTTTTGCTATGTTAGATAATGGTGAAGGTTTAGACTTTAAACTTTGGGAAATTATATCTGCTTCCACCAGAAAAATCTGCGGCCCCTCCATTGGAAATCTTGTTTTTTGGTATGCTTTCTTTATTGAAACCGAAGTTAAAATTGAATTACTAAAAAGAGGGAAGAAAGTCTATAATGTTTATGATGGATTCTATTACAATGAAGATATTAAAGATGAAATTATAGATATATTGAAAGTTAAATCAAAATATGTTTATACAAAATATATGAAGCCCATACAAAAAAAGATTAAGGAATAAGGAATTAAGATAAAGACAATAATCCTCTATGTTGCACCGAGTTTTAGGGCTTCACCTTTCAAATGCTTTTCTGCAATAAATACAACTATAAAAAAGGCTTTGATAAATAATAAAGATAAGGTAAAATGAGGAATAAGAAATTATCCCTTATGTTGCACCGAGTTTCAAAAACCAAACAAGGCCATCAATTGACGCCGGTATTTAGAACCATCCCCGCCCACCCAAAACTAAAATAACGCTTACATAGTTGGTGATTTGAAACATAACCTTATATTATGTTTCATTGAAAAATGACTAATTTTTGGGGAGTGAAAATGACTGGTAAAAACCTGATTTCTGGTAATTCAATACCGCACAATGTGGAAGCCCTTGCCCGGAAAATCAAAAGGGAAGCCCCCAAACTACAAGAACTGGACCAAGAGACCTTGGAAGCCATTGCCAAAATAGTCATTACCCAAAGGCTGACCGATGAACTTAATGAAAAGGTCAATCTTGCTGATATTGATTACAAGATGGAAAAAAATATATTCATTATGGCTTGTGGAAAATCCGGGAGTGATTATACCCATACAGCATATCTAAAATCATTAAAGAGTTTAGAAACTTACTGCAAGAAAAACAATATCAATATCCTCATAATGAATTATGCCCAGGCTGATGATTTTATTTATTCATTGAAAGGCTCCCCCAATTCCATAAGATTGACAATCGCTGCCATATCTTCTTTTTATTCCTACCTTGAAAGAAGATATTCCACTATTAAAAATCCCATAAGGGGAACAAAAGCCCGGCCAGAGAAGAAATCTGTTAAATCCATTGAAGTCCCTGATGACAATGAAGTCAATATCATTCTTAATTCAATCCCTGAACCTGAAAGGTTGGCAGTCTATATTATGGCAGTCCGGGGCTTGAGGGTTGGTGCTTTAAGGTCATTAAAGATTTGTGGAAACAGATATACCGCAACCAGCAAGGGGAAACAGATTTATGGAGAATTATCGAATGACATTCTAAAAGAAATTAAAAAATCTAACTTGAATAATAAAACCCCATTTGCTGAATATTCGGTCAATGCCCTTAAATTAAGAATATATCGGCAAACTCAAAAATTATTCAATGAGGGGAAAATCAGTTCAGCCTTTTCAGCCCATGACTTCAGGCATTATTTTGCAAAGACAGAATATCAAAAAGATAAAGACATCTACAAACTTTCAAAATTGTTAGACCATTCCAATATATCAATTACAGAGGTCTATCTTAAATCCCTGTAATCGATATTTGAAAGACAATGGAAAAATTATTGTTTTACATATTCTCCATAGTCATGTCCTGTTGCTTCTGCCAGTTTTAACCGATCGCCGGAAACTTTATAACCCTGTTTCCATTTTTTGCCATCAAAAGCAACAAATGAGATCTGTTTTTCAGTCAAAGTAAAAGTCCCTTCACTGCTGAACTGCTTATTTACTTCACCATTAACAAGGTTTTGGTATGAGTAGTTTGAACCTGTAAAAAAAAACGTACCGGATTCGCTTGCGTTATTCCAAGTATCTTTCCATGTCCCATCCAAGTTTGGTAATTCTACTGGCCCTTTGGGAGTAGTAGCACACCCAACCAAAACCATTCCTAACACCAGCACCATTGCCAGCATTCCTACAAGTAATTTCTTCTTCATAAGAAACTCCTTAAAAAGTATTTAACAATCATAGGATTGTTATTTTTAATAAGAGGGATGTCCCCTCATTATTCCTAAGTAAATTAATCCAGTTGCTTTTCCTTAACCGAAAAAGCCTTTATATCTTCCTCATTGTCAATCAATACCTTACTTGTCCTTTGAACCTTTAAGAGCGTTTTTGCGGTTTCCAAAACCTCTTTTTGCCTATCAGTATTCAAACCAGAGAAAACCTGACCAAAATTGTCATCACCACCACCTTTGGCTTCCATTCTCACTATCCTTTAATTCAAATTGATTAGCAAGTCAATAGTAACTTGCCATGCAACTTTTTGTCAAGCCCTATCTGGCATAAATTTGTTTTTTAGATTATTTTTAAGGTAGGGGTCAAATATGGCGGGGTCTTCACTACGGGAACGATTACAGGCACTTAGAAAGGCTTTGGATGTCAATCAAAAGGAGTTCAGCAAGGGTATATTCCTCAGCAGCAGTTTTTATGCCCAAATAGAAAGCGGGACCAGAAACATCAATGACCGAATATATGAGTTAATAAGTCAAAAATACAATGTCAATAAAGACTGGTTAAAAACAGGGAAAGGGGAGATGTTTGAAAGTCCTCCTCCCAATATGAACTTGGAACAAATTATGGCGATTTATGAGGAACTAAACCCATTGTTTAAGAAATACATAACACTTCAAATGAAGCAACTTTTAGAAGTCCAAAAAGAAGAAGAAGAAACAAAAGGGCAATAAATCATAAGTAACCCTTTACTCCCTACATCTCACTTGTCGATGTCATTGGCCCGAAAAAAGGCTGTTTGCTTCCCCCGCTCTGCGGGGGAAGATATTACCCCGGAATAGACTTTCAAAACCCCTTCCAGGCTGTTCTGGTGACCTTATATTCAATTCTTTGGGGCTAAATCATACTTTCCCACCATCCCCTTGAATTCGGGGGCTTGTGACCAATCCTCAATCAAAATCTAATATGTTTCTATACATAGATACAAATCGATGTTATTTTTAGTTTCTTACAATAAGACTCTACACTACTGCGGCGAAGCATATAGCGTATGTTGAGATTGTAGAAAAAGCATCTGTAAACCATAAGGAAAGTATGATACAATAGCCGAATAATGGCAGTATACAAAAGCACCCATAAAGGGCAAGGAACGTTATTCGTCAATGTGGACCTCAATAA
>BNUX01000060.1 GCA_025997675.1 Spirochaetia bacterium | reverse complement strand
GCCCGGCGGATATATCAAGGCCCACAGCCGGTGCAGAGGCGTGACCGGAACCGGTTTGGCGGAATTTGCCGAAATTATTGAAATCCTCTGGGATTATAAAAACGCGGACGGCACCTTTCCGGTAGTTACTGAGATACTCAACACCCATAGCATAATCTCCTTTAGCGCCACCGCTTCCATCGAACTCCCCTCCACGGATAAGACCCGGGAGATAGTCGTCTACGGCCGCTATAGAAACCGCATCGGTCCGGGCCCCTGGAGCGACCCGGTAACCATCGTGATTACCTAAGGCCCGCCGCCGCCCGGTGCCAATCCCCGGACGGCGCATGCGGCGGCGCCTGGAGCGAAATCCACTTGCGGGTAAGGCGCCGTATTTTGCTTTTATATTATTTTGATTCTAAATTATCAAGATAAGATTGGTTCTTCTGTCCTTCTGCTTTTTTCAGTAATTCTTTAATTTTTTTCTCAATCCATTTTACACAATTTTCCGCTATTACTATTGCATTATTATATTCTTCCTCTTCAATTGGAGTATAATCACCGGGATACCTTGTCTGAACTGCATAATCATTTAAAACTACCGTTTCATTGACATCTTCTGGAATATCAATATGCTTAGACAATTCCTTTATTAACGAAACTAAATTATGGGTCCTTTCCGGATCGACATTATAAAATACCAACAGGCTCTTTAATGCTTTTTCAACCGCCTGTTGAGCCTGAAAACACAAATCTTCATAAAATATATTTTCATCAGATTTTATTTTCGATATTGCAAGACTACTTTTTGCCCTGTCAATCCATGTTTTATAATCATTTGCCATATAATATTTGCCCTTCCTGTTCTATGGTTTTATAAACATAGCCAATTTTATTTTTAAATTCATTGTATTTATCAAAATCTATTGCAAGAAAATCAATCGGCACTGAAATGTTTTCATTTAACAATGCTTTATATAAAGCTCCGGTGATTTTACGTTCATTCTCCAAATTTTTAATTATTATCAAGATATCAATATCACTTTTTTCAGTATTATCTCCTCTGGCATAAGAGCCGAATAGCATTATCCTCTCGGGAGACAATTTTGAGGTAATTAATGCGACAATTTGTTTCAAAATCGGTAAATTTCTATCCATGATTATAAATATCATACATTTTATCTTTTTTGTCAAGGGGGTTTTAGGATTCTTCCTGTCGTTTACATATTTCATCGTGCATTGTCGGAGATACAACCGGCTTGCCCGTGACATACCCGTGGACAAAAGAATACCACAATTGACAAGATAGTTGCAACAATTTCGTTTGCGTGCATTAAATTCCTATTATACCATAGATTATGAGTAATGGAAATGGTTCACCTGACAGAAATGGCGGGAGTGTCCGCGCGGTTTTGGGCCGGTTTATTCAGCGGCAGGAGAGCAGCATCATTATCATGCTCATCCTGTACATGGGCGCGGTGACCCTGGTAAACCCCACGTTTAGTTCCGGCGCGAACCTGTTCAATGTGCTGCGTTCCTCCGGCTTTACCCTGATTACCGTAATCGGTATGACCTTTATTCTTATCACCTGTACGAGGCCCTTTGCGGCGTACTGCATCCCGAGGGTGACAATCAGCGGCGGTATACCGCTTTTTACAATGATGATGCCGTTGAGAAACCCGATGAGCAGGCCCATACCCAAGCCCAGCAGAATGGCGGCGGGTACCGGCAGCCCCGCACGGCACGCCATCCCGGTGATGACCCCCCCAAGGGCCAGTACCGACCCGACAAAGGGGGTGCCGATTTATCCGCTGCCCGCCGCCATAAAGGCAATCGAAAAGTTCCGTTTTATCGGGCTGCCGGCGGTGGTGCTGTTCGCCTTAGGGATTGCCGTCATAGGGCACATCGTTCTTTCCAGTACCGAGTTCGGGCGGAGTATCTACGCCCTCGGCGGCAACCGGGAGGCGGCGCGTATCTCCGGCATCCGCACAAAACGCACGGAGCTTTTGGTGTACACCATCACCGGAGCGCTGGCGGCCCTGGCCGGTATATTCATCACGGCCCGGCTCGGTTCGGCGGAAGCGGCGGCGGGCACCGGCTACGAGCTGACCGTTATCTGCGCGGCCATCATCGGCGGCACTTCAACCTTCGGCGGTATCGGTTCCATACTCGGTTCCGTGCTGGGCGCGTTCTTCATGGAAGTGCTGACCAACTCCCTCACCCTGATGCACATTTCGGTGTACTGGCAGAACCTTGTTGTCGGCACCATCCTGATTCTGGCGGTGCTGCTGGACCAATACAAACGGCGCTTGATAATGCGGCAGGCCCTGCGAAGTGTCGGTAAGGCGGAAGGCGCCCATGACTGAAAGCGCCGCGCCCATACTTGCCATACGCAATATCACCAAAAAGTTTATGGGTACCGTTGCGCTGCGTGATGTTTCCCTTGAACTGTACCGCAACGAAATACTCGGCATAATCGGCGAGAACGGCGCGGGAAAGTCAACCCTGATGAAAATACTCTCAGGGGTGTATCCCGCAAACGAATACGAGGGGGAGATTCTGCTTGACGGGAACCTCCGCCGCTTCACCTCTCCGCTTGACTCCCAGCGCGCCGGTATAGCGATGATTTACCAGGAGCTCAACATTGAGCTTGACCTTTCTGTAGGCGAAAATATTGTGCTGGGCTGCGCGCCGAAAACAAAGCTTGGTTTGATTGACTGGAAACGGGTGCAGGCCATTGGCCGTGATATGATGCGCCGCCTCAATATCGACATTGATGTTACCGTTACCATGCGGAATCTTTCGCCGTCCCTGCAGCAGCTTGTCTGCATCGCCCGCGCCCTGGTGCGTAATCCGAAAATTCTGATCCTTGATGAGCCTACTTCCATGCTCACCGAGGGGGAAACGAGAAATTTGATGGTCATACTCCGCCGCCTGCGTGACGAGGGTATCGCGTGTTTGTATATTTCCCACAAGCTCGATGAAGTGTTCGATCTTTGCGGCCGTATCGAGGTGATGCGTGACGGCAGGCACATTAGTGTTTACCGCAAGGATGACGGCTACGACAGCAAACAAATTATCGAAGACATGATAGGGCGGCGTCTTGATATGATGTATCCCAAGATGGACCACGAAATTGGCGGTGAGATTTTGAAGGTGGAGCATTTTCAGGTACCGCATCCCTTTACCGGCGGGAAAAGTATCATCAGCGATGTGAGCTTTTCGCTGCGCAGGGGCGAAATCCTGGGGCTTGGTGGGCTTGTCGGGTCGGGGCGTTCAGAGCTGCTTGGTGCGATCTTCGGCGCCATACCCCATACCAGGGGCCGCATTTATAAAAACGGTAAAGAGATATGGATACACGATCCGATTGACGCCAAGCGCCACGGCATCGGGCTGCTCACCGAGGACAGAAAAAAGGACGGCTTTATCCACACGATGACCGTATGCGAAAACATGACGATTACAATTTTGCGGATGCTCCTGCGGGGTATTCTTTTGGATAAGCGTCGGGAACGTGAAACGGCCCGGGAATATTTTGACCGGCTTAATGTTAAGGCGCCGGGCCTATTTACCATGATCACCAGTCTTTCAGGCGGCAATCAGCAAAAGGTGATACTGGCGAAGTGGCTGATGTGCGGCCTTGACATTCTGTTTCTCGATGAGCCGACCAGGGGTATTGATGTCGGCGCAAAAAGCGAAATTTACAAAATCATTTTACAGCTTGCGCGAAGCGGCGTTTCTACGGTGGTGGTCTCCAGCGAAATTGCCGAGCTTGTCGCCATCTGCGACCGTTTCGTGGTGCTGGGAAAGGGCAGGGTGCAGGCGGAACTTGACAGGGACGAAGCCGACGAGGTGAACATCATCCGTGCGGCCTCTAACACTTAAACAAGGCGGGCGCGTCCCGTTTGTTGCGGCTCGTTGAGCCGGATATGTTTTATTATTTCATGGAGGAATAGAATGAAAAGACGTCTCGTGTGTTTTTTGATTGCCGCAGTGATGCTGTGCGGTACGGTGGGGCAGGTTTTTGCCGGGGGTTCCGGCGATAGGGCGAAGAAGGCGTCGGGCCAACTGCACTTTGTGTATGTTACCCCGCTGCTCTCCCACCCCGTTTGGCTGATTGCGAAAAACGGCTTCGACCAGGCCTGCAGGGAGCTTGGTATACAGGGCGACTGGATCGGGCCGAGCATCATATCCCCTGAGGAAATGGCGAAGCTTGTTGATACCGCCATTGCCCAAAAGGCCGATGCGCTGATTACCCAGGGCCTCGTACCCGCTCCGCCGGTACAAAATGCGGTTGACGCCGGTATCCCCGTACTGATTGTTGACAGTGATCTTTCCGATGTTGACCGGCTTGCCTTCTTCGGTAAGGACACCGCCGTGCAGGCGCAGGCCTTCTATTCCGATGTGCTCAAAAAGCTGGGCCCCAATACACCCCTTAATGTGTCGATACAGGTAGCCTCCTTGAGTTACGAAGTAGCGCATAATCAGATTGCCGACATTGAAAAGGCTTTTGGTAAGCACCCCGGCGGCTTCAAGCTGGTAAGCAGATCGGAGAGCAAGTCGGAGAAGATTCAATCCGCCACCGAATGGGAGCGCACATTCAACGCGTATCCTGAAATTAACGTGGCGATTAACCTGGCAGCCGAAGCCGGTCCCGCCTGTGCGACCGTAGTACAGGAGAAGGGCATCCGCAACAAGGTGCTTGTGTACGCCGTTGACGATGTTGATGAGACCCTCGACCTTGTGCGTTCTGGCGGCATTGACGGTACGGTGGCAACATCGTTCTTCAATTACGGCTACCAGGCCACTTACTGGCTATATCAGCACATAACCCAGGGGAAAAAACCCGCAACGGTGATCAACGACGCCGGCACCATCCTTATCAACAAGGAGAATGTAGACAACTATGCCGATGCGCTCAAGGTGAAAAAAGATCTGTAGTATAAGCGGGGCCGGGCAGCCGGCCCTGTGATACATCAAAAATAGGAGTACGTATGACGGGAACAGAGCGGATAATGATGACACTGGGCGGTCAAAAAGCTGACCGTGTACCTACCATGCTGCACGCCTTTATGCCCGCCGCAGCGGAGGCCGGGCTGAGTATGGCGGAGTACCGGAGCAGCGCGAAAAACATAGCCCGCGCCCACATCGACTTTGTTCACAAGTACGGCCTCGACGGTATTTTGCCCGATGTGGACACCTGCCTCTTAGCGGGGGCAGTCGGTACGAAAATTGATTTGCCGGAACATGAGCCTGCCCGTCCGGTGGGGCCCGCTTCCACTAACATAAAAGAATTGCTGGAACTGATGGACCCCGCCCGTGTAGCGAAGGATGAGCGCATAAAAATACTTGTTGAGGCGATTCACCTGATGCGGAAAGAAGTGGGCGGCGAGATTTTGATACGCGGCCATTGCGACCAGATGGCGTTTAGCCTGACCATGATTGCCTATGGTATGCAGCGTTTTTTGATGGACCTGACCGACGAAGATCTGGAAGAGGATATCCTGGCCTTACTGGAACGGGCCTATCTTGTTCATCTTGAGTTTCAAAAAATGATGATGGATGCCGGTGCGGATATTACCGGGTTTGGCGATTCCTCCTCCGGCCCCGCGCTCATCAGCCGCGCTATGTTCAAAAAGTTTGCGCTACCATTTCACAAAAAGCTGCAAGCGGAATTGGCCCGGCGTAACATATTGACGGTGTGCCACATTTGCGGTAATGTTGACATTATCGCGGAGGATATGGCGGACATCGGGTATGCTGCGGTGGAAATAGACCAGAAAACGGACATCGCCCGTGCGGCGGAAGTGTTTCGTGGGAAATCGGTGGTATTCGGGCCGATAGACCCATCGGGAATGTTTTTTTTCGGTACGCCTGCGAAAATGGCCGCCGAAGTACGCAGGGTTTTGGACTTCTTTCATGGCAAGGGCATCGTGCTTGGCGCAGGCTGCGCGATACCCTCCGGAGCGCCGGAAGCAAACATCCGCGCGTTTGTGGAAGCCGCCCGCGCATATTCCCTGTAGACCTCGACCCCGGGAAGGAGGCTGCCTATGGACCAGGAGACACCGGCCTATCCGGCGGCCAGTCTCAGCGCGAAGATGTCGCAGTACAGCGTTATTCTTCTTTCATTGGTCAGCGTAATTATTGTGGCGAGCAGCATTGGCAGCGTTAGTTCTTTTCGTGAATACAACCGTATCGTAAGCCTCTACCGGGAGCTTAGCTTGTTTTATCACAACGTACGGACATCCCGTGATAACGCGCAAAATTATTTTTATGAGATGACCGGGGAGAATTTGAAAAGCTATCAAAACTCGATGTACGCCGCGTCAAAAAACATTGACACCCTTACGGCGCAGTCGAATGACGGATCCCTGCGGTTTCGTTTTCATATCCTGCGCAATATGCTGGAAAGCTGCGGCGAACATTTTGAGGAGTTAAATTCAAGGGGCGGAGCGCGTACCGCATATATCAGCAAGTATCAATATCTGATATACGTTTTTGATTTGGTTAATTACACACAGCAGGAATACTATAATTACCTGGTGAACTATACGGAAGCGCGGCATACAAGCTTACAAACAACCTGGCTACAGCTCTTTTTTGCGGTACTGCTTGTTGTCGCCGGCATGATTCTTGTGGCGCTAATATTCAGATCAAATGTAAAAAACAGCGAGCTGAATTCAATGCTGCGCCGTAAACTTTTGGAAGCGGAAAACGAAAATCTTCGCATCAACGAGATTTTGATTCAGTCGAAGCTGCAATCCTTACAGGCACAGATGAACCCGCATTTTCTCTTTAACACCCTCAGTATGATTTCGCAGGTAGCCGCCATGGAAAAGGCCTACGAAACGGAAAAATTAATCGATGTCATCACGTTTATGCTGCGGTACAGCCTCGACAAATCAAACCGTATGTCAACCTTACATGAAGAGATTGAATGTGTCCGCAGCTATCTTTATATCCAGCGTATGCGTTTTGGGGACCGCATTACCTTTGAACTGCTCATTGACGGTGATCTGCCAAACCCGGTGCTACCGGGAATGTTTCTCCAACCGCTCATGGAAAACGCGGTTATACACGGGGTAAACGAAATGGTAAGCGGCGCGCTTGTAACGGTTGCGGTACGGCGGAAAAAAGGCGCGCTTTATTTGAGCGTAGAGGACAACGGCAAGGGAATCCCCGGTGAAAAATTAGAAGAGTATCTGAACAGTGATTCATACCCTGATAAAAAAACAGCAGCAGAAAACCATGTGGGGATTATCAACGCAAAAAAGCGCTTGGAAATTTTATATGGCGCCATGGCGAGTTTTCATATTGAAAGTACGGAAGATGTGGGCACCCTGGTGACAATCACCATCCGAGGAGATTTTTAGTAATGTACACGGTGATGGTTGTCGAGGATGAAAACATTGAACGCCGGGCGCTTACCCTTATGCTGCGGGACAAGTTTCCGGAGCTTTCTATAATGGCGGAAACCGGCAACGGATACGAAGCGGTCAAAATTGCCCGTAAGGAGGCCCCGGATATTGTACTGGTCGATGTGGGTCTCCCCGGCATCAACGGCCTTGACCTTATTGCCCAAATACGCGGTTTTGCGCCGGAGGTAAGTTTCATCATAATATCATCACACGATGATTTTGGGTTCGCGCAAAGGGCGATTACGCTTGGTGTGGAGGATTATCTTTTGAAACCGGCAAAACCGGATGCCTTGAAAAAAGCAATTTCAGCAAGTATCGCAAAAAAAGAACGGCGCAACGAAGAGCACATGATGAAAACGGCGCTGATTGACCGCATGGAAAACAGCAAGCCTTTTATGGAAAATGATTTTATTTACACAATCGTTACCAACGGCCCTGTAGAAACACTACGGCGCTTGCTTTCTTTTTTTGGGTGGGAAGATCAATGCGGTGTCTGTATTGTTGCCGTGGAACAAAAACAAAATGCAGGTCTTTTCGGGCAGTTAAATACGGATTTAAGGAAGGAGTATAAAAAGTTTGCCGGTGGTATTTTTAACAATCAGGCGGAATTGTGCTTTTTATTTGACGGGGAAAATAGAGATACTTCGGAAATAGATAACCTCTTAGACGGCATGGTAAACCTTGTTGTCGCAAAACTTAAAACCCTGGGCTGTACAAATTTCTACCTGGGGGTGAGTAAGCCGGTACACACTGCCTCCGGCTGGTTTGACGCGTACCGGCAGGCATTTTTTGCGCTAAAAGCCGCGGAGAGCGAAGGGACGCCGGTTAAGAAGTATGAGGCGCTGTCAGGATTCCGTGAAGGCGCCGTACCGGAACATTCCCTGCCGGGCATTGATGAACAGCTTAAACAATTTTCAAATGTCTTTGTTGACAAAGCGGTGCGTTATATAAGACGCAATTATCAAAATGAAATTTCACTGGGTAATATCGCCAATCAAATAACTATTTCGCCCTATTACCTGGCTAAATTGTTCCGCAAATACACGGGGAAAACCTGCACGGAAATTATCGCGGAGGAACGTATCGAGGCGGCAAAAAAATTACTGGTGCAAAATTACAGTTCCAAGGAAGCCTGCTATAAGGTCGGTTTTAACAGCCAGAATTATTTTGCCAAGATATTTAAAAAATACACAGGGCTCACTCCCAGCGAATACCGCAACACCAATGTCTTGTAGAGGAACCGCCAAACAGTTTCCCCGTTTCTCCCTACAGCTTCTCCGCAGTAAACGTATTACTGGGCTTTACAATCTCCCCCTGTGCCTGGATGGTCCGCAGTTCCCGGCTCTGCGCCTTGTACGTAGCATCCATGATCCCGAAGATTGATCCTGCGGTCAGTTCCAGGGTGTCCCGGACATTGCCGGTTTCCAGGTACCGGGACAGGAAAAGGGAAGTGGTCACGTCCCCGGAGCCCGCCATCCCCGGACCTATGGGCAGTTCCGGGGTGCGGATGCGGTAACAGGAACTGCCGTCGGAGGCCAGCATCTCGATGTGGTTTTCTATGCCCCCCTTTTCCCGGTAGCTGGTTACCAATACTACCCTGGGGCCCGCCGCGTGGAGCTGGTCTATGGCCTTCCGGGCGTTTGCCAAGGTTCCTGTGTCAAGCTCGGTGAGGGCTTCCAGTTCAAACTGGTTTGGTGTGGTGATGTCCGCACAGGGGATCACTTCGGTTTTGAACATGGCGGGAATGTCCGCATGGACGTAGAAGCCCCGGCCCACGTCGCCCATTACGGGGTCGCAGCAGTAGACGGCCTTGGGGTTGGCGGCCTTGACCTTTTGCACTGCGCCGATTACCGCGCGTCCCACCCCGGCGTCCCCCATATAGCCCGACAGAACCGCTTCGCAGTGGGCGAGGACCCCCCGGTCCGCAATACCCGCCACCAGTTCTTCCGCCAGACTGGGTTCCAGAACTTTGCCCCGCCATGCGCCGTAGCCGGTGTGGTTGGAAAACTCCACAGTGTTCACCGCCCAGACCTCACGGCCCAGACGCTGGAGGGGGAAAACCGCAGCGGTGTTCCCCGCGTATCCGTACACCACATGTGATTGAATCGATAAAATTGCCATTACTTCCTTCCTTTATTTATGAGGCGATCAAAGAGACGCGCTAAAAATCCACGAAGACCCTTCCTTGCATTACCGTACTTTTGGGAAAACTCCCGGGCCGCATCGTATGCCGAAAAGCCCACGCCGTACTTTTGCTTCAGTAAATCCCAGCGCTTTACAATCCACACATAGAGATCGCCGGGGGTTCTGTCGGGAAAATTCAAATAGAGCCGTTCTTCCATGATGATGTCCACAATTGGCTTATACACATTGTTATACCAGGAAACCAGGGCGTTTGAAAAGGGTATTTCCCCGGTCACCCCCTCGTTCAGGTAGTATTTGTGCACCAGGATGTGGTTGTAAATCACGTCATACATGCCGGCGGCGCTAAAGTCCAGGTCCGTGCAGAGCGTGAGTTCCCCGAAGTATGTTTTTTCATAGAATATTTTCTTTTCATAGGCGATGAGGGCTTTGCTGAGATCCGCCCTCGTCATGGCGGGCTTGATGGTGATTTCGCTGGAAAGGCTGGTTACCTCCGCGTCGATGATCTCCACCCCCTGAGCCCGGGCCACGGACACCCGGTGGTTACCGTCCCGGACAAAGTACACCCCGCCGATTTCGTAGAGCTGGATGGGGGGTAGGATGATGTCCTTTATATGGGCCATGTCCACCCGCTCCCATCTTTGCCGGAGGTGTTCAGACCGGGGGAGAAAGTACTTGTTGAAATCCCGGTACCGCCCTTCGCTTCCCACGATAAGGTCGATGGGTACGGCCTTCATACCCCGGTAGGTTTCGCTTTTCGGTTTCAGGATTTCCTTTACATCGTTCAAGGACAGGAGCCGGTCCCGGTCCACGTTCATAAAGTGCTGCATCCGGGAGAGCATGGCCTTGCCCCGGGCTTTGCTGAAATCCTGGGCAGCCTGTATATGATGGGCGTTGCTCATAATGTACCGCTTTCCTCTGTATCAATGACATAATGGCTGTAGGCGTTTATCACCTGGGTTTTTTGGTAGACGCTCTTCCGCACTTCGGAAAAATCGTAGAGATGGATATGGCCGTGGATCAAATATTTTGGGTGAAAGGTCCGCATGAACCAGAGAAAGGCCTTGAAGCCCCGATGGCAGGGGTCCGGCTTATCGTGGATACCTTCGGGGGCGGCATGGGTCAGGAGTACGTCCAGGAAACGCCCCCGGAAGAGGCGGTTAAAGAGCAGGGCGGGGATCAACTTGCAAATTTCCAGATACATCTGAAAATCAGTGTACTGGTTATCCCCCTGGTTATACCGGATGGAGCCCCCCAGCCCGGCAACGATGACCCCTTCTTCAATAATTACCCGGGAACCTACATGGATGGCGCCGTAACCGCGGGTAAGATCCTCCGGATCGTGGTTGCCGAATACAAACAGCAGGGGCCGGTTCAGGCTGGAGATCACAAAATCCAGGTAATCCAGGGGCAGGTCCCCGGCGCTGAGGATCAGGTCAATACCTTTGAAACGTTCCCTTATGGAAGATGAATAGACCAGGGGATCAATTTGATCGGAAATACAGAGGATTTTCATAATCGCCCTTCTATTGTGCCGATAATAAGACAGGTCATTACGTTTCCTAACAGAATGTGGTATATTTGACCCTAAGTATATATAAGAACTATGCGTATGACCAGGAGCGGCGGGTGTTTTTGGGGAAAAAATCGTTTGTAACCCTTTGGTTTATAGTGATGGCGCTTGCGGTGTATGGACAGAGTTCTTTTACCCAGGGTGAGGAGCTTTTTCTGCATAACAAGCCCCAGGAGGCCTTGGCTTACCTTGAATCGGCGGTGGCGGAGGATCCGGGCAATATCCGGGCCTTCCTCTACCTGGGGGTATCCTACCAGCAGTTGCAGCGCCTGGATGAGGCTATCGTGGTATATCGCCGGGCGCTTCCCCTGGCGGGGCGGGATACCGCCCTCATTGCGTTTAATCTGGGCAATATCTATTATGCAAAGAACAATATACCCCAGGCGGAGGAGTTCTATACCCAGGCCCTGGCTGCGGACCCCGCCTATGCATCGGCCTACCTTAACCGGGCCAATGCCCGGCTGACCAGGCAGGCCCTCCAGGAAGCCATTGCGGACTACGAATCCTACCTTTCCCTGGAGCCCGGCTCCCCTAAGCAGGGGAGGATACAACAGCTCCTATTTGCAATCCGGGCGGATTTTGCCACCGCGGAACGGGAGCGTATCCTGGCGGAGGCCCAGGCTGCTGCGGAGGCGGAGCGGAAACGGCGGATACTTGAGGAGGCCGCCGCCTCCCTCCAGTCCGCGGCGGATGAAACTAAGGGGCTTTCCTCGGGGAGCGAGGATGTGCTGGGATATGACGGTGAATTTGAATTGGAATAAGCAGAGGGGTTTGAGATAATGGTAGACGACAAGAAAAAGAAAAAGATTATTATCATAGGTGTTTCGGCGGGCTTTGCGGCGCTTATTGTTTTAGCCGTATCGTATTTTGGTTTTATCCGTCCGTCAAAGCATACCGAAGCCCAGCTTCGTTCAAATGCCATTACCCTGGCCCAGGAATATGTTTTTCAGGGGGAGTTTGAGCGGGCTTTGGATATTTTAGACCGTTTGCTGATTGCGGATTCAGACGATAAAGCAGCCCGGGAATTGTGGAAGGAGATCCTCCTGGCTCACCGGGATAAGGGCCGGGATAAAGCCGGGTCCTCCCCGTATCTAAGTCCCGATGACCTGGCCTTCCAGGCGAATCTTGAAGCCGGACGCCGGGCGGCATTGGACGCGGAACTGGCGCGGGCCACCGCTGCGGAGGCTGCCGCCGCCGTCCGGGCGATGGCGGAAGCGGGGCGGGCTAATGTGGTGGAGACGACAAATGCCGCTCTGGCTGCCGCCGAGGTGGAACGTCAGGAAGCGGCAGCCGAACGGATGGCCGCCGCCGCCGAGGAAGCGGCCCGGAAGAAAGCCCAAGAAGAAGAACTGGCCCGGAAATCGGCGGCCATCCAGGCGCAGATGCGGGAAGTGCAGGCCCTGGTTGCCAAGGGACGGGAAGCCATAAACCGGAATGATTTTACCGCCGCCAGGGAAGCCTTTAGCGAAGCCCTGGGGAAAATGCCCGCCGGGGAGGACCGCTTCGAAGCCCAGGAAATGGCGGAGATCGCCGAAGCCTATTACGAGGCCTTTGCTAGGCAGCCGGATACCCCCGAAGGCCGGGAGGCGGCGCAGATAGCGTCCCAGGAAGCGGCGTCCCATGCTCGGCAATCCATTGCGAAGGACCCCACCCAAGCCCTGCCCCACCATACCCTGGGTAAGGTGAGCCGGGATCTCCGCCTGACCGAGGCCGCCATCGCCGAATTCAAGGAAGCGGTACGGCTGGACCCCAATAATTACCTCTATTCCTTTGATTTAGGGCGGGCGTATTTTACCAACCGGGACTATCCCAACGCCCGGCAGTCCTTTGAAAAAACCGCCGCCTTAAACCGGAACTTTGAAGCCGCCTGGTACAACCTGGGGGGTACCTTCCGGGCCATGCGGATGCCCGATGATGCCCTTACCGCCTACCACCGGGCCGTGGGGGTAAAGCCGGATTACGCCACCGCCCACCGGGAAATCGGCCGCATCCTCTCTTCCAAGGGGGATTCCAAGGGTGCGGTGGACGCCTTTACCAAGGCCCTGCAATATGCCCCCAACGACCTGGCCTCGATCCGGGAACTGGGGGTAGCCCAGATGGCCTCCAATGATTACGCCGCCGCCGAGGCGTCCTTTGCCAAGGCCCTCGAGTCTGCCCCCAACGATGATCAGACCAACTACAACATGGCGGTGGTTAAGATCAACCAGAACAAGGGCGCCGACGCCATCGAATACGCCAGAAAAGCCACCCTTGCGGCCCCTGCCAATGCCGTATACGTCTACACCCTGGCCCTTGCCAATGAAACCGCCGGGGACTTTGAGGGCGCCGTAGCCGCCTATAGCCGGGCGATTTCCCTGGATATCAACTACATTCGTCCCCGGATCAACCTGGGCAGCCTCTATCTGTCCAACGGGGTTGCGGACAAGGCGGTGTCCCTTCTTACCGCCGCCTACGATCAGCAGCCCAATTCCTTTGAGGTGAACAACAACCTGGGGGCCGCTTATGCCCGGCTTGAACAATGGGACAAAAGCGTGGAACACTACGGAAAGGCGTTGCAAGCGGAACCGGCTAATGCCACGGTCAGGATAAACCTGGCCCGGGCTCTGGCAGGTTCCGGGAATCTGTCAAAAGCCCGGGACGCCTACCTTGAGTGCCTGAAGCTTGATACCGCCAACGGGGATGCCCGCCTGGAACTTGGCAAGACCTATATCAGCCTGGGTGAAAAAGATTCGGCGAAACGTTCCCTTGAGGAACTGCTCAGAGGCAATCCGGACTATCCGGGCAATGCGGAAGCGGAGCGGATACTTTCGGGGCTATAGTGCATTAACGGAGGAGTCATGAACGCAGTTATCACCGTGGTGGGTACGGATCAGGTCGGTATCATCGCCAAGGTCAGCGCCTTTTTAGCGGATAGGAATATCAACATTGAGGATGTCAACCAAACCGTACTGTCGGGTAATTTTGTAATGGTGATGACGGTGGATCTTTCCCGGAGCAGCACTGCCCTGGAAACGATTAAGGAAGAGCTGTCCCTTCTGGGGACGGAGGTGCATGTCTCCATCAGCGTCATGCACGAACGGGTCTTTTCCGCCATGCACAGGATTTAGTAATGCTGTTTACCCCATACGAAATACGGGAAACCGTGGACATGTTTATGCGGCACAAGCTGGACATCCGGGCCATCACCCTGGGGGTCTCCCTTCTGGACTGCGCCGCCGCCACAGGCGCCGAAACCCGCCGCCGTATCCGAGAGAAGCTCCTCAAGGTAGCGGGCCCCCTGGTCAAGGTGGGCCGGGAAATTGAAGTGGAGTACGGCATACCCATCATCAACAAACGGGTGTCGGTTACGCCGATAGCGCTTATTGCCGCTTCCTCGGATGACGAACAATACACCCCCTACGCACAGACCCTGGACGAGGTGGCCAAGGAACTTGCCATCGACTTTGTGGGCGGCTTTTCCGCCCTGGTGCAGAAGGGCTTTTCTACCGGGGACCGCCGCCTGGTGGACTCCATCCCCGAGGCGCTTTCGGTAACCGACCGGGTCTGCGCCTCAGTAAATGTGGCCAGTACCAAGAGCGGCATCAACATGGATGCGGTGCGCCGCATGGGGGAGATAGTGAAGGCCGCAGCAAAACTAACGGCGGACCGTGACGGCCTGGGCTGCGCCAAGCTGGTGGTGTTCTGCAACGCCCCGGAGGACAACCCCTTCATGGCCGGCGCGTTCCACGGTCCCGGGGAGGGGGAGAGCTGCCTCAACGTGGGGGTCTCCGGCCCCGGGGTGGTAAAGGCCGCCCTGGAATCCCACCGGGGGGCCAGCTTTGACGAACTGGCGGATACTATCAAGAAGACCGCCTTTAAGATAACCCGCATGGGCCAACTGGTGGGGATGGAGGCGGCAAAACGTCTTGGGGTACCCTTCGGCATCCTGGACCTGTCCCTGGCGCCCACTCCGGCGGTGGGGGATTCGGTGGCCCGCATCCTGGAAGAGATGGGTCTGGAATCCGCCGGCACCCACGGCACCACCGCCGCCCTGGCCATGCTCACCGATATGGTGAAGAAGGGCGGGGTGATGGCCTCCACCCACGTGGGCGGCTTTTCCGGTGCCTTCATCCCGGTCTCCGAAGACGAGGGCATGGTGGCCGCCGTCAAAGCGGGAACCATCAACCTGGACAAACTGGAAGCTATGACCAGCGTCTGTTCCGTGGGCCTGGACATGATAGCCCTTCCCGGGGACACCAGTGCCGCCACCATTGCCGCCATCATCGCCGACGAAATGGCTATCGGCATGGTGAACAACAAAACTACCGCCGTGCGGGTTATCCCGGTGCCGGGGAAAAAGGCCGGTGACTGGGCGGAGTTCGGCGGGCTCCTGGGGGGCGCGCCTATTATGGCGGTGAACAGCGCGGGGAGTGATGCGTTTATTAACCGGGGGGGTAGGATTCCTGCTCCTATACATAGCTTTAGGAATTAAGCTTGACAGGGCTTGAAAATGAGCTTATCTTTAATGATGAGGAGCCAAAAGGTTATGTTTGAGCGGGAAAAAGCCTTTGTTGAAGCCAATAAGGATACCCTCCGAGAAAAATATCCCAACAAAGAACTAGTGGTCGTAGACGAGCGGATCGTTGGTGTCTATGATGATGTAGGAAATGCTTACCGTGACGCGATTAAAACCTACGAACCCGGACATTTCATGATCCAGAAGGTCCCTGAACGGCCAGAGGACGATATTGTATGGCTTTCTCCATTCGTATATGCCAGAATTTTCTAACCGCCGTATACTCCGGTGTCAGTTTGCAAACATACCTTCCAGAATAGCTACTGCCGTATACCTATATACGGTCTCATCGAGAGAGAACAAGCCGGAACCGACAAAAGCCTTGTGGGATACCGGCGCACAAATGTCGGCCATCACTCCCTATATGGCAAATTTACTCAATCTGCAACCGATTTACCAAACCGGTATCGGTGGCGCCCACGGCGTAAATCAAACAGACATTGTTGTTGTCCACCTGGAAATACCGGAATTAGGCGCGTATAAAGACTTAAAAGTGGCGGTGTGCCCGTTTAACCCCGACCCAAATTCCGATATTCACATGATCATCGGCATGGACCTTATCGCACTGGGAGATTTCGTGCTGTCTAACGGAAACGATAACACCCTTTTCTCGTTTGCCACACCGCCTTCTCTTACCAAGATAGATTTATCCGCGATACAGTCCCCTTGACAAAACATCCGGCCTTTGATAGAATCTTTTTTTGGAGGGTGCAAATATGGAAATTGATGCTGCGGCTTTAAAACCAAAGGGTTTTTTCCAGCAGGTGGAAACGGACAAGTTTTCTTTAAGGTTATGTATGTCCGGTGGAACTATGGATACAACGTATGTACGGAAAGCCATAGAAATTGCTGAGAAGTACGGCGACTCCGTAATTCATCTTACATCCCGCCAGCAAATTGAAATTCCCTCTATTTCTGATGTCAATGTTGAGGCTGTTCTAAAGATGATAGCCGATGAGAATATTAGTACTTTTATTGGCGGTCCCCGGGTCAGAACGGTATTGGCTTGTTTGGGGGCTTCGGTTTGTAAGTTTGGGCAAATCGAAACAAGCGGGCTTGCCAGGGAAATACACAAGCTCTATTTTGGACAGGAACTGCCCGCAAAACTAAAAATAGCCATAACGGGATGTCAAAACAACTGTGTTAGAGTTGAAGCAAACGATATCGGCATACGAGGTGTTGGTCACGGATATCTTTTCTATTTCGGCGGTTGTTTTGGGCGTGAAATACGAATTGGTAAAACCATATTGCCCGTGTTGAAGGATAAGAAGGATGTTTTAAAGGTAATTGAGGCGGCGGTTGCTTTTTTTAAAACTAATGCGAATAAGGGTGAACGGTTGGGAAAACTTTTGGAGCGTGTTGGCATTGAACCCTTTAAAAAGCATTTAGAGTCGGTTCTCTGATTTTTACCCCTATCGATTAGTTGAATCATGATTAGTATAATCACGATTCAACTAAAGGTCAAGCTGGCGGAGGGTACTGTTCTCACTCTTTTGATAAACGGCATATAATTTAGTATATTAGTAATATCTTAATTACAGATGCGGATGGAGAATACTAAAATGCTTAAAGTTCTTATTGTCGGCGGGGTAGCCGGAGGCGCGACTGCCGCAGCACGGCTGCGCAGATTGGACGAGCAGGGGGAGATCATTTTATTTGAGCGCGGGGAACACATTTCTTTCGCGAACTGCGGGCTGCCCTATTACATCGGCGGTGTAATTGAGGAACGGGACGAGTTGCTGCTGCAAACGCCGGAAAGCTTTCATGCCCGGTTCAATGTGGATGTGAGGGTGTTCAGCGAGGTGACTGCCATTCATCCGGCAGAAAAAAAGCTTGAAGTAAAAAATCTGCAAACCGGTGAGATTTATACAGAAAGCTATGACAAACTGATTCTTTCCCCCGGCGCATCGCCTATTCTTCCGGCGCTTCCCGGAGTGGATTTACCCGGCGTATTTACCCTGCGCAATGTGGCTGATACGGATAGTATTAAGCAGTTTATTCTGAAAAACCATCCTAAAACGGCGGCGGTTGTCGGCGGCGGATTTATCGGCGTGGAAATGGCGGAGAATTTAAAACATGCCGGGCTTGATGTTAGTGTTGTTGAGATGTCGGAGCAGCTTATCCCGCCGCTGGATTATGAGATGGCCGGTGATGTTCATCGCCATCTGCGGAGAAATGACATTCATTTGTATTTGAACAATGGCGTGAAAGGAATTGAAAAAACGCAGAACGGTCT
>BNUX01000059.1 GCA_025997675.1 Spirochaetia bacterium | reverse complement strand
ATATAGAATAATTCTTCCGAATTAACTTTTTATGAGTATATATAATATACAGTATATCACTGTATTGTTTTAGTTTATTTATTTATATATTTTTCTCTATCATATTTTTATTGTTAATTTTTTTGTTTTTAATTTATATTTGTGTATTGGTTTGGAAGTAATAGTGGGTTTGAAAGAGTGAAGGGTGAGGCGGGTAGGGAAAAGAGGGGTGGGCGGCGGCAAGCATGCCCCGTATCCCTTCTTTAAAAGATATTTCTGGTTTCCACCCAATACTAATTAATGAATTGATATCTACCGTTACATGCATCGGTTCGTTTTCATAATGAGGTATTTTTCCAAATAAAAGATCTGTAATGTTTTCCGGATTTAATTTTTTATATTGACTATGAAGCTCAGTAATAAATTGCTTTACTGATGTCGATTTTCCTGTTCCAACGTCAAATTCATTGAATGTATCCAATTTATCGTGACATTCCAATATCTTTTTATAGGCAGAGACGACATCGGTAACGTAGATAAAATCACGCTCTTGTATACCGCTTGTCAGATTAATCTCTTTCTTATTTTGGTCAAGTTGATCTAAAACCCATGGAATAAATTTTGTTTTATCATCTTTAGGACCATACATATGTTCCAGCTTCATGTTCACTATTTTTACCTTTTTAGATGCCTGTTTTAACCATTCAACAAAATGTCTTTTTGACAAGGCATAGGATTTATATTTTGGTATTAATGAAGTTGCATAAAAAGTATCGGTATTTATGAATGTATTGGTATTGAAAACTTCTGCGTATTCAAGCAGATTGATTCCAAACATAACATTGGTATCAACAATATCACTTATCTTTTCATTCTTTCTTCCATAACAGCAAGCAGTATGAATGACAGTATCAATATATTGATCTTTAAATGCAGGTTCAATGCCTACTATATCTATATCATAACATTTGACCTCATCTATAAAATCTATTATACGCCATGTAGCAGAGGTGCTACGTTTTAAAACAACTACATGAAAACCATTATGCAATAATCCGTATGTTAAGTAGGAGCCCAGAAACCCGGTTCCACCTGTTATCAATACTGTTTTTGTCATGTTGAAATATAATCCCTCACCACATTAATCATCCTAGCTACCATTTCGTCACTCATACCCGGATACACCCCAATCCAGAAGGTGTTGTTCATAATTCGATCAGTCACCTCCAGCGTCCCTACCACCCGATATCCTACACCACTCTCCCGCATTTTATTAAAACAAGGGTGCTTTACCAAATTCCCCGCAAAAAGCATCCGGGTCTGGATGTTGTTTGCTTCAAGGTGTTGTACCAACGTATTCCGGTTCACTCCGTCTTTGCAGGTTATCAGAAACCCGAACCAGCTTGGCCGGGAATTGGACACCGCTTCGGGTAGTATCAACTTATCCTGTAGTCCCTGTAACCCATCATACAGCCGCTGCCAGTTATGCCGCCGCCGCTCCACAAAAGCCGGAAACTTTTCTAACTGAGCGCACCCTATGGCCGCCTGCATATCCGTGGCCTTCAAGTTATACCCAAAGTGGCTGTATACATATTTGTGGTCATACCCAAGCGGTAGTTCGCCATATTGCTTGTCAAACCGACGGCCGCACAAATCATCCCTTCCGGAAGGACACACACAGTCCCGTCCCCAATCCCGCAGGGAGCGGACTATCTTATGCAGCAACGGGTTTGCGGTATACACTGCCCCACCCTCCCCCATGGTCATGTGATGCGGCGGATAGAAACTTGATGTCCCGATATCGCCAATCGTCCCGGTAAACTTTTCATCACCATCAATGGTATAGGTCGTTCCCAATGCGTCACAGTTATCTTCCACCAGCCACAAATTATGGACATCACAGAAAGATTTGACCGCCTTCAAATCAAAGGGATTCCCCAAGGTATGCGCCAGCATCACTGCCTTTGTTTTAGATGAATATGCTTTTTCCAAAAGGGATACATCAATGTTATATTGCGGTATGGTCACGTCCACAAAGACGGGGATGGCTCCATACTGAATAATAGGTGTTACGGTAGTAGGGAATCCGGCGGCAACGGTAATCACTTCATCCCCTCTTTGTATGGCCCGTTCTTTTAGCAGGGGTGACGTTAAAGCCATAAAGGCGAGGAGGTTAGACGAGGAACCGGAGTTAACCAGGGAGCAATGAGGAACTTTGAGGTATTCGGCCAGTTGCCTTTCAAACTGTTCGGTATACCTACCCGAGGTAAGCCAAAACTCAAGGGCGCTATCAACCAAGTTGGTCATCTCGTGGTCATCAAAAACCCGGGAGGCGTAAGGGATACGGTCGCCATTCTTATATGCGGGTTTTTGCATGTAGGTTTCATAGTATTCTTTTACATTGTCAAGAATAGCCTGTGTTGCTTGTTCTTTAGTCATTGATTCAAACACCAAGGGGCTCCATTTTAGTTATCCGATCAGAAAACTCTTTTACCACACATCTTTGATAAAACATTCTGCAAAACATTATTCTATTTTTTGTTCCATATATTGTTTTAAAAGAAATTAATACAGGCTGATATTTTGTTAGTATTCTTTTAAAGATTTCTTCGGCAATCTCGCTGTTATATGTGTGGGATGTTTCATCCTGTTCCATCTTTCAAATTATCTCTGATATGTTTTTACCGGTAAAATATTCCTGTATCTGCCGTTCGACACACTGGGTTCGATCTTCGTCACTGTCGTTTTTGGCAAACTCCACGACTTTTTCTACCGCAGTCTTGATCTCCCAGAACGGCTTCCAGCCAAGAACGACTTTTGATTTAGAACAGTCAAGTTTTAAAAAGTTTGCTTCATGCGGGCCCTGATCCCCCTGAACTATCCATTCAGTGCCGGAACCCCAGGCGGAACAAAACAGTTCCGCGAGTTCCCCTGTGGTAACACAACTGGCATCGCCGGGACCAAAATTGTAGGACCCTTCCAGGGCTTTATCGTGATACTGCCTTTCCGCAAGCAAGAGATAGCCAGCCAGACATTCAAGCACATGCTGATAGGGCCGGATGGAATGGGGATTTCGCAGTACAATCTGCTTACCAGCACTAACCGCCCGTATACAATCGGGAATGATCCGATCTACCGCATAATCGCCGCCGCCTATAACATTCCCTGAACGGGCGGTCGAAACCACAGTCGCATCTTTATCGCTAAAAAAAGAATTACGGTAACCATAGGTAACCAACTCGCTGCAGGATTTACTGTTTGAATAGGGGTCAAAGCCGCAAAGATTTTCGTTCTCCCGGTAACCCCAGTGCCATTCCTTGTTTTCGTAAACCTTGTCGGTAGTCACATTGACAAAAGAACGTACTCCTTCTGTTAAGCGAATTGCTTCAAGGATATTAACGGTTCCTATCACATTGGTCTCGTAGGTTGCCGTCGGTTCCCGGTAGGAGAGGCGAACTATTGGCTGGGCTGCAAGATGAAATATAATATCCGGTTTTGCATCGTGTACCGCTTTGATTAAAGCATCCCGGTTCCGTACATCACCGGTAATTGAATCAATTTCTTTAGCAGTCCTGGTTTGGATAAATAGGGAAGGTGTTGTCGGGCTTACCAAGGCATAGCCGGTTATTTCGGCGCCCGCCTGTAACAAAATATGGCACAACCAGGTTCCTTTAAAGCCTGTATGGCCGGTTATAAATACTTTTTTCCCTTTAAAAAACGAGATTTTATTCATTCCATATCTTCCAGGGCGCCTTTCCACTATTCCATAGAGCTTGTAGTGCTAACTTTTCCCGTAAGGTGTCCATGGGTTTCCAAAACCCGGTATGTTTGTAGGATTGTAACTGGCCATCCTGGGCTAAATTTTCCAGGGGTTTCCGCTCAAATACCGTAGAATCACCCCCGGTGATGTATTTAAAAATCTCAGGCTCCAGCACAAAAAAACCGCCGTTCACCCAGGAACCATCCCCCTGGGGTTTCTCGAAAAAGGAAGCAATACGGTCATCGCCGGCTATTTCCAGGGCGCCGAATTTTCCTGAAGGTAAAACCGCCGTTAAGGTTGCAAGTTTCCCCTTTTTCTGGTGATATGTCAGCAGATTGCTTATATTAACGTCCGATACCCCATCACCATAGGTCAACATAAAGGGCTCATTACCCACATATTTCTGAATCCGTTTGATCCGCCCACCAGTCATGGTTTCCAGACCCGTATCAACCAGGGTAATCTTCCAGGGTTCGGAAGCGGAGGTATGGTATTCAACCTTGTTGGATGCCAAATCTATGGTCATATCCGCCGAATGCATATAGTAATGATAAAAATAATCCTTGATATAATATGACTTATACCCACAGCAGATGATAAACTCGTTAAACCCGTAGTGGGAATAGATTTTCATAATATGCCAGAGGAGGGGCTTTCCGCCGATTTCCACCATGGGCTTGGGACGCAGATCCGTTTCTTCGGATAGCCGGGTACCATAACCGCCGGCTAATATTACTACTTTCATAGACCTTCCTTCAAAATTTCATTATTCTATTTCATTATAATATCAGTAATACATACACCTATACGCCTTCTGTCTTCCCCTGCGCCTACTTCAAAAGGTATAGCCGCTTTTTCTATTTGTAATGTTAATACACCAATTATATTTTTTGGTATACCATCAATTTCAATTTTAAAAAAAGAATCAGAAATAATAATATCTTCGATAAAAACATCATTAAAATATAATGATAGCATATTAGGGATATTAAAATCAGGTACAAAACCTTCCAAATATACTATTCCTTCCTTTCCGCTTCTAATTAAAATGCTTCCCTTATTTTCAACTATAGAATAACTATCATCAAAAAAATCTGAAACACCTGTTCCAAGAATTCCAGTTCTGGCAGTATTTCCTATGTCAGAATAGTTCGCAAATTTAAATTCCTGTTTATTACTTTTATAATATACAAGCAAATGATTTTCATCCATATCAGCAGAAAAGACATCTAATGAAATTGGAATAAAATTAACATTCTTCCAAGACTCCCAGTTTACAAGAGAAAATGCTTTACGCCTAACAAAAAATTTTTCAGGGGTTAAATAATATACTGGCCTGGTAAACTTTCTATCTGGATAATCCAAGACAAAAGTTTTGTAAAATATTTTAACCCGATTATTCCAATCAGAAAGAATATATACATTATTCCAATGACAATGATAATAATAGGAATATGTTATATTCCCCAATGAATATAACAAAAAACACATTAATATAGCCCATTTACCATGAGCTCCCTTATATTCAGCGCTTTTTTCTCTGAAATACTTCAACATTATCATTAGGATAAACAATAATGCTACGTATGGATTATATATCCACCTTTGCTCTACGCGTATTGTAAAAGAAGAAGATGTAATCATACATATAATAGATATTAAATAAATTACAACGCAATAAAACAAATTTTTATTAGATGGTTTATTTAATTTACTCAACACATTTAATCGTATATAATTGAAAAAAATTAAAATAAAGCAGAGAGTTGAAATTATTACAACTATAAATATTAGCAGATTAACATTTTCCCTGCTGATGCCATCTAAATAAGCAAATTCCAAAGGATGAATGCCAAACAAATAACCGATAGAATATAAAAAATGTCTAATTGGCTGAATAATGGAAAAATGCATCACATACCCACCAGTGCCCATTAGAATGGTTAGTTTAAAAATAAATTTTTCTAATAGTAGTTTTGTAATTAGGAAAAAAAATGGAATCAATAAAAAAATGGTAAACAGAAGCAGTGATTTATATTTTTTTCTATTATAAATAAACATTATGGATATAGGTAAAATCAAGACCATAAATCTTTCATGCACATACATTATTATAAAATATAAAACAATACACAAAATACTCTTATTAGTAATTTCATCATTTTCGCATGTCATAATTTGATATATTACAAAAAGTATTGAAATTTCAAATATAAGACCTAACAATTCAAATGGTCCCATTGCCTGGGAAATATGATAAAGTGAAAATGAACTAAATGCATATAAGATAGGGAACATTACCCCTATCCATCGATTTTTAATAATAGAAGAAGCTATAGTATATATATATAAGGCCATTATTGAATGAAAAAATAAATTTGCCAAGAAATACCCACGCATATTGAACATAAATAGATTAGCATAAACCCACAGAATAAAACCAGAAACAGGTCTAAATTTATAAGTTACATTGGTGAATGTTCCGGTAAGGAATTCATGAGCAGACATTCCAGCATAATCAGCTATGAAAAGATCATCTTCATATGGATAAGCCACTTGGTATGGTTTGAAATAGAAATAAAGAAGAGCAAACATACCTATAATAAAAAACGTATTGAATGTTTTTCTAGAATAAGGCTTGGTCAGATTGTTATCTAAATCTTCAAGCCACAACATAGTATAAATATTTTTTGTAAAAAGAGATATTATTTTTTTGAATTTATTTTTTTTCGATAATTCATAAAATGCTATAAATAAAATCGAAATTATGAACACACGAACAAGAATGTCTATATGTGAAGACAGTAGCTGATCCCATATAGGATGATTAATGGCACGGCCAAGAAAATATTCCGCAGTATAAATAAGCATGAGTCGCATTTGGGGTAAACTCAATAAAATAATTGAAATGAGTTCCACAATTATCAATAGAACCAAAACTATTCGTTTTTTCATTTTATAAAATCACATTCCTACAAATAAATATCACCCAATGATGAACCGTCTCCTATAAAATACGAAACGGACGACCTATAAACTTCCATAGCATCTTGTATAATCGCCTTCTCTTCGTTCCCAATGGGATGTGCTTAGCATTCATATACCAAATTACTATTCTTACGCTCTGCCTTAGTTTAGCTAATTTCTTATTAACATCAGTTTTATCCTCAATTTCAAAAAACAATTTAACCCGTGTATCATCCATTTCATATATCTCTGATGGATGCTCAAAAAATATAAATTTATGCTCCAACATTTCATTTATTGATGTTGTACCGGGGGGGGGGGGGGCCTTTTTCATCATTACTGCAATTAATTGCGTAGGTTTTAAAAGCTTGTTACTTAAGCAGTATTCTTCATAGCCCCATAGCATATCCAATATTTTTTGATGAAATTGATTGTTAACATCAAAATTATGCCCATACCCTCGCTCTATAAATCGGCCAATAAGGCAAAAAAATGGAATAAACCATGAAAAATCAAAATTGGAATCCAGCAGCGGCAAAATGTCCTGTGCCCTGATTCCTTCAAATCCATCACGGGAACAATCCCATTGTATTAACTTTGGTGTATAAATATTAAATTGATGATTAAATTTCAATTCTTTTGGAAGCATTTCCCAAATTTTTTCTTGCAGCTCAAATGTATTATCCCACGACATATGACCATTTCCGCCTATCATATCATTAATGATAAAATAGGATTTTTCAAACATGGCGTTATTGACTTGCTTAAAAATATGTTCCAACTCAGCAAAATGATGCAAGGAGTGGTTTGCAATTATTATATCGTATTTTTGTTCCAATAAGACCTTATTAATATCCGTTTCCAAAAATACAAAACTATCCGATACTTTATATTTTTCCGCCAATTTCCTGCCGCGTACAAGCATATCGGTATTAAGATCCATGCAAAAAAACTGACATTTTAAATTGTATTTATTTGAAAGGGATTCGATTTCAAAATCACAGTTACCACTACCCAGTGAAAGTATTTTTATATCCTTTTCGTCTTTTGATTTTTTGATAATATTAATATGATACTCGACTACCTTATCAAACTCTTTAAATCCAAACTGTTCAATTAGTTTCTTTCCCAGGAAATTGGTGCAATAATGAAAAGCGGCAGGTAAATCATGCACATTTTCAACATTTTTATATTTGGAAATTTCTTCGTTAATCTTATCCTGACCGGTTATTCCGGAAATCATCGCCGTTCTTTCCATAATATCATTCCCTCCTAAATGAGCATATCTTTTCTCAGAACCTCTACTGCAGAATCTATTGAAAAATGATTGTTGATAAATTTTTGGCAATTGGCGGAAATTTCTTTTAATTTAGAAAAATCCCCGTATAAAGAGATTGTTTTATCCGCAAAAGCTTCATCGGCATCGCAAACCATAAATGCATTCTCATCTAAACTCAAGCCTTCAGCCCCAATAGGCGTTGTGATCATTGGGATACATTGATATGCAGCCTCTACTATTTTACCTTTTACCCCTGCTCCAAAACGCAAAGGTGCTATACATAATCTGCACATTCGATAGTATTTTTCCAATTCTTCTTCACTTACATAACCAGTAACAATAATATGATTATTTTCAATGGATAAAATCTTTTCTGTAGGATTTGAACCAACAATAAACCATCTTATCTCCGGTATTGTTTCTACGATTTCTGGAAAAGCATTCTCGAAGAACCAAAGCACTGCATCTTCATTGGGTTGATGCCCGAATCCCCCTACAAACAATAAATCTTTACGATACTCCGGCAGATAAGAAACTTCTTTTACATTTTCATAAATGTATAACGGGATATTCCGAATATCTTTTTGTGGAAATTTCTCCTGTAGTATTTGTTTTTCATAGGTACCAACCACATGTAGCACATCAGCCTTATTGGAAACATACATTTCCAATTCTTCGGATTTTTCTGCGGCAAATAAATATTTTCCATCTCCTGTAATTTCATACTGACGATATTCCCGCAGATGCCGCATATCCTGATTAAAATAAAATATTTTCGCATTCGTACATTTCTTAAATATATCAATATACTTAATTGAAATATTGGAACGGCATGTATAAATATAATCAAAATACTTACCATTTTCTTGTATCCATGTCTTCCAGTTTTTTTTATAATAGACGCCATATAAAACCTCAACCCCCATACTTTGTAACCTGGCTGTATATGGCTGAAGCGGATAAAAATTATCGCCTAAAAAAACCACCTTAATACCCATCTGTATAAAGAGTTTAAGGTACATAAATATACAACGGCTTCCCGCATCCTTGTCATACAGCGGCACATAATGGTCCACCATAAGCAGCTTTTTCTTGAATCGGCTGCGATCCCTTGCCTGAAATACATTGTCGCCAGTAGGGAAATGCTCTTTTTCAAGGACATCATGCCATTTTTCATAAAACTTCTTCTGGTTTACCACCTGATATGCCTTTTGCCCGCTGTCCGTGTCCGTACCATTGGAAATACCTTCAAAATGTACTACCACAGAAGCAGGTTGGTATAGAACCTTATAGCCCATACTCCTTACCATAAAAGCAATATCCGCATCTTCGCAATAAGCAGGTGTAAATAGTTCATCAAATCCACCAATTTGTTCCCAAAGTTCTTTGCGGATCATCATTGAGGCGCCGGAAACATAATCGACTTCCTTTACATAGTTGAATTCCGGTAATGCCGGATCTGAACCATGCCCGAAATTCCAGGCTGAACCATCCTTCCAAAATATGCCTCCCGCCTCCTGCAAAGTTCCATCACTGTATATCAGTTTCGATCCAACAATCCCTACCTTGGGGTCATCTTCAATTAGTTTAACCATTGGTGCAAGCCAATCAGCCTGAACCTGGGTATCGTTATTGAGAAAGAGAATAAATTTTCCTATGGCGTACCGGGCAGCATTATTACAGTTCTTTAAGAAACGAAGATTTTCCTTATTATTAATCACATTTATATTTTTAACCAATTCTTCAAGTCTGATTGTTAGATCACTTGAACAATCATTTGCTATAATTACTTCATAAGCAATATCTCGGGTATTATCAAGAATGGATTTTAGACAGTTATAGGTATATTCAAATTGATTATAGACCGGGATAATAATAGAAACAGCAGGGCATTCTTGTTTTATAAAAACTAAAGACGTATAATCATTCAAGGTGATTCTGTGCATTTTTACCGGATTAATATCTAAAACAAGGGATTCAATATTAGTACCAGCTAGGGATCTATCAAGACGACGTGAAGCACTGCCAACACCTTCCCGTCTTACTGAGTCAAAAAATACCCCAATACGTCTAGGAGTCAGCTTTGAAATAAAGCGTAAAGGATGACATATAAATTTATAGACGATTTTTAAAAATAATCTTCGCTTACTTCCCAACGGAATCAGTTTTCTGCTTATACGCCAGATGAGTTGCACCAACCGCCATGAACGGCTTGATTTAATTGAACACAATTCTGCATCCAGCTTTCTTTCCGACTCTCGAAGAAGCTCAATGTGTACTTCTTTGTTCAGTATAATTTGTTCTACAGACTCGTCAGTTTTTTTATACGGTTGGTATACAGCATACAAAGGTTTAAACTCTTTTTTGCTTATAGAAAATATTTTCATATAAAACGCATTAACTAATTGTTCTGATGACTGCAACTCGATTTCACTAATATTTCGTAATTGCAATTCGTTGAATGTAAATACTTTCCCCAAATCTTTAATTCTATCAAATAATACTCTTATGATGTAATACCTGCAAAAAAACATCGGCACAGGAAAATCAAAACACCACTCATAGTCTGTAAAAATAGGATTATCAAAATTATTATCAACGATAAAAATATTGTCGGATACAGCATCAAAATCTGAAACTTGCAATGCAGGTACTCCGGTAAAATCCGAACCATCATTATCAAACCATTCTTTAAACCCTGCTGTGGGTATAAATTCACATACGTTTTTTGTATCATCAATTAGCAAATTTAAATGCCAATCAACAATCTCAAGAAACCGTTCTTTATTACCCGCTTGCAAATATTCGTTGTAATATTCTGATAATAGTTTGCCTTTAATGAATTCACCATACAGTTTTCCACCCTCAATCCAAGTTTCGGCAATTTTCACTTTCGGAAAAGCAGTGCGGAGTTTCTCCCTAAACTGTGCAATACGTTCAACATGAGCCGCACCTTCTTTGAATATCGGTTCTTTCACAATCAACTTTTTACCGTCATTCTCAATGATCGATGTGCGTATGGCATATTTCGGAAGCCGCATGTCATTTGATTTTGAATATAACAAACTCATGCCTTGATTGCCTCGACTAAAAATGAATTTGAAAAAACTTTAAACTCTTCAGTGCCAACTAAACTGAGCATCGCATTGTATTCGCTGAATGCAGAAACTCTTGGTCTGTCATACGCCGGAAACTCCGGCAACAATTCACCTTTCCGCGGCACATATTTATCGCTATAAATAACAGTCGGTAATTTGTAGTCAGGCAAAGGATAATAAAAAAACACATCCCTGAATCCATTGGTGATTAACAAAGCTTCAAGATCTGAGCGGCTGAATGTTTTAACTTTCATTGGACTATCAATATAGCCTTCAATTCCGGTATAAGGTGTTCCCAAGTGATCTTCCGGAGCGCCGGAAAAATATTTCATTCCAAGCCGGTTTTCAATTGCTACGTAAACTTTTCCATTCGGCTTGAGCAATGTTTTTACTTTTTGCAAAAACTCAGGATATGGCTCATCAGCAAGCGGCAAATAATGCCCTGCATATTCCAAAACACCGATCATTACAACAACATCATATAATTTTCTGAACTCAATTTTTTCAAAATTACCCACATAAATAGTCACATTTTCACAATCTTTATTACGGTATGCGTTGCCTAATGAACGGCGTTTGGATAATTCAACGCAATCAACGTATTTTGCTTTTGGGGCGATCGCTGAAGTAATTGCACCAAATCCGGCGCCGAGTTCAAGCACTTCGTCATCTGTTGAAATCTCCATAGGTTCAACAATATTCGCTCTTTGCGGTGATAAATGATAGAGAATTGCCCAACGATTATCGACAATCAATATGTCTATCACATTTTTATTTTCTTTGAAAATGTCAACTATTTCTGTTTCCACTTCATCGCCGTCACTATATACTTGCGATTCATCGTAGAACTCATAATCCAGCGTAACTCCGCCAATTTTTTCTTTTTTATCCATTAGCTTTGAATCCTCTATTAAGGTCGTTTCGTAAAGGAGATACTGTTAACCCGGTATTGCCTTTATAATTAGTATTTTCCTCTATACGCCATACATACATCGGTGACATCACCTATCATCTTGACCCTGCCTTTTTCCAGCCACAGCACATGCTTACACATACGTTCAATCTGTTCGATTGAATGGGACACAATCAACACCGTGGTACCGCCGGACATCATTGTTTCAATTCGCCGCTCACATTTCTCCTGAAATTTAAAATCACCGACCGACAAAATCTCGTCAAGAATCAAAATGTCCGGCTGGGTCATTGTCGCAACCGCGAAACCAACCCTCGCCACCATACCTGAACTGTAATTCCTCATCGGCATATCCAAGAATTCATGCAACTCGGAGAAATCGACAATCTCGTCAAAGTGGCCGTCTAAATATTTTTTTGAATAGCCCAAAACCGAACCATTCAGATAGATATTCTCGCGGGCAGTAAGCTCCAAATCAAACCCCGCGCCCAACTCAATGAGCGGAGCAATCGTCCCATTAACCTTAATGCTCCCAGCACTTGGTTTCAAAATACCGGAGATAATTTTTAGCAAGGTACTTTTGCCGGAGCCGTTCAAGCCCACAATCCCGAACACATCTCCCCTTTCTACAGAAAAGGTTACATCCTTCAATGCGATAAATTCTTCATATAACAATTTCCCTTTGGTAAATTTGATAAAATATTCTTTTAAGCTGTCTATCTTTTCCTTGCTCATATTGAAAAGCATTAGAACATTATCCACGGTTACGGCACTTGGCATTTTTTATCCTAGATAAATAATATAAACCTGTCTTGTTTACATTTGAACACGATGAACCCCACAATCAGGAACAGTAACGAAAACCCAAGGCACGTCAAATTTGCCTGTAAATTGGGGATGTTTCCATACATAACAACCTGTCGAAAATAATCCGCATAGTGATACATAGGGTTAAACCACTTAATAGTGGTTTGCATTATATCCGGTAAAATAGTAACCGGATAAATAATCGGGGTTAAATACATCCACGCCGTTATCCAAACACCGTACAAATATCCTATATCACGAAAAAATACATGTGTCGTGGCAAGTATCATTCCTAATCCTATTGAAAATACCAAGGTATACAAGAGCGGTACCCAAAATAGCAGTATCGTAAGCTTCGGAAAAACGCCTAATATCGGCATAATTATCAATACCGCAATGAATGAAAGCAGGGTATTTACCAATGCAAAAAAACACCGTTCCAGCGGAAAAATGTACTTGGGAATGTAGACCTTTTTTATCAAGCCCGCTGAACCCAATATCGAAGTCAAAGAGCCATTTGTTGCCTCTGTCATAAAGTTAAATACTAAGGAACCGGTCAAATAATACACCGGAAAATTCTCAACCTGCATCCTGAATATATTTACAAATACCACCGTAATTACGGCCATCATTAACAGCGGATTTAAAACACTCCAAAGTATACCCAAGACCGAACGCCGGTACTTTGTTGCAAAATCTCTTTTTACCAAATTGGAAAGCAGGTATGTGTATTTACCGAATGTGCCTATTTGCTGTGTTATAGTATTCAAAACCTAAACTCCAAATCCTTCAATGCCGGTAATTTTGTGTCCTTATCACTCAAAATAGGAAGGACATCCCCTAAGTGCCAGTCAATGCCGAGTCCGGCATCATTCCAGATAATTCCGGCCTCATCGCTTGGGTCATACAAGCGTGTACACTTGTAGGTAAATTCCGCAAATTCGCTTAGCACCACAAATCCGTGCGCAAACCCCTCAGGAACGTATAACTGCTTTTTGTTCTCCGCGTTGAGCAGGACCCCGCGCCATTGTCCATAGGTAGGACTGCCGCCGCGCAGGTCAACACCAACGTCAAAGACTTCCCCGGCGATTACGCGCACAAGTTTTCCCTGGGGGTTCGTCTTTTGAAAGTGGAGACCCCGAAGAACACCCTGCTTTGACTTCGATTGGTTGTCCTGTACAAAGTCTACGGGCAGCCCCGCTACGCGGAACTCCTCTTTCTGGAAGATTTCCATAAAATAGCCGCGCTCGTCACCGAATACGGTTGCCTCAATAACTGTCAAACCATCTATGCCTGTTCCGGTGAATTTAAATTTTGCCAATTCACCTGTTCCCGTACATCTTTTCGTAATACTGCTGATACTCCCCGCTGACGATGTTCTCCCACCACCGGCGGTTATCCTGGTACCATGTTATGGTCTTTTTTATGCCCTCCGCAAACTTTGTTTCCGGCAGCCACCCGAGTTCGCGGTGAATTTTCCCCGGGTCGATTGCATAGCGTAAGTCGTGCCCGGCCCGGTCGGTGACGTATGTTATGAGTGTTTCGCCCTTGCCCAGTTCTTTCAAAATTAGTTTTACTATGTCGATGTTGCGCATCTCGTTATGCCCGCCAATGTTGTAGACTTCTCCAGCCTTACCGCTTTGCAAAATAAGGTCAATGGCGCGGCAATGATCCTCAACATAGAGCCAGTCCCGGACGTTCTCCCCCCTGCCGTAAACCGGAAGCGGCTTATCATTTAGCGCGTTGGCGATCATCAGGGGGATAAGTTTTTCGGGGAAATGGTAGGGACCATAGTTGTTGGAACAACGTGAAATGGTTACAGGCAGCTTATAGGTTCTGAAGTAGGCGGTTACCAGCAAATCCGCCGCCGCTTTGCTTGCCGAATACGGGCTTGATGTATGGATCGGGGTAGTTTCCGTGAACAGCAAGTCGGGACGGTCAAGGGGCAGATCCCCGTACACTTCATCGGTGGATACCTGGTGAAAACGCTTGATGCCATATTTTCTGCAGGCGTCCATCAACACCTGGGCGCCGATGACGTTTGTTTGCAGGAAAATCCCCGGATTGTCGATGCTGCGGTCAACGTGGCTTTCGGCGGCAAAGTTTACCACCACATCGGGCTTCGTTTCCGCAAACAGTGCGTCAACCGCCGACCGGTCGGTAATACCGCCTTTAACAAAGCGGAAGTTCGGATTTTTCGCCACCGGTTCCAGGGTTTCCAGGTTCCCCGCATAGGTGAGCGCGTCAAGGCAAATGATTTTATCATTCGGGTGTTCGCGCAGCGTATGATGCACAAAATTACCACCGATAAACCCTGCGCCGCCGGTTACCAGGTAGATCATAACTCAAAGTCTCCGCTGTCTTTATTATAATGTTCCATATATTCCGCTATCGCATCCTGCCAGGAACGCATTTCATCGCCGGTTGTCAGGCGCAGCATCATATTGTCAAGGGACGAATACGCCGGACGTTTTGCGGCCCGGGGGAACTCCTCCGTGGTACAGGGCTCAATGGTGTACTTCAACCCGGAGCGTTTCAAAAACTCGGCCGCAAACTCATACCAACTACATTCGCCGTTGTTCGTACAATGGTATATGCCGAATTCTTCGGTTTCAGCGAGTTTCAGTAAATGCTTGGCAAGGTCAACGGCACTTGTAGGGTTACCCCGCTGGTCGTTGACAACCTTAAGGGGCTTGCCGGACCTTGCGGCGTTCAAAATTGTCTTCACAAAGTTTGCGCCCGCATATCCGTATAACCAAGCTGTGCGAATAATAAAACTGCGGGGGCAAAACTGCCTGACATACTGCTCACCGACAAGTTTCGTATAGCCGTAAACGCTCTCTGGATTGGGCAAGTCCCACTCCCGACGGGGTTCATTTCCGCTACCGTCAAACACATAGTCCGTAGAAATGTGTATCAGTTTAGCGCCAAACTCACCTGCGGCAACCGCAAGGTTCCGTGCCCCAAGGGCATTTACCGCAAAAGCGGCGTCCTTGTCTGTTTCGCATTTGTCAACATTGGTGTAAGCGGCACAATTTATAATACTATCGGGGGCAACTTTTTTTATCATGCTACGGACGGAATCTAACTTTGTAATATCAAGTTCGTCTACATCGACCGCAGTAATCCCGCACGTTGCCTGCCGTTGCAACTCAGTCCCAAGCTGTCCCCGGGAACCGGTAATCAGGAGTTTCATATCCATCCCTTGGTTTTTGCAATCTCGCTCAAATCGCCTATTTTTATCCCCTGGCGTCTTTGCACCAGGCTTACAAACATTGCCGAATCAAGCAGGCTGTCGAAGGTTCCCGAATCGAACCATGCATAGCCCCGGTTTAACAACTGAACATCCAACTCGCCCGCCTCCAAGTATACACGGTTTAAATCAGTAATCTCCAACTCGCCCCGCGCGGAGGGTTTCATCTTCTTAGCAAACTCTACCACCCGGTTATCGTAGAAATACAGACCGGTAACCGCATAATTTGACCTGGGCTGTTTGGGCTTCTCCTCTATTGAAAGCGCCTTGCCCTTAGAATCAAACTCCACCACGCCGAACCGTTCCGGGTCGTTCACGTGGTAACCGAATACCGTTGCGCGCCGGTTATCCTCCGCATTGCGGACCGCGTCGGTCAACATTTGGGTGAACCCGTTTCCATAAAAAATATTGTCCCCCAACACCATGGTGCAGCAGTCGCGGCCAATGAACTCTTCACCCAATATAAACGCCTGCGCCAAACCGTCCGGAGAGGGCTGCTCTTTGTACTGTAAGCGAATCCCAAACTGCGATCCGTCACCAAACAAGTTTTTAAAGTTCGGCAAATCTCTGGGCGTAGAAATTATCAAAATCTCTCGAATCCCCGCAAGCATCAGCACCGACAAGGGATAATATACCATCGGTTTGTCATAAATTGGCAGCAACTGTTTTGAAGTTGCCAGGGTTAACGGGTACAGCCTAGTACCGGATCCTCCGGCTAATACGATTCCTTTCATATAATACACATGCCCTATCTTAAAAGATTGTTATCCAAAAGTCAGTACCACCGGAGCAAGCTCTTTCATTTTGTCAAAGGTAAGGGCGATTTTCTCCGGAAACCAGATATCACCATTTCCTGTTGCTTGGCAAGAAACCGTTCTCCGTTATAGACAGCCATCAAAATAGAGATCATATAAAAATAAAATGAGCAATTTTCCGGCTTAAGCCGGTTTTCAGCGTCCCAAGCCGGTAAATGACCAACAACCGGCTCAATTTATCCAGAGACGGGATTGAACAATATGCAGTTAGCAATTGCTGCTGTTGTTTTGTAAGCCGCTCACGGTACAGTTCCAACAAACTTTCCGCCTGCCAGTACGTATTAGTCAACGCTTCTTTTATTGCCCCGTAATGTACCAAACGGCCAATCTTATATTTCATCGTGCTAAATTTTCCGGCGCCAATGACATTATTCTTATGCTGCCGGTAGAGTATGGGCGCTTCATCAGTATACCCAATCTGACCAAGGGCGGCAGCGGTTAATTCAAGCCACCAGTCATGCATTATCATATACGGCGGCTCTTTTGTGAAGAGTCCTGCCAAGGATCGGTTATACAGTGCTGTGCATCCTAAAACAGTATTTTGTATCACTACATCTTTAAGCTGGGTTCTTTTATAATTGGCTTGCATCATCTTTTTATAGGAAGGCGAAATAATTGCGCCACTTTCGTCAATCACCCGTAAATCGGTGTGAACCAAAAGGGGCGCATCCTTTGTGTACCGGCTTTCAAGTTCCCGCATTTTCCCTAAGGTCACTTCAATTTTTTCAGGCAGCCAGATATCATCCTGATCACAGAGCATCACATAATCATCCCGAATCTCTGTCATCATTCTGATGAAGTTGTACTGCGCCCCGCCGGAATTCGTTTCGTTTTGTTTCGCTTTAATCTTAAGCGGAAACAGTTCCGCATATCCCCGAGCTATGGCAAAAGAATTATCGGCGGAACAATCATCATGGATATAGAGAACAAAATCCTGCACGGTTTGATCCAGAATCGATTCGATCTGCTCCGACAGAAACTGCCCGCCGTTATATACTGCCATCAAGATGGATATCATTTATTTAATATACATTACGGAATTTCGCCGCAGTCCCGAGTAAATGGAAGTTTTAAGCAATCGTAACCGTTTATCTCTTTCCGAGATATGGGGAAATTACTTCAATGTTGTTATCGACGCTTTTCG